>NZ_JBLWIC020000002.1:0-300000 GCF_048538155.2 Paracoccus sp. T5
CGGCTTCGCCGGATCGAGCCGCATTTCGCCGTGGCAGCGCTGCTTTCCGAACTGGCCGAGGGGCTGAGCGTGACAGGCACGGAGGCCGAGGTGACCCTGGCCTGCCCGGATGGTCCCATTCTGGTCTTGCGCCCGCCGGGACCGCAGGACCTGCAGGCCGAGTTGCAGCTGGTCTCCGGCTATGCCGAGTTGCGCGCCGAGCGCCTGCCCGAGATCGAGGCGCAGACCGAAAGTGTCGGCAATTTTTTCGAAACGATCCTGCCGGTCAACGCGGGCTGGACCCCGGCGGTCGCGCTGCTGATGGAGGTGATCCAGGACCTGGCCACGGCGATCGTTCAGCGCATCAAGCTGATCCATGCGGTGCCGCGCCCGCATCAGCTGTCGCCCCTGATCCAGCCGGTGACGCCATGCCCTGGACATTCCAGCTTTCCAAGCGGCCATGCGGCGCAGGGTTTTGCCCTGGCCGGTCTTCTGGCGGCGCTGGAGGATCGCAGCCTGCCGCAGCTTCAGGACCAGCCCGAGCGGATGGCCGCGCGCATCGCGGTGAACCGGACCGTGGCAGGCCTGCACTATCCCTGCGACAGCGCGGCCGGCGCCGCCCTGGGCATCGTCCTGGCACGATGGCTGCTGTCCCGCGCCACCGGAGGGCAGATGGCCGGGCTGTCCCTCGACGCGCCGTCCTGGGGTGGCGATGCACCGGGGCGCAGCCGCGATTTCCATCTTCCGGCGCTGGTCGATGCGCTTGAGGCCGGCACCTGCCTGGCTCCGTTGCCGTCCTGTTCCGTCGCGGTGGCGCCGATGCTCGCCTCGCTCTGGCAGGCGGCGCGGACAGAGTGGGACCAGCGATGGGGCTGACCTGGACACGCGTGCCGCCCCCCGCCTTCGCCCGGCTTGGACAGGAGGGCTGGCCCTTGGCGGACTATCTGCTGCGAGAGGTCGAAGGGCCCTTGACGCTGCACCAGCAGCGCGACCATGCGCGCCGTTGCGCGGCCCTGCGGGCGCTGATGGAAAGCAGCCTTCGACCCAGGGTCGCGCATCAAAGCCTGCGGCGCTTCGACAACGTGCTGGCGCAGCTTCCCCGTCTTGCGCCAAAGCGCGCGCTGGTACCGGAGGATGCGCCGCCCGGCCCCGATGCCGCCTGCCTTGAGCCCATGGCCCATCCCGCCGATCCCGATCAGGCGGCCATCATCGGCGTGATCGACCATGCCATTCCCTTTGCCCACCCGCTGCTGACCACCGCTACGGGCCACAGCCGGGTGGCGGCGGTCTGGATGATGGATGGGCCGGCCCGAGATCGGCGTCCCGACATTCCCTTTGGCCAGGAGCTGCGCGGAACGATGATCGACGCGTTGCGCCGGGCGGGCGACGAGGATGCACCCTATCGCGCCTGCGGGTTGCTGGACCCGGGCGGGGACATGGCGCTGGCGCGCGCGGCCAGCCACGGGGCAGCCGTGGCGACGATCGCGGCAGGGCAGGCACCCGGGGATCCCGCTGGCCGGGCGCATCCGGTGATCGGCGTCTCCCTGCCGCGCTTTGCCTTGGCCGACACTTCGGGCAGCCTCGGCGCGCTGTTCATCAAGGCTGCCGTCATCTTCGTGATTTCACGCGCCCGGATGCTGGCCCGAGAGATGTCGCAGCGCGCGGGACGCCGGGTCCGGCCCCCGCTGGTGGTCAACCTCTCGCTCGGCGTGACCGGGGGGGCGCAGGACGGATCCGGGATGATCGCCCGTCTGCAGGACGCCATCGCCGGTGCGGTCCAACCCGATCTTGGGCCGGTGCATTTCGTGCTGCCCACCGGCAACGCCTGCCAGGACCGGCTGAATGGGCAACTGCAGGCCGGTGAATGGATCCATTGGCAGATCCTGCCGGATGACCCCACGCCGAGTGCAATCGAGATCTGGGCGCCCCCGGGTGGGCAGATCCCGCGCCTGAGCCTGCGGCCGCCGGGCGGAGAGGATCTGCCAATCCCGCTGGAGAAGCCCGGGATGGTCAGACTGGCGGATCGCCAAGGGCCCGAGGTGGCGCGGGCCGTGCTGCAGCACCGGGGCCAAAACTCGGGCTATTGCCTGACGCTGATCGTGCCGCCGACCCTTCCCTCGGCGCAGGGCGAGCCTTGGGCACCTGCGGGACTGTGGTCCCTGACGCTGTCGGAGGGCAGCGCCTCGCCCTGTCGGCTGGCGATCGGGCGGGATGACCGGCTGCCGGGCACGGGGGGGCGGGGCCGGCAGTCGCGTCTGGTCGAGGCGGGATATGATGCGCGCGACGTCTCGGGACGGTGGCAGGGGGCCGACCCCGTTCCGCCCGGAACGATCATCCGCCGCAATGGAACCGTGAACAGCTATGCCACCGGGCGGCTGCAGATCCGGGTGGGGTCGACGATGGCGCATCCGGCGGGGGCCGTGGCGCACTGGTCGGGCCTGCTGGCTGATGGCGCCGCCGGTGATGTCACCGCGCCCTCCGAGCGCAGCGCCAGCCTTGCGGGCATGGCGGTTCCTGGCATGCGTGGCGCAGGTCTGGGGCGCCTCAGCGGCACCAGCCTTTCGGCGCCGCAGATGACGCGCTGGCTGGCGGCCCGGCTTGCCGCGGGGCAGCGCTTTGACGGGCGCGCCGATCTGGCGACGCACCGGGGGTCAGGCGATACGGTTGTGCATGATCTGGGCCTGCCCGACCTGCCTTGGCGCAGCGGGCTGGGTGGCTGATCCGGCATGCTGAGGACCTTGATCATTTCGGGCAACCGACTCTCAGCAGCGCGCCGTGCTGGTCGGGCGACATCAACATGACCGTCACGATCATCTGGCCGTCCAGCCGCCAGCTGCCCGACAGGGGCACGTCGCACAGCGTGAGGGCAAAGGCGCCGGGCGTGATCGTCAGCGCCACGTCGCGATAGTCGAGCCAGAGGCCCGTGACCGGGAATTGCGCCTTGAAGGCAGCCTCCTTGGCGCTGAAAAGCAGCGTTGCGGCGAGCGGTCGAGGCAGGTCCCTGCCCAGGCAATCATCCCGCCCGACGACCAGGTCGATCAGGTCGGCAGCCATCGGCCGCGCCTCCTCCAGGTCCAGCCCGACCGAGGGCCAATCCATGCAGCGGGTGACCAAGGCCGCCGCGAGGCCCCCTGCATGGCTGATGCTGCCGCAGATGCCGCCCGGCCAGGATGGGGCACGGTCCGGGCCTGCCGGAACCGCAGCCGCGGGAAGACTGGCATCCTTCATCGCGAGGCGCGCCGCCGCACGACCTGCCGCGAATTCCCGGATACGGCCAGGAACCGCCCTTGCAACCCCTTCGGCCTCGCCGGGCAGCAGGGGCGGGACCGTCTGATCGATCCTGTGCACCCCGATCCCCACGGTGGCGGGCATCATGGCCTTCAGGGCCTGTCGGACCATGACATGCGCCTCCCGATATTTCGCAGACTGCGCCTGCCGACCTTGAGCATTCCGCCGGCTAAAATCCGGCGCTTTTAGAACCTACCACCGAAGGCCGTGGATATGCTACTGACGAGGGAACGGCCAAAGCCGCGACCCGATTTTGTAAACGCCATGGGACTTCGACGGATGCGCAGACAGGCCATGCACGATCTTGCTCGGGTCCCTGTCTCTGGCACCCTGCAGCAATGCCTTGTTGGCGGCGCCGCTTAGATGGATCCGCGCCACGTCACCGTGATCATCCCTGCCCATCAGGAGGCCGCGCATATCGGGCGCTGCCTTCTGGCGCTGTGCAGGCAGGATCTGGCTGGGGGGGTCGTTCATGAGGTCGTCGTCGTGCCCAACGGATGCACCGATGCGACGGCGCAGATCGCACGGGACATGTCGGACCGTCTGGCGGCCGCCAGTTGGAGACTGACGGTGATCGAGACGCCCATCGGCAGCAAGATCGAGGCGCTGAACCTGGGCGATGCTGCGGCACCCGATGACATCCGCATCTATCTGGATGCCGACATCGAGGTGGGGGCAGGCGTCATCGCGGGGCTGTTCCAGGCGTTGGCGGGTGCGGGTCCGCGTTACGCCGGGGCGCGACTGGTCGTCCCGCCGCCCCGCAGCGCGCTGTCAGCGTCCTATGCCCGGTTCTGGCAGCGGCTTCCCTTCGTGGCTGACGGCGTGACGGGCGCCGGGCTTTTCGCGGTGAACCGCGAGGGTCGGGCACGGTGGGACCGCTTTCCCCCGATCATTGCCGATGATGGTTTTGCCCGGCTCAATTTCGCGCCCGAGGAACGTGTCAGGGTCGAGCGGCCCTATTACTGGCCTATTACCGAGGGATTTCGGCGGTTGGTGCGCGTTCGCCGCCGTCAAGATGCCGGAAACGTCCAGCTTGCGCGGATTTTCCCCCATCTGCTGCGCAATTCCGGCAAGGACCGGCCGACGGTACGGCACCTCCTGCGCCTTGCGCTTGCGGACCCGGTGGGATTCGCGGTTTATTCGACCGTCACCTTGGCCGTGCGGATGCGTCGAAAATCTGACAGCTGGGACAGGGGGCGCTGATTCGCGCGCCCTCAGTCGGACGAACGCTTTAAATTTAACTTAGGTACATCCTGAGCAACTTCAGGTTGCGACTCCATGCGTCGCTTGCGCTTGGAGTTGAATTTTTAGCGCTAAATCAGCTTTTTAGATAGGTTGTTCCTCCCGCTCGGATGCGGCTATATATCCATACGGATACAGGCCATACCAAAGCGTTCAGTCCAAATACCTAAAATTTTATGTTTCCGACGTTGTGATGCCTTCGGAGTTCAGTAAATGGTACAATATAATGCGGGTCAGGATATTCATCCTGACCAAGTGAATGATCATGGCGCGATTATTGGTGCCCTTGGAATTTACGAAAACGGCGGCAAGCGCTCTCTTGATATTCTTCTGATCGTTTTGGCGCTTCCCTTTCTTCTGCCCCTCATGGTGCTGGTTGCCCTGGCGATCATGGTGGACGGAAATTCCCCGATTTACACGCAAAATCGTCTTGGGCGCGGCTGGCAGGCTTTTCGCCTCTACAAGTTCAGGACGATGAAGCCCGATGCTGATCAGCTGCTCCAAGCCCACTTGGCCAGCGACCCGGCCGCCCGCGAGGAATGGAACCGCGACCAGAAGCTGCGCCACGATCCGCGCGTGACTCGGGTCGGCGCCTTTCTTCGAAGGACCTCTCTGGACGAGCTGCCGCAGCTGTTCAACGTGCTGCTGGGCCACATGAGCCTGGTCGGTCCCCGGCCGATGATGCCCGAGCAACGCGTGCTTTATCCGGGCGTCTACTACGCCGTCCACCGGCCCGGGCTTACCGGCCTCTGGCAGGTTTCGGTGCGCAATGGATGCACCTTCGCCGGACGCGCCATGTACGATGAGCGCTATTCCCGGGAAGTCAGTCTTTCGCTGGACGTGGCAACGATCGTTCAGACCTTCCGTGTTGTGGCTCGCTGCACCGGCTGCTGACCTGATCTTGGCGGCAGCACAGCCAGTCCCGAAGCGCAACGAGGCCGGCAAGCGTCAGCATGCTGGCCGCGCCGCCGCCGACATATCCCAGGATAATTGCTGACACGAGGCCATAGCCCGCCAAAAGCAGACTGAAAATGGCCAGAATTCCGACCACGACGGAAATCGCGATCATTCCAATCAACACCTTAATCTATCCTTTTTGCATTCATAAGAATCTATCTTAGCACCGATTCGCAAACTGGGAAACGGCATCGACAGCCCGACATCCATTATGCAAGAGTTTCATCGAATTGCATCCGTGAACAGAACTGTCATTTATCAGCATGGTCGATCCGTCTTTGCCTGAACAAGGTGCGCCCTTCCGGGTGGCATATGTCATCAACACCTATCCCCGGCCGTCCCAGACATTCATCCGGCGCGAGATCCGGGCGCTTGAAGCTGCCGGCCTGCCGGTCACGCGTTTTGCCATGCGCCGGGATGAGCAAGAGGTCACGTCGCGGGAGGATCAGGAGGAGCAGGCGCGCACGGAATATATCCTGGACCAAGGGCCTGTGCGCCTGGCGGGTGCCCTTCTGCGCGCGCTTTTCCGGTACCCCGGGACCTTGCTGACCGCTTGGCGTGCAGGTCGCCGCAGCGGTCAGGGACGGGGGCCGCTGCGCCAGATGATCTACCTGGCCGAGGGCGCGGTCCTGGCGGAAAGATGCCGCCAGCTTGGGGTCTTCCACGTCCATGCACATTTCGGAACCAATTCGGCCGATGTCGCCCGCTATGCAGGTCTGCTGGGCGGGCCGGGCTACAGCATCACCTTTCACGGCCCCGAGGAATTCGACGCGCCCCACAACCTGCTGTTGGCGGACAAGATCGCGGAGGCGCGCTTCGCCGTCGCCGTCAGCGCCTTCGGGCGCAGCCAGCTGTCGCGCTGGACCGCCTTTCGACACTGGGACAAGCTGCATGTGGTGCATTGTGGCATCGACCCGGCCATGTTCGCCGCGCCCGCCCCGATGCCTGCGGGCCCCGGCCCGGACCAGCCGCTGCGCCTTGTGTCCGTTGGCCGCTTTGCCGAACAGAAGGGTCAGATGGTGCTGATCGAGGCGCTGGCCCGGTGCACCGCACCCGTTCACCTGACGCTGGTTGGCGATGGGCCCCTGGCATCCGAACTCCGCGCGGCCGTGTCCAGGCTGGGGCTCGCATCGCACATCAGCCTCCCGGGGTGGCTGGACGAGGCCGGGGTGCGGCAGGCGCTGGCCGACGCCCATGTCATGGTCCTGCCCAGTTTCGCCGAAGGCCTGCCGGTTGCCTTGATGGAAGCAATGGCCAGCGCCAGGCCCGGCATTGCCACCTATATCGCGGGCATTCCCGAACTGATGCTGGACCGGGAGACCGGCTGGCTCATCCCGGCGGGAAGCGTGGAGGATCTGGCGCAGGCACTGGAGCGGGCAGCCGCCACGCCGGCCCCCGAACTTGCTGCCATGGGCAAAGCCGCAAGGGCCCGGGCGCTGGAGCGGCATGACATTGCCCCGCAGGCGGCGCGGCTGGCCCGCCTGTTCCGGTCCTATGGCAGCACATGAGGGGGGGGAGGCCAACCGCACCCTCGACTGCGACCACCCAGGTGACGGCAGGGAGCCACATGTCGCGGCAAATTTGCCTGCCGGATAAAATCATAGGAAGATGCCGCGGCAGTGGCTCTTCCTATGTCCAGACCAATTGATGATAACAGTGAGAATGGGCAATTCTCGATGACAGGACGGACCAGCATCATGCGGGATGGAGGCAGCGGCGGCACGCTTGACTTCGGTCGGTTCACTGACCTTGGTCCTGCCACGGATGCGCAGGCGGCCTTCATGTCGGCCCTTCACGGAGAGGATGACCGCCAGGCCCATATCGAGCAGATCCTGGTGGATGCGCCGGCCGATGTGCTGGAGCTTGGGCGGCTTGAGGCGGCGTGGCATGGGTTGGCGCGACGCCACCAGATCCTGCGGACCGTTTTGTGCCTGGGCGATACCGGACAGCCCAGGTTGTGCGTCCATGACGAAGCCGGCGTTCCCCTCAGCCGGATCGACCTTGCGGAAAGGACGCCAGAAGATCAGGACGATGCGGTCGAGACCTATCTGCGCCGTGATCGCCGCGATGGTATCGATCCCACCATGGGCCTTGGCTGGCGGGTGGTCCTTTTTGACCTCGGTGGCGGGCGCGCCCGAATGCTGTGGACCATCCACCACGCTCTGATCGACGGGGCCAGCATCGAGATCCTCCTGGACGAGCTCTGGGGCATGCTGACGGGCAGGCCGCCGCCCGCCGCCCTGCCTCCGCAGTTTTCCGACCTGCTGGCGGCACGGGAGCTTGACCTTGCAGCAGCACAAGCGGCCTTCGCGGACATGCTGTCCGACACGACGATCGCCGCCCCCTTTCCCCGGATGATGCAGGGACAGCAGGGGGCCATGCGCAATCTGGCCGCCGCCCTTACCGAGGAGGCGGCAGAGAGGTTGCGGGACGCCTGCCGTCGGATCGACGTCACGCCCCTGAACGCCGTGCAGGCAGCCTGGGCCATGGTCCTGGCCCGCTGGACCGGACGACGCGGCGCGGCTTTCGGGGTGGTGGAGGCGGGCCGTCCCAAGTCGGGCCCCGACCGGGCGACGGGATGCTTCATCTCGACGGTGCCGTTTCAGGTCCGGCTCGACAACCAGCCTGACCTCGGCAGCCTTCTTCGACAGCTACGCGCGATGACGCTGCGGCTGAGGCCTCATGCTCATGCCAGCCAGACGCAGATCCGCCGGTGGGCCGGCCGCACCGGGGCAGAGGCGCTCTACGACACGGTCGTCATGTATCAGCAGGACAGCCTGCAGGCGCGTCTGCATCGGCGCGGATGCGGCTGGACCGGCGTGAGCCTGATCGAGCAGGGCCGGTCCCTGATGTCGCTTTCCGTCCATGACGGTGCCGACGGAATGGGTCTGTCGCTGGAATACGACGCCGGCCGTCTGTCTGACCGGACGGCGCGACAGGTTCTTTGCCATCTGCAGCGCCTGCTGCAGGAGATCGCACGGGCGCGACCGGATACGGCGCTTGCCGCGCTGCCCATGCTGTCGCCCGAAGACGAGGCGCAGGTCCTGGATCTTGGCCGCCCTGCAGTTGGGGCGGACCCTGGGCCCTGCGATCTGGCGACCCGCTTCGAGACGATCGCCGCCACCAAGGGCGATCACGTGGCGATCGCGGAGGCATCGACGGGGCGCAGCCTGACCTATCTGCAGCTGGACAGGATGGCCAACGGCATCGCCTGGCGGTTGTCGGCGGAGGGCGTTGATCCGGGCAGCATCGTTGGCATCGCCTTGCCGCGTTCGGCCGAGCAGATTGCCGCGATGCTGGCGGTCCTGAAGCTGGGGGCGGCCTTTACGCTTCTGGATCTGGATCAGCCTCAGGACTATCTTTACAAGTTGGTGCGGCAGGTGGGGGCGCGTGTCCTTGTCGCTGAGCCGGCATCGTCCTTGGCCGAGACCGGGACATCCGTCATCCCGGCGGACGCTGCCGCCGAAGACAGCCCACCACCACGGCCTGCCATCCCGCCAGACGGCCTTGCCTATGTGACCTTCACCTCGGGCTCCACTGGCGTGCCCAAAGCGGTGATGGGCCTTCAGGGCGCGCTTTCTGCGCATGCGGATGCGATGATCGCGGCCTTTGGCCTGACAGCGCGCGACCGGGTGCTGCAATTCGCTGCCCCCGGATTCGACGTGATGCTGGAAGAGGTTTGGCCCACGCTTCTCTCAGGCGCGACCGTCGTGCTCCGCGAGCCGGGGCCGGCCAGGCCGGTTCAGGACCTTTTGGCTTTGGCGGACAATCTGGGCGTCACGCTTCTGAACCTGCCGGCCAGCTATTGGCAGCAGATGGTGACGACGCTTTCCGAACAGGATCAGGCCCTGCCTCCTGCGGTGCGGCTGGTCGTGACCGGCAGCGAACGCGTCTCGCCCGTGGCCTATCGCAAGTGGCGAAGGATCGCGGCTCAGGTGCCGCTGTTCAACGCCTACGGCCCGACCGAGGCGACCATCACCTGCACGCTGTGGAAGGCCACGTCGCTGCCCGCCGAAGCCGAGCTGCCGATCGGGCGCCCCTTGGGCCACGCGCGGGCGCTGCTGCGCGCCGGTGACGGCACGCTGACCCCGCCGGGCGGAGAGGGCGAGTTGTGGATCGGAGGCGCTGCTGTCACTGGCGGGTATCTGAATGATCCACAGACAACCGCGGCAATGTTCACCCCCGATCCTTGGCACTTGGGCGACCGGCTCTATCGCAGCGGAGACCTCGCGCGCTGGTCGCCTGACGGCGAGCTGATGTTCCTGGGACGGGCGGACCGCCAGATCAAGCTGCGGGGGCATCGCATCGACCTCGGCCATGTCGAAGGCGTGCTGGCGGCCCAGCAGGGGGTCGCGCAGGCTTATGTGGATCTGGACAAGGGGCCTCCTGCAAGGCTGCTGGCCTGGGTCATCCTTCGGCCCGAGGCTACGCCCGAAGCCATTGCCCGTTGGCTTGTGGGACAGCTGCCGGGTTACATGCTGCCGCGGCTGATCCAGGTGCCGGACCTGCCGCTGACGGTCAACGGCAAGGTGGCGGTGGCGCGTCTGCCCCGCCCGGCCGCGCGTGCGCCTGCGCCTCGGCTGGAAAATCAGGACCCCCAGGCGCTCGGCATTGCCCGCTGCATGGCAGAGGTTCTGGACCTGCCGCAGGTCCATACCACCGACGACTTCTATGATCTGGGCGGCGATTCGCTTCTTGCGCTGCGCCTGATCAGCTTGGTCCGTTCGCATCTCGGCCTGTCCATGCACAGCACCGACGTGATGCAGGAGCCGACGCCGGAAGGCCTGACCAGGCTGGCGCGGTCGGGCGACGATCGACCCCGCTACCTGATCAAGACCCAACCGGCGGGCACCCATGCCCCGATCATCGCCGTGCATGTGCTGGGCCGGAACCAGGCGCTGTTCCGCCCGCTTTCGGCTGCGCTTGGGCCGGATTATCCGCTCTGGGGACTGACCATCGGCGTGCCGGACGCAAGGCAGGCGATCGATGTCAGCGCCACCGCACAGATCTACTTCGAGGAATTGCAGCGCCACTTTCCCCGCCAGCCGGTCTGCCTGATCGCGGTGTCGATGGCCTCCTATTTTGCCCTGGAACTGGCCCAGTTGCTCCGCCGCGCGGGACGCGAGGTCCCGGTTCTGGCAATCCTGGACGCCGCGGGTCCGGCCGGTCGCCCGACGGTCCGCGGAGCGGCCAGGCTGCGCGCCCATCTGCGCCAGTTCCGTCGGCGCGGTCTGGGCCATCTGCGGGCGGTCCTGCAGCATCGCTTTGGCGGGCGGCCTCAACGCAGGAACGACCTGCTGCCTGCGGGCATCGACGACATGGCAAAGTTGATCCAGGCAAATGTCCGGGCCGTGTCATCCTATGAACCGCAGGCCTATGACCGACCGATCACGATCTTTCGCGCCGACAGCAGTTTCTGGGACACGAAAGAGAGCCTGCAGCAAGGGCTGGGCTGGGCGGGGATCGCCGCGGCCGGATGGTCATTGCACAACCTGCCTGGTGATCATCTCTCGATCCTCGCACCGGGCAACGTGGAGGCGTTGGCGGCCCATCTTCGCCAGCTTGTTCCGGTTGCAGCAGCAGAGGATCCGGGCGATGAAGGTGCGACATGAAATCCAACGGCAGATGCCTGATCCTGGGCTGACCTGCCGTGATCTTGGGTGCGGGCGCCCGTTGCAGACCATGACGCGCCACGCCCTGCAGCCGGCGATATGAGGGACAGACGCAATGCAGTTCACCGTGGGCAAGGGGCGCGTCTCGCTGAACGTCCGGGACCAGGCCAGCCTGATGGCGATCATCGAGGACCGGCTGAGGCTGGGCCAAGGCTTTGCGCTGGCCACGATGAACGTCGATCACCTTGAAAAGCTGCAGTTCGACAAGGCGTTCCGGGCGGCCTATGCGGCGCATGACCTGGTGGTTGCGGATGGAAATCCGGTCGTCTGGCTTGCGCGGCTGGCCGGGCACCAGTTTTCGCTGGTGCCGGGATCCGACCTGGTTAAGCCGCTCTGTGCACTGGCGGCACGGCTGGACAAGCCCATCGCGATCATCGGCGGAAGTCAGGAGGGCTGCGAAGAGGCTGGCCGCCGCCTGACCGCAGAGCATCCCGGCCTTCGGGTCGCGCTGGTGGCGGCGCCGGGGTTCCCCTTCGATCCCGAAGGCCCCGAGGCGGACGTCCTGATACGGCGGCTGGCGGGCAGCGGCGTCGCGCTGTGTCTGCTGGCACTCGGGGCGCCGCGACAAGAGATCTTTGCGGCGCGGGCCAGCCGCCACTGCCACGGGATGGGCTTTGCCTCGGTCGGCGCCGGCATCGACTTCATCGTCGGGCGTCAGAAGCGCGCCCCGCGGGTGATGCGTGCTGCCAAGTTGGAATGGCTGTGGCGGGCCGCGCTCAGCCCCAAGCGCTTGGGAATGCGCTATGTCAAGGGCGCGCTGATCCTGCCGGCCCATGCAGTTCGCGCGATCGCGCAACGCTCTCGGCAGGGATAGGCTATCGATACGCCAGATCGGCGGCGTATCGATAGGCTTGCTTCAGCCCAGCAGCACCGCGGCCAGCGCCAGCCCCAGAAGCCCGTAGCCCAGATCGTGCCAAGCGTCCCATACCCCATGCCGACGCGCGAGGCGCACCAGCATCGGATAGGACAGCACCGCCGCCAGCGCCTGGCCGGCCAGCGCGCCGGGGATGCCAGCCTGCACCGCGCCCACCGTGAACAGCGTGAGGAACAGGATTGCCCGGACCAGGGTGACCCAGAAGAAGCCGCGTGAATCCCCCCGGGCCAGGGCGGCTTGGTCGTAGCTGAGACCGATCAGCGAGGGGATGCTGGCCAGCGCGATCAATGTGACCAGAGCGCCCGCCTCGCGGTAGCGGTCGTCGTAAAGCAGGGTCACTAGGTCATGGCCAAAGATGGCAAGCGCTGTCAAAAGCATCATGAACATGCCGGTCAGCGCGATGCGCACGATGCGGACCCGGTGCAGCTGGGCCGGGCTTGGGTCCTCGGCGGCCGAGCGATAGATCGGGATCATCATCCGCGAGATCACCGTCGTCCCCAGCATCAGCGGAAAGCTGGCCAGGAAGAACGCGATATTGTAGATGCCCAGCTGCGTCAGGGTCAGCAGCCGCGCCAGCACGGCCTTGTCGCCCTGCGAGATGACGAAACCCACCACGGTCGAGGGCATGATCCACTTGCCGAACCGGATCAGTTCGGCCGCGCAGTCGCGGTCCCACCGGAAGCTGTTGGCCGGACCCGGCATCAGCCGATGCACCATGGCCACCTTGACCAGCGCGCCGAGGATCAGACCGATGACCAGCGCCCAGGCCGAGCCCAGGAGGGCGGCCAGACCGATGGTCAGCGTCGTGGTGATGGCCGCGGTCGCAAGTTCAACCAGGGTTAGCCGCCCCATGCGCATGTGACGGTTCGCGGTTTCGACCTTGGTGGGCAGCAGGCCGAAGATCAGCGCGGTGACGCCAGCGACCGGCAGGAACCACATCATCTCGGGGACATCGTAGAAAAGCGCGGCGGGATAGGCCAGCACGCAGCAGCCCAGCCACAGGAAGACCCCGCGAATGGCCTGCATGGTGAAGGCCGTGTCGAGGAAGGTGCGGTCGTCGCCACGCTTGCTTTGCAGGATGGCCGGCGTGATGCCGACGTCCGAAAAGTTGTTCAGGCCCTGGATGATCACCATGATCAGGGTCATCAGGCCAAAGACCTCTGGGAACAGCAGGCGCGTGAGGATCAGGTTCGACACCAGCCGGATGGCCTGGATGCCGCCAAAGCTGAGCATGGTCAGCGCCGATCCGCGAAAGGCCCGGTGGACCAGCCCTTCGCCCGTCATCAGCAGGCCGATCCTGGCACGGGTGATCATCACTGCGCCTCGGCCTGCATGATGTCCCAGATCCGGTCGGCCGTCTGTTCATAGGCGGCCGCAAAGCGCGGGTCGATCGTGTCGGGCATCTCCAGCCCCGCCGGGGGACGTGCCCCGTAGAGCGAGACATAGGTGATCATCGCCGCCAGAAGATAGATCGTCTCGGTCCCATGGGGCGAGGTGTCGGAATAAAGCGCCTCGGGCGGGATGTCCGACAGCGGCTTTTCCGACAGCAGGCGGGCCATCACCCGCCCGGCCGGGATGAACTCGATCTGCGTCTCGCGCCGCAACGCCTTCAGTCGCGCCACGTAATCGTCGTACCATTCCGCGTAACCGGCCTGAGCGTGCCGGTAGTAACGCTGCAGCTGGCGATCCGAAGGGGGAAAGCTGTCGGTGAAGGGATTGAGATCGGCCCAACCCTCGTAGATCATGAACCGCGCACCTTCGGTGTTCTGGCCGACCCAGTCCAGGACCGTCAGCGTGGCGCCAAGCGGCGTCGCCCGGTCGGGGTTGTCGCCCAGATAGGGGCGATCGGCGCGGTCATACTGGATGAAATTCTCCGGGTTCAGGATGACGGTGTCGAATTTCGCGCTGCTGAAGGGCTGCTCGGGGTTCCATGCGGGCTGAACCGTCCTGAAGGACCAGTTCGGGATCGGCGGCAGCTCGGTCGCGAAACTGCGCGGAAACCCCCAACGACCGTCGAGGGCAAGCTGGCGCCCATCCTGTTGCGCCATTGCCGCCAGCCAATAGGGAACGGTCGTCTGGTCGGTGTCCGTCAGGTGATGGATCAGGCTATTCCCAAAGACATAGACCCGTGCGCTGTCGCGTTCGGACAGGGCCTGGGCAAATGCAGGGGGCGCCTGGAACAGAAGGGTGATGGCGGCCAGCGCGCGCAGGAAACGTGATTTCACGAGCATGTATCTTGTCCTAAGACCGGGTTGTTCTGCGCCAGCATCCGCGGGCGGGGGGCAGGCTTCAGCAGCAGGGCGTCCTTCAAGCGGTCGCGAAGCGACCGGTGGGGCAGCAATTCGCGGTCGCGCAGGAAGGTGGTTCCATGCAGCTCGGGTCGGTCATCCAGCGCCAGTTCCGCCCCCCAGGCCGCAGCGTGATCGGCGCAGATCCCGTCACGATAGCCGCTGCGGGTATGCATTATCCCGGGGATCCATTCGGACACCACGATATCGGGCATGCGCAGGGCGACTTCGGCCACCAGTGCGCGCGTGAAGGCGCGGGTGGCCGCCTTGGAGACGGAATAGCCCAGGCTGCCGGGTAGGGGGGTTTCGCCCGCGAAGCTGGTGATGTTGACGATCCGGCCGCGGCCCCGCGCCACCATGAAGGGCAGGACGGCTGCGGTCATGTTGATCTGGCCGCAGCAGTTGATCTGCAGATGCGCGCAGGCGTGTTCGGCCAGAGAATTCAGGAAATCGGCGCGTTCGTAGATGACCGCGTTGTTCACCAGGATCGAGACGGGGCCCAGATCCTCTTCGGTGCGGGCGGCGATCTCGCGCATCAGGGCCGGGTCCGCCACGTCACCGGGCCATGCCGTGAACAGGCCCGGCGCGCAGAGTTCAGCGGTGGCGGCCAAGGCCTCGGCGCGCCGGGCGATGCCCACCACATGGACGCCCCGTGCGGTCATCTGCCGCGCCAAGGCCCGCCCCAACCCCTCGCTGGCGCCGGTGATCACGGCGACCTTCTTTCGCGGCGGTTCGGTCATGCAGGCCCGCGCAATCTGCGGCTCAGGACATCGCCCACGCGCAGGGCATTGGCCACGATCGTCAGGCCCGGATTGACGCCCGTCGAACTGGGCATGAAGCTGGCATCGGCGACATAGAGGTTGTCGAGGTCGTGGGCCTTGCAATCCCGGTCCAGCACCCCGCGCGCCGGATCCACCGAGAACCGCAGGGTTCCGCAGGGGTGGGCGACGTTCAGTTCAGGACTGTGGTTCAGCCACAGCGAGCGGACCCCTGACAGGCGCTGCTTCAGCAGCCGCCGAAAGCGCCTGCGGCGCTCCAGCAGGTCGGCGGACATCGTGTAATCATAGATGATCGTGTCGGGCCGCGCCGGGTCGTGCCGGACGCGATTGTTGTCGTCCGGCATGTCCTCGAGGATGCCGGCAAAGACCCGTGCCTCGCCCAGCAGCCGGGCGGCCACCAGGGCGGGAATGCGCAGGAATTCCCGGCCGATGCCGATCCTGCGCAGCGGCGAGGCTTCATAGCGCTGTCGCAGGACGTAGAGGATGTTGCCGTAATCCGCAGGCAGGCCAAGCGACTGGAAGAGCCCCATCCTGTCCCGTTCATGACGATAGAGATCGCGCATCGAAAAGGCCTTCAGGGGCCCGGGCGTGCTGCGCGGGGCGTTGCGCGGCGGCCAGATGGCGATGCGTTCGTTGATGTGGAACATCAGCCCGCGTCCCACCAGCCCGCTGGAATTGGCGCAACCCTGCGGCCAGGCCTCGCTGACCGATGCCAGAAGCAGCCGGGGCGACGACAGGCTGCCCGCCGCCAGAACATAGGCGCGCGCATGCAGCTGATGCCGTTCGCCCTGCCAGTCGATGCTGAGGCCGGTCACGCGGTCCCCATGCCCCTCCAGCGCGACGACCTCGGCACCTTCGAGCACGGTTGCATGGCCCGTCGCAAGCGCCGGCAGAACACCGGCCGAGCGGCCGTCCATCTTGCAGTCGCGGGGACATTTGCGCCCGATGCATTCCATGCAGCCCTCCAGCTGCCGGATGCCCAGATGCGCGCGGTAAGGGTGCAGCCCCGCCTCCGCCAGGGCCTGCCCGAGCGCCTCGTCCCGTGGGGCGAGGGGCAGGGGGGGCGACAAGGGCGCCATCTGGCCGCTCAACGGGTCCTGGGTGCCGTTGACGGCCATGATCTGCCGGGCGCGGTCGTACCAGGGCGCGAATTCGTCATATCCGACCGGCCAGCCGCCGGTGGGATGGGGCATGTCGGCCACAGGTTCGAAATCGTGACGCTCCGGCTGCTCCAGTGCCGCCGCATAGAAGGCCGAGGTTCCCCCCAGCCCCACGCCCTGCGCACCCCAGCCCACCGCTGTTGCCCCGTCCACCTTCGCCTCGACAGGCTGGGGCCAGCAGCCGAACATCTGCCGGGCGAACGGATCGGTGTGGCTGCAGTCCTGGTTGTTCTGGGCCAGACGCGGGGTCGCGGGGCCCTTTTCCACGAACAGGACGGACAAGCCCGCTTCTGCAAGGACGCGCCCGCAGACGCCACCGCCCAGGCCGGCGCCGACGATGATGACATCCCAGGTCTTGTCCGGAAAGTTGTTCACGTGCCCTCGGCGCCCTCTTGTGTGAAAACAGGAGCAAAGACCTGGCGCAGGCGCATGGCTCCCTCGTTGGTGATGTGGTTGTTGTCGAAATAGACCGTGCGTCCTTCCTGCATGACGGTGCAAAAACCATCGTGGCAAGTCAGGGGCCAGGGGTCAATCAGCACCACCCTGTCTTTTCGAGCTGCTGCGGCGAAAGGTGCCAGGCCCCGTGCCTCGCGCTCCAAGGCGCGGTCCATCGGCACCTGCATCCGCGCCTCCGGCACCGTCTCGCCACGCGCCAGCGCGCGGGCCACGGGCAGCGCGCCGTAATCCGGCACTTCGGGGACCTGGCGCAGGACGTGGACCCGGCTTCCGATCTCCTCAAGCACATCCAGCGTCTGCTGGACGGCAACAGGCCAGGCGGGAGTCACCTCGATGCGGTTGCGTGCATCGGCACCCACGCCGCCGCCTTCGGCATAATAGCTCCAGCGTCCCACCAGCAGGACGCGGTCGAAAGGTGCGGCGCGCAGGGCCGCCTCGATCTGGCGGTTGGCGCGGCTGCATTCGGCATCCTGCGCGCGGGTGGCGGCGCTTTCACGTTTCTCGATGCCGAACAGCGGCGGGCAGCCCGCGCGCCAGATCAGCAGTGCCGGTGTCCCGGCCTCGTGCGCGGCAAGGTCCAAACCCTCCTTGAAGGCACGCATGTGGGAATCGCCCCAGACCAGAACACGGGGGTGACCTTCGGGACCGATCGGGCAAATCTCGATCCCCGCGAAGGGCCCGTCGCTTGGGGTGTCGCAGCGGGACCAGTCCTGGATGAAGTCCTGCGCCGCCTCGGCATGGATCAGGACCTGCGACGGCCAGCGGCCGGGCAGGCCATCGCGCAGGAAGGGCCAGGTTCCCAAGCCCAGCAGCAGCAGCGTGCTGACCGCAACCCCGGCCAACAGGGGACGGCCCGGCAGGCGACCCGGATCGCGCGCCGGCTGCTCGATCAGGCGCCAGCTGAGATAGGCCAGGAGGACCGACAGCAGGATCAGGCCCGCGTTCACCAGGGCCCCGCGATCGGGGCCCAGGGCAAAACCCGCGAGGCTGCGGATCGGCCAATGCCAGAGGTAGAGCGAATAGGAGATCAGGCCGATGCCCCGCACCGGGCCAGAGGCCAGCAAGCGGTTGACCGGGTTGGCGGCCTGTCCGTGCCAGATCAGCAGCAGCGTGCCGATGACCGGCATCAGTGCCCAGGGCCCCGGAAAACCGGACGCCGGATCGATCAGCACCATCCCCGCCACGATCAGGGACAGTCCGGATGCCGAACCCGCCCATCCGCGCCGCGGCCCTCCCCGGTCATGCGACCAGATCGCCAGCAGGACGCCGGCCAGCAACTCCCACGCGCGGAAGGGGAACAGGAAGAAGGCAGCGGTCTGGTCGCTTTCGGTCAGTCGCAGGCACATCGCCAAGGACAGGACGGTGCCCCCCAGCAGCAGCCAGAAGGCCAGTCGCGGGCGCCGGGCGCAGAGCAGAAGCAGCAGGGGCAGGACGACGTAGAACTGCTCCTCCAGCGACAGCGACCACATGTGCAGCAGCGGCTTTTCCTCGGCCATGCTGTCGAAATAGCCCGAGCCGCGCCAGAAATGGACATTGGCCAGGAACAGGGTCGAGGCGATCAGCGACTTGCCGAATTCGCGAAAGTCGTGGGGCAGCAGGATCATCCAGCCTGCGGCGAAGACGGCGATCGCCATCGCTGTCCAGGCGGGCGCCAGCCGCCGGAAGCGGCGCAGGTAGAACTGCCCCAAGGCCACCCGTCCGGTGGTGACGAATTCCCGCCAGAGGATCGAGCCGATCAGATAGCCCGACAGCACGAAGAAGACATCCACGCCCGTGAAGCCGCCGGGCAAGGCAGGCAGGTCGAAATGATAGAGCACGACACCGGCGACCGCGATGGCGCGCATGCCGTCGATCTCGGGCCGGTAAGACCCGTGCCGGGGGGTCAGGGGCGCGCTCATCCGATGACGGTCCTCATCGGAGGATGTCGCAGGGCGGCGGGTTCGGCCTGGGGTTGATCCGTGGGGCTTGGCAGGCCACGCGCCGCCAGCCCGGCCAAGGCGCCGACACTGAGCCAGGTCAGCGGCGTGACGGTCGCGTTGGGGATCAGGTCGACCAGGCTTGCAGCCATGATCAGCGACAGCCCCGCCGTCCAGCGGTCCACCGGCCGGTGCCGCGCGACCAGCCAGAGCCGGATCACCGAACCGCAGAGCAGCCCGAAGGTCGCAACATAGCCCATGATGCCGCCAAGCGTCATCATCACGATCCAGTAGCCGTCACTGACGCTGGTGAAGCGGCCCGAGATCGGGTCCACCTCCAGGTTGCGGCCCCACCCGCCCCAGCCCGCGAGGGGCTTTCGCGAGGCGCGTTCCAGCAGGATTTCCTCGTTGTTGAAGCGGAACTCCAGTGACCGGCCCCGTTCGGGGTCGATGGAGCCCGCCAGGTCCTTGACCGCCTCGGTCGGGAAGACGCCGGTCCATTGGGCCAGCGGATAGAGCAGGACCGCCACCGCAAGGATCCCCGCTAGCCTGACCTGCAGCCGGGTCTGCGTCAGCAGGATGATGGGGACCAGCAGCATGGCATAGATGATCGATGCGGCGCTCTTGCACAGGACCAGCACGACCAGCAGGTAGAACAGGATGCCCATCTGGCGCATCCGCGCCGGGCGCGGCGTCTCGCGCAGGGCCACCGCCGCGGACAGGACCGCCATGACCGCAAAGATCGCCACCCACAGCCCGTGTTCCAGAAAGACCATCGGGCGGAACCCGCCATAGCGGATCGACTGGCTGAAGTCATGGGCGAAAAATCCGTAGATCCAGACGTTCAGCTGCGGGCTGAGACGGACTTCCAGTAGCATCGGCAGGGAATAGGCCAGTCCGGCGATCATCAGGGACAGCATCCAGCTGCGCACGCCCTCGGTCGAGGCCATCACCTGATATCCCAGAAAGAACGGCAGCAGCATCAGCGCGGTCCCGATCGTGCCGTTCAGGGCATCGAACAGGCCCAGGCCGGGCCGGAACGTGTTGCCCTCGATCAGCGGCTCGGGGTTGGTGGCCATGGTGACGGCGGGGGTGAGGATCGCGACAACCGCAAGCGCCATCACCCAGCCTTCGGGGCGGCGCCAGGCCAGGTCCAGCCGGTCCCGCATCACCATCGCCCCGATCAGCGCGCAGAGGGCGGGGATCGAGTTCTTGTCCACGGGCGGCAGCAGCGGCAGGTCGATCCCCACCACAGGCGGCAGCAGCAGATAACCGGCCAGCAGTGTCCAGATGATCGCCCGGCGCGGGCTCAGCCTGGCGAACAGCACCGCTGCAACGGCCGGCCAGGCAGCCAACATGATCAGCGTCAGACTGTTACCCAAGACGACCCCCAGCTACAGTCCGAGGCTTACGTCGATCGACGGTAGGAATCCACAGGATTTAGCGTAAATTCCCATGCATCCTCGATGCAGCTTTGCTAATCGTTCAATTGTAGGTTCCAGATTGTGCAACGCCCTGTCGGCCTCGCGGGGGTTGCCAAGTTCATTCAAGGGAGGCGGCCGTGACTGCTGCGCCAGCCAATACTCGGGATATTGCCATCGTCGGTTTCGGGTTGGACCTGCCCGGGGCCAGGAACCCGGAGCAATATTGGGCCAACCTTCGGGACGGGATCGAATCGATCACCCGCCTGACCCCCGACGAACTGCGCGCCGCCGGCGAATCCGAGGCGCGCATCAACCATCCCGACTATGTTCCAGTGGCGGCGCGGCTGGACGGCTTTGACCATTTCGATGCCGAGTTCTTCGGCCTCAGCCCCAAGGATGCGGCGGTCATGGACCCGCAGCACCGCAAGTTCCTGGAAACCTGCTGGCATGCGCTTGAACATGCCGGGCACCGGCCGGACAGCCTGGGGGCGGTCGGGATCTGGGCCGGCTGCGGGATGGGGACATATTTCTCGGTCAACATCTGCTCGAACCGGGACCTGGTCGAGGAGACCGGGATGTTCCTGCTGCGCCATACCGGCAATGACAAGGACTTCCTAGCCACGCGGGTCAGCCATATCTTCGACCTCCGGGGGCCGAGCGTGTCGGTGCAAACCGCCTGTTCGACCTCGCTGGTGGCGGTCCACGCGGCCTGCCAGGCGCTGAATTCCGGCGACTGCGACGCGGCCCTGGCCGGCGGCGTCACGATCGAACTGCCGCATGGCCGCGGCTATGTCTTCAAACCCAACGAGATCCTGTCGCCCGACGGGCACTGCCGGGCCTTCGACCATCGCAGCGAAGGCACGGTCTTCGGCAGCGGGGCGGCCGTGGTGGTGCTGCGCCGGCTGGAGGACGCGATCGCAGATGGCGACCATATCTGGGGGGTGATTCGGGGCAGCGCCATCAACAACGATGGTTCGGCCAAGGCGGGCTACCTGGCGCCCTCGGTGGAAGGCCAGGCCGCAGCCATCGCCGAGGCGCATCTGATCGCCGGTGTGGACGCCTCGACCATCGACTATGTCGAGTGCCACGGCACCGGCACCCGGCTTGGCGACCCGATCGAGGTTGCCGCCCTGACCGAGGCCTTTGCCCTGGGGCAGGGCGGGGGGCGCACGGGCATCGGCTCGGTCAAGACGAATATCGGCCATACCGATACGGCAGCCGGCACCGCTGGCCTGATCAAGGTCGCGCTGTCGCTTCACCACAAGGAAATTCCTCCCAGCCTGGGCTTCGAGGCGCCGAACCCGGTGATCGATTTCGAAGGAACGCCGTTCCATGTCGTGGCCCGCCGCAGCCCTTGGCCCAGCCATCCGGATCGGCCGGCACGGGCCGCCGTGAACTCCCTGGGCGTGGGCGGCACCAATGCCCATGCGGTGATCGAGGCGGCGCCGCCGCGCCCCGCCGCCGAGCCCTGGGACTGGCCCGTGCAGCCGCTGGTCATCTCGGGGCGCAGCCGCGCGGCGCTGGATGCCAATTCCGCGGCCCTCGCCGCCTGGCTGCGGCATCATCCCGACGCCGATCTTGCCGATGTCGGCTTTACCCTGCAGCAGGGGCGCAAGCTCTTCGACAAGCGGCGCGTGCTGGTCGCCGCGACGGCGGCCGAGGCTGCCGACCTGCTGGAAAAGGGCGACACGCGCCGCGTCTTCAACCATGAACGCCCCGCGGCCGCACCGAAGCTGGCCTTCCTGTTCCCGGGCGGCGGTGCGCAGTCGATCCACATGGCCCGCGGGCTCTATGAAACCGAGCCGGTGTTCCGCGATTGGATGGAGCGCGGGCTGGCCGTGCTGGAACGCCTGACCGGGCGCGACCCGCGCGCCGTCTGGCTGCCCGAACCCGCCGAGGCGCAGGCCGCGACCGAGGCGCTGAACCGTCCTTCGGTCCAGCTGCCGCTGATCATGATCGTCGAATATGCCCTGGCGCAGCTGTGGATCAGCTGGGGCGCCGCCCCCCAGGCCGTCGCGGGCCATTCGATGGGCGAGAATACCGCCGCCTGCCTGGCCGGGGTCATGAGCTTTGAGGACTGCATCGCGCTGGTCGAACTGCGCGGCCGGCTGTTCGACCGCATCGCGCGGGGCGGGATGCTCAGCGTGCCCCTGCCTGCCGAGGAGTTGATGGCCGAGGCCGGGACCGGTCTGGACCTGGCGGCGGAAAACGCGCCGGGCCTTTCGGTCGCCTCGGGCCCGACGGATCTGATCGACGCGCTGCAGGCCAAGCTGGTCGCCCGCGGCATCGACTGCCAGCGCATCGCCATCGACATCGCGGCCCATTCCCGGATGCTGGAGCCGATCCTGCCCGAGTTCGAGGCCTTCCTGCGCGGCATCCGCCTGTCGCCGCCGCAGATCCCGATCCTGTCGAACCGGACCGGCACCTGGATGACCGACGCGCAGGCGACCGACCCGCGCTATTGGGTGGACCACCTGCGCCATCATGTCGACTTCCGCGGCTGCATCGCCACACTGCGCGAGGACCCCGCCCGGCTGTTCGTCGAGGTCGGGCCGGGCCGGGCCATGTCGGCCCTGGCGCAGGCCAATGGCGCCGCGCCCGACCGTGTCGTCAACACGCTGCGCCACCCCGAGCAGGCGATCGAGGATGACGCCTACTTCCTGATGGCCTTCGCGCGCCTGTCTGCCGCCGGGGTGCCCTTGGACTGGTCCCCGATCTGGGGCGAGGGCCGCCGCCGCGTGCCGCTGCCGGGCTACGTGTTCCAAAGCCGCCGCTATTTCATCGAACCTGCCTCGGGCGCGGCCGCGGCGACAGCCAATGATGACGCGCCGCTGCGTCTGCCCGACCCGTTGGGCTGGGCCTGGCGCCCGTCGTGGCGGCTCTCTGCGCCCGACGTCGAGCTGGATCACCAGGGGCGGCCGCAGGGCCCGCAGTCGCGCTTTCTGATCCTGGCCGATGACGGCGGGCTGGCCGACCGGGTGGGCGCGCGGCTGCGCGAGGCGGGGCACGAGGTGATCTGGCTGCGGCCGGGGGACTGCTTTGCCCAGACCGCCCCGGACGCCTTCATCGTCGCGCCCGAAAACGGTGCGGCCGATTTCGAACTGCTGGTGGCGGCGCTGGTGGCGCAGAACCGGCTGCCGCAGCGCATCGTCAGCTTCTGGCTGGTGCCTGACGCGGCGCGCGAGGGTGCGCGTGCAGGCTTCAGCCCCTTCCATCGGCACCTGGAGCAGGGCTTCAACACGGTCCTGCACCTGATCCGGGCCTTGGCCAACGAAGGCGGCGGACAGGAGGTCGATCTGGTGGCCGTCACTTCGGGCGCGGCGCGGGTGGGCGCCGAGCGCGTGCAGGCGCCCGAGAAGGCGATGATCCTGGGGCCGCTGGCCGTCGGGATGCGGGAATTCCCCTGGCTGGCCGCGCGCAGCATCGACCTGCCGCCGGCGGGTGATCCTGCCGCGCTGGCGGACCGGCTGGTCGAGGACCTGATGGACCCCGCGCCGCCCGCCCGCGCGGCCTGGCGCGATGGGCGCAGGCTGGCCCGGCACCTGGTGCCCGCCCCGCTTCCGCAGCTGGATGACATGCCGGCCTTCGGGCCGGATCGGACGGTGCTGATCACCGGCGGCCTGGGCGGCATCGCCCTGACGCTGGCCCGCCACATCACGGGGCAGGGGGCGGCGGTGGCCCTGCTGACCCGCCGCCCCCTGCCCCCCGAGGCGGAGTGGGAGGCCCGCATCGCCGCCGATCCCGACCATCGCCAGTCGCGCCAGATGGCGGCACTGCGGTCGCTGCGCGCGGGTGGCGCAAGGGTTTCGTGCGCCACGGCCGATGTGACCGACGCCGATGCGCTGGCGCAGGCGCTGGACCAGGTGCGCCGCGAACTGGGCCCGATCACGGACCTGATCCACGCCGCCGGCACGGTGGACGACGCCCCGATGCTGGCCAAGTCCAGTGCCGAGATCGAGGATGTCCTGGCCCCCAAGGTGCACGGCACTCGCAACCTGGCGATGGTCCTGGCCGATCGACCCGTTCAGCGGACGGTGCTGTTCTCCTCCACCTCGACCGAGATCGCTGCCGCGGGGCAGGTCGATTATGTTGCGGCCAACGAATACCTGAACGCGGTGGCCGGGGCGGGCATCCCCGCCTTTGGCCAGGTCGTCGCCGTCAACTGGGGCATCTGGGCCCAGATCGGCATGGCGGCCGAGGCCCTGTCGGGCCGCCGCGACGATCCCGCGCCGGAACCGGTCAGCCAGCCTCTGCTGGCCGCGCGCTTGCACGAACCGGGGGTCGAGCGGTTCACGGGGCGGCTGCGGTCGTCGGACTGGATCATCGCCGAACATCGCACCCGCGACGGACTGGCCCTGCTGCCGGGAACCGGGACGATCGAACTGGCCGCCGAGGCCTTGGAGGCCGCAGGTCGCCGGGCGCCTTGGGCGCTGCGGGACCTGACCTTCATGGACCCGCTGACGGTCGAGGACGGGGCCGAGCGCGAATTCACCGTGACCCTGACCCAAGGCGATGATGATACAGGGTTCCGGCTGGAGGCCGATTTCGGCGCGGGACCCGTCCCCGTGGCCGAGGGGCGGATCACCTCGGCCGACCGGGCGCGGCCGGTTCTGGACCTGCAGCGGCTGCGCGACAGCCTGCCCGTCGATCAGGCGCCGACCGGGCATGCCCTGGAATCCGCGCAAGAGGTGCAGATGGCCTTTGGCCCGCGCTGGCGGGTCCTGCGCGCGACATGGCTTTCGCGCGATCCGGCCCGTCGCGAAGGCTTAGCGGAACTGCACCTGCCCGAAAGCGGACTTTCCGATCTGGACCAGGGGTTCCTGCTGCACCCGGCGCTGATGGACATCGCGACGGGTTGGGCCATGGCGCTGATCCGGGGCTATGACCGCGCCCAGCTGTGGGTACCGCTCTCCTATCGGGCCCTGACGATGCATGCGCCGCTGCCGCCCCGGATTGCCAGCCATGTGCGGCTGAGCCACGATTCCGACGGCTATGCCAGCTTCGACGTGACGCTGACCGATCCGCAGGGTGTCGTGCTGGTCGAGGTCGAGGGACTGACCCTGCGGCGGCTGACCGCCGCCCCGGCCGTCCAGCTGACCGCGCGTCCGCCCGCGCCCCGGCCGGTGCAGCGGCCCGGCCAGGAGCGTCTGGCGCAGATGGTGTCCCAAGGGATTCCCCCCGATCAGGGTGGCAGGATGCTGGACCTGGCGCTGCGGGCCGGGCTGCCCCAGATCGCGATTTCCAGTTTGGACCTGCCCCAGCTGATCGCCCAGGAAACCCGCAGCAGCCGCGCGCGCGAGGCGGGCGCCAGCACCAGTTTCGAACGCCCGGAACTGGACAGCGACTTCGTCGAGCCCCGCACGGACCTGGAACGCAGCATTGCCGGCTTTTTCCGCGAGCTGCTGGGTGTGCAGCAGGTGGGGGTCGAGGACGGGTTCTTCGACCTCGGCGGCCACTCGCTGATCGCCGTGCGGCTGTTCGGGATGATCCGCAAGGCCTATGGTCTGGACCTGCCCCTGGCGACCCTGTTCGAGGCGCCCAATGTGGCGGCGCTGGCCGCACTGATCGAAACGCGGATCGGGCCGCGTCCCGAGGGTCAGGCCACGACATCGTCGGTGGCGGCAGCGCCTGCCGCGGACAAGGGCTTCACGCACCTGGTCCCGATGAGCCAGGGCGCTGCCGGGGGCGGCACGCCCCTGTTCATCGTGGCGGGCATGTTCGGCAACGTGCTGAACCTGCGCGCCCTGGCGCAGCGCCTGTCGCCTGACCGGCCGGTCTGGGGCCTGCAGGCCCGCGGCCTGTTCGGAGAGGCTGTGCCGCACGAGACCCTGGCCGAGGCCGCCGCGAGCTGCATCGAGGAAATCCGCCAGATCCAGCCCACCGGGGCCTATATGGTCGCAGGCTTTTCGGGCGGCGGACTGACCGCGCTGGAGATCGCCCGGCAGCTGGAAGAGGGCGGCGACAGCATCGCGCGGCTGGTCATGCTGGACACGCCGATCCCGATGCGGCCGACGCTCAGCCGTCGCGACCGGCTGATGATCCGCATGGCCGAGATCAGGGAAGAAGGTCCCGGCTTTGCGACCCGCTGGCTGCGGGAACGGCTGGCCTATGAACGTGCCCGCCGCCTGGCGGCACCGCAGGCCGAGGCGACCGGCTTTCACAACGCCGCCATCCATGCCGCCTTCCTGGGCGCCCTGCCGCGCTACGAGATGCGCCCGTGGGAGGGACCCGCGACGCTCTATCGACCGCGGCTGGACCGGCGGTTCAAGGTGTCGAACGGGAGGCATGTCAGCTCGGCCCGCGAGTATGTTTTCGCGGACAACCTCTGGACGCCCTGGATGCCCGACCTGACCGTGGTCGAGGTGCCGGGCGACCACGATTCGATGGTGCTGGAACCCTGCGTGCGGGTTCTGGCGGATCGGATGCGCCAGGAACTGGCCGCCGCGGATCGTGCGCAGCAGGCCAATGTGCAGCGGGCCGCACAATGAGCGGGGGGTCGGTGCATGTGATCATCCTCAACTGGCGCAGCGCACAGATGTCCCTGCGGTCGGCCGAGGCCGCGGTGGTGGCGATGGAGGGGATCGAGGGGGTCATCTCGCTGGTCGACAACGACTCGGGCGATGGCAGCTTCGAGACCATGCGCG
Source organism: Paracoccus sp. T5 (assembly GCF_048538155.2). Lineage (GTDB taxonomy): Bacteria > Pseudomonadota > Alphaproteobacteria > Rhodobacterales > Rhodobacteraceae > Paracoccus. The sequence goes on from NZ_JBLWIC020000002.1 coordinate 26,680, forward strand.
AGGCGGCCGAGGCGCGGGGATGGACGGCGGGCGGCCGGCTGCGGGTGCTGCAATCGGGCCACAACGGCGGGTTCGGCGCTGGCAATAACGCCGCGTTGCGCGTCCCGCTGGCAAAGCCGGCCGATTTCGTGCTGATCGTCAATTCCGACGCCTTCCTGGAGCCCGAAACCGTGCGGCGGATGCGCGACCACATGCAGGCCAATCCCGCCATCGGCCTGCTGGGCTGCCGGGTCGTGGGCGAGGATGGCGGCCACCACTGCACGCATTTCCAGTTCCCCGGCGTCGCCAGCGAACTGGAGGATGCAGCCCGGACCGGGCCCATTACCCGCCTGCTGTCGCGGCATGTGGTGACACTGCCGATGCCGGGCAGCGCGGCACCGGTGGGCTGGGTCGCCGGGGCCGCGCTGATGCTGCGGGCCGAGGTGCTGACGCAGATCGGCGGATTTGACGAGGCGTTCTTCCTGTATTTCGAAGAGACGGACCTGTGCCTGCGCGCGGCGCGGGCGGGCTGGCCCACGCATTACCTGCCTGATGCCCGGATCGTGCATATCGGCTCGGTCAGCACGGGGATGAAGGACTGGTCGCTGCCACCCGACTACTGGTTCGCCTCGCGGGAACATTACTATCGCCGGAACCACGGCCGCGCCTATGCCCTTCTGGCGGTTACGGCGCATGTGGCGGGCCTGGCGGTCCGCCGCCTGCGCGCCTTGGGCCGCCCCGATCCCACCTTCCCGCGGGGGCAGACGCGGGCCCTGTTGCGCCATGCGCTGTCACCCGACCGACCCCGACAGATCTATCGACCGGAGAACCCCCGTGAACCAGCTTGAATTCGCTCTGATCGGCAATGCCTCTCTTGCGCTGGAGGCGGCCCGCATCCTGACGGGTCGCGGTCATGTGCTGCGGTCCTTCACGGTCGAGGACGCCGGATTGGCCGAGGCGGCGCGCGCCCAGGGTCTGCCGGTGGGGCCGGTCGTCGCCTGCGACTACCTGCTCAGCGTGGCCAACCTGGCGGTGATCCCCGAGCAGGTCCTGGCGCTGGCACGGCGGGGCGCGGTGAACTTTCACGACGGCCCGCTGCCCGAACGGGCCGGGCTGAACGCCCCGGTCTGGGCCCTGCTGGACGGAGAGACCGCCCATGCCATCACCTGGCACCGCATCGGCGGCGGCGTCGACGAGGGGCCGGTGCTGCTGCGCGTTCCGGTCGAGGTGGCGCCCGACGACACCGCCCTGACCCTGAACGCCCGATGCTGGGAAGCGGCGCTGCAGAGCCTGCCCGAGCTGATCGACATGCTGGAGCGGGGCGACGACCAAGGCCAGCCCCAGCCCCATGCCCCGCTGCGGCGGCACATGCGCATCGACCGTCCTGTTGGTGGCGCTGTCCTGGACTTCTCCGCCGACGCGCAGGACCAGGCGCGGCTTGTCCGGGCGCTGGACCACGGGCCCTATTGGAACCCGATGCTGCGCCCGCGGCTGCAGTTGCCGGATGGCCCGATGCTGGTGGGCGGCGCCAGCCCTGCCGCCCGGCCCGAAGGCGCGGCGGCGGCTGTTCCGGGCGAGGTTCTGGAAACAGGCCAGGACGACCTGCTGGTGGCCACCGCCAATGGTGGCGCGCTGGCCCTGTCCGGCCTGAGGGGCATGGACGGCCAGCCCCGGCCCCATGGCCTGTCCAAGGGCGACAGGCTGCCGGCAGGTCCGGGGCCCACCGAACTGGACGACGCCCTCCGCGCCGCCGCGCGGGATGAGCCCTTCTGGCGCCGCCGCATGGCCCGTCTGGCGCCGGTCGTCCTGCCCGAGGCCGTGGCGACCGATGCCGCACCCGACTGGCAGGAGGCACGGCTGGTGCTGCCGCAGGCGCTTGGCGCCGGCCGGGTGCTGGCCGCTGTGGTCGGGGCCTTGGCACGCATGACCGGCTCCACCTCGTTCGACATCGGGCTCTGCCCGCCTCTGCCCGCGATGGTGCGCGGACATTTGCTGGGCTTCCGCCCGCTTGCCGTCGAGACCGAGGACGAAACCCCTGCCTCGATCGCCGCGACGCTGGAACGCGACCTGTCGGATCTTCAGCGTCGCGGGCCGGTGCAGGCCGACCTGACCGCGCGCGCGCCCGAACTGGGACGCCCGGGCACGCCGGGCCTGGTGCTGGCAGGCTCGCCGGGTGACGCGCCGCAAGGCGCGGCCATCTGCCTGGCGCTGCCCGACAGCCCGCAATCCCAGGTGCAGGTCTGGTGGGATCGCGCCCGACTGCCCGAGGCCGCTTGGCGCGCGCTGGCGAACGTGGCCGAGGCCCTGGCGGCGGCCGATCCGTCGCTGCCGCTGGACCGGGCGCCAACCTTGCGCTCCGGCCAGGACCCGAAGGTCGCCCGCAACGGCGACATGGTGGGTCCGGATGGCCCGGCGACAATACAGCAGGCCTTTGCCGCGCAGGTGGTCCGGAACCCGCAGGCCGAGGCGCTGATCTTTCGCGACGAAAAGCTCAGCTATGCCGAGCTGGACCAGCGCGCCACGCGGCTTGCGCGGCAATTGGCGGCCTTGGGCGTGGGGCCGGGCGTTCCGGTCGGCCTGTTCGCACCGCGCGGGCTGGGGCTTGTGGTCGGGGCGCTGGCCATCCTCAAGGCCGGGGGCGCCTATGTGCCGCTGGACCCCGAATACCCGGCCGAGCGGCTGACGCATTACATCGCCGACAGCGGCGCCCTCGTCGTGCTGGCCGATCCCGCGATCCTCACGCGCCTGCCGTCACATGCCGCGCGCGTCCTGACGCTGGACGCCACCGGTCCCGAGGCCGAGCCGCAGCCGGCGCAGGGCAGCGATCTGGCCTATCTGATCTACACCTCGGGTTCGACCGGAACGCCCAAGGGCGTCATGGTGGAACACCGCAATGTCATCAACTTCTTCCACGGGATGGACCGCTCTATCGATGCTGAAGACCCGGGCACGTGGCTGGCGGTCACCAGCCTGTCCTTCGACATCTCGGTGCTCGAGATCTTCTGGACCCTGACGCGCGGCTGGCGCGTGGTCATCTCGGGCGATCTGCTGGGCGCGGCCCCCGAGGCCGGCACCGGGACGCGGCGTGGCACGCAGATGTCGCTCTATTACTGGGGCAACGACGACGGCGCCGGCCCGCGCAAGTACGAGCTGCTGCTGGAGGGCGCGCGCTTTGCCGACCGGAACGGCTTTGTCGCGGTCTGGACGCCCGAGCGTCACTTTCACGCCTTTGGCGGGCCTTACCCCAACCCCTCGGTCACCGGCGCCGCGGTGGCGGCGGTCACCGGCAATATCGGCGTGCGCGCAGGATCCTGTGTCGCACCGCTGCACCATACCGCCCGGATCGCCGAGGAATGGGCGGTGATCGACAACCTGACGAACGGCCGGGCGGGCATCGCCATCGCCTCGGGCTGGCAGCCCGACGACTTCATCCTGCAGCCACAGAACACACCGCCCGCCAACAAACCCGCGATGCTGCGCTGCATCGAGGACCTGCGCCGGCTGTGGCGCGGCGAGGCAGTCGAATTCCCGCGCGCCGACGGCACGCCCTTTGCGGTCGTGACGCAACCGCGTCCGGTGTCGGCCGAACTGCCGATCTGGGTGACGACGGCGGGCAATCCCGAGACCTGGCGCGAAGCCGGCCGGATCGGGGCCAATGTCCTGACGCATCTTCTGGGCCAGAGCATCGACGACATCGCGTCGCGCATCACGGAATACCATGCAGCACTGCGCGGGGCGGGGCATGACCCGGCGAAATTCACCGTGACGCTTATGCTGCACAGCTTCCTGGCGGACACGCGCGAGGCCTCGATGGAGGTGGCGCGGGGCCCGATGAAGGATTACCTGCGCGCCGCCGCCGCACTGGTCAAGCAATATGCTTGGGCCTTCCCGGCCTTCAAGAAACCGGCGGGGATCAGCGATCCCATGGCCATCGACCTGTCGGGCCTGTCCGAGGACGAGATGGAGGGCATCCTGGAATTCGCCTTCCTGCGCTATTTCAACGACAGCGGGCTTTTCGGCACGGTGGATGAGGCCGAGGCCCGGATCACGGCGCTGCGCCAGATCGGCGTGACCGAGATCGCCTGCCTGATCGACTATGGCATCCCGCCCGCGCAGGTTCTCGACAGCCTGTCGCACTTGGCCGTGCTGCATGACCGGGTGAACCCGCTCGTGGCCGAGGATGCCGATTATGGCATCGCAGGCCAGATCCGGCGGCATGGTGTCACGCATCTGCAGGCGACGCCCTCGATGGCGCGGCTGTTGCTGGAGGATGGCGCCTCGCGCGAGGCGATGTCGCAGTTGAAGCTGATCGCGCTTGGCGGCGAGGCGCTGAGCCCCGGGCTGCTGGCCGATCTGCGGGCGGCCAGCGGCGCGCGCATCCTGAACATGTACGGGCCGACCGAAACCACCATTTGGTCAGCGGTCGCGGACCTGGGGACCCAGGCTGACGAGGTCTGGCTGGGCGAGCCCATCGCCGCAACCAGCCTGCATCTGCGCGATCCGGGCGGCCAGCCCGTCGCGGACGGCGTGGCCGGAGAGTTGTGGATTGGCGGCGCCGGGGTCACGCGCGGCTACTGGAACCGCCAGGCCCAGACCGATGCGGCATTCCCGCAGACGCCCGAGGGGCGGCTTTACCGGACCGGCGACCTCTGCCGGCGCGACAGCAGGGGCCGGCTGCGCTTCCTGGGCCGCGTCGATCAGCAGGTCAAGCTGCGCGGCTACCGGATCGAGCTGGGCGAGATCGAGACCCGGCTGGCCCGCCTGCCGGGCGTGCGAGAGGTCGCGGTGGTGGCCCAGAGCAGCGGTGAGGGCGAGCGTCAGCTGATCGGGTACGTTACCGGGGATAGCGGGCTGGACCCGGCGGGGCTGCGCCAGGCGCTGTCCCGGGATCTGCCGGATTTCATGGTGCCGCTGCAGATCCACGTCTTGCAAGAGATGCCGCTGACGCCGAACCGCAAGATCGACCGCAAGTCCCTGGCGTCGTCCGGGGCGGTCGCCCCCGCGCGCCCTGCCGTCGCGCAGGCGGCGACGGTGCCGGCGCCCGCGGTCACTGCAACGGCATCGCCCGCAGCTGCGCCGCGGCAGGCTGACACCGGCACGGGCAATGCCGATCTGGAGGCCCGCATCGGGCGCGTGATGGCGACGATCCTGGGCCTGCCCGAGGTCCAGGGCGGCGACAACTTCTTCCAGCTGGGCGGCCATTCGCTGCTGGCGGTTCAGCTGCACCGCACTATCCGGGACGAGCTGGGCATCACCCGCAGTTCGATCACCGACATCTTCCGCTTTCCGGTGCTGCGGGATCTGGCATCGCATCTGGATCGGTCGGGGACCAAAGCGGCAGCGCCGCAAGCGCCGACCGGTCCGGTGGGCGCACCTGTCGCGGCTGCGCCAGCGGAACCCGCAGCGCCGCCTGCGGCCAATGACCTGATGGCGGCGCGCCGGGCCTTGCGTGCGCGGATCCGCCCGCAGGGATCGGGCGGGTGACCGTTCGCCCGACTTGCGTGATCCGGTCCCTCAGGGGGCCGGCGCGGCCGGTTGCCCTACTTGTATTCGATAAGCGTCCCGCGCCGGCCGCCAAGCCGGTTGCGGTAAAATTTGAGGGCGCCCATCGCCTCGGGGAACTTTCCCAGCAGGGAGAAGAAGGCGGGCGTGGCGCCCATGCGAAGCGCGAGGCGCAGGTATTGCGCCGGATAGGCCAGCAACAGCAGCAGCAGCAGCGGGTGCAGAAAGATCGCCCCCAGCACGGCCGCGGCAGGCAGGGCCAGGCCCCAGGCCAGGGCCCGGCGCGTTTCGGTGCGCCAATGCCGCTCTGGCGGGGCGCCATGCAGCGCCGCGCCTTCGGCGAATGCATGACCGGCCCGCTTGCTGCGCTGCCACCATTGGCCAAAGCGCATCAGGTTGGCGTCATGGCGGGTCATCTCGACCGGAAGCCGACTGATGCGCCACCCTGCCGCCCGCAGGCGCACGCACATCTCGGGCTCTTCTCCGGCGATCAGCGAATCGCGAAAGCCCCCGACGCCCGTGACCGCCTCGTGGCGGATCAGCATGTCGCCACCCACGGCGCGCGCCTCGCCGACAGGCGTGTCCCATTCCGCATCGCACAACCGGTTATAGATCGAGCGGTCGGGATGGATCTCGCGCCGCCGGCCGGCGACGACGCCGAGACCCGGGTCGCCGCGCAACGCAGTCAGCGCCGCCGGCAGCCATTCGGGCTGCAGCACGCAGTCGCCGTCCAGGAACTGCACGAAGTCAGGGGGATCACCGGCCAGCGCGGCCAGACCCGTATTGCGGGCACGTGCGGCGGTGAAGGGCAGGGACATGTCCAGCGACAGCACGGTCGCACCCTGTGCGCGCGCATGATCCGGACTGCCGTCCGTGGATCCGGAATCAACGTAGACAATGCGGCCGACCTGGTCGGACAAAGCCGAAAGACAGGCTTTCAGACGCTCTCCCTCATTGCGGCCGATCACGACTGCGGCCACGATATTGTTTTTGACGGATGTGTTGGAAGTTGCGGACAATCTGATCTGCTTCATGCAATGCACAAGGCGATATGATACGAAAGATTGACGGGACGGAAGAAAGAAATTGGGTATGGACGGAGCTGGCAGTCACAGCAACCTGCAGGCGCAGACATGGGCGGACCTGCCACGGATCGAGTTGCCGCAAAAGGCAGGCCTGCGTGCGGCCATCGCCGACGCGCAAAATCCCGACCGGGCGGAAGCCTATGATCTGCTGCGAACGCGCGTCCTGCCGGAGGCAAGCGCGCGCAACTGGAACCGCATCGGCGTCAGCCAGGCACGACCGGGTCCGGCGGCGCCTCTGACGGCCCTGAACCTGGCTCTGTCCGAGGCGCGGCGCCCCGAGCGCCGGGTGACGCTGGTCGATCTGGATTTTTCGCGCCAGCCGATCCGGACGCGCCTTGGACAGCCTGCCCCCGCGGCGCGGCAGAGGGTTCACATGGCTCGCCTGACAGAGCAGTTGGCCCTCGTCACGATCGATGCGGCGGCGACCGAAGCCGCGACGCTGCTGCTGGACCAGACCTTCCGCATGGAACTGGAAGTCGCCCAGACTTCGCTGGCGCCGCACTTCACGATCCTGCACCTGCCTCCGATCCTCCAGGGCGATGCCGGGCTGGCGGCTTTGCCGCTGGTCCAGTCGGTGCTGCTGGCCATCGACGGCCGCAAGGACAGGGCGGCCGATCTGCGCCGCTGCGAGGCCTATGTGACCCCCAGTTGCCCCCTGCTGGGGCTGTTCCTGCATGATGGCGAGGCTTGAATGGGACCGATAGTCGGATGGCACGAGTTCATCGGAATGCTGCGGCGCCGGGGTCCGGTGATGGCCGCCATACTGGTGATCTGTATCCTGGCCGCCCTGATGATGGCCATGGCGCTGCCGCGCGCCTATCAGTCGATCGCGGTGATCCAGGTCCAGCCCACCCTGCTCAGCGGGGGGCTGGACAGCGAGGACACGGCCAATCGGCTGCGCCTCATCGAGCAGCGGATCATGGCGCGCAGCAATGTTCTGGACATGATGTCGCGCTACAATCTTTATGACGCTGCGCCCGACCTGAGCGAGGATCAGCGAGTGGGTCAGTTCCGCGAGGATATCCGGATCAACTTCATTCCCGCAGTCGGGGGAATTCCCGGCGCCGAGATGGACGTCTCGGCCATGCAGGTGACCGTGCGGGCCGGCCGCTCGGCCGATGCCGCCAATCTCGCCAACGACATCTCGCGCCAGATCCTGTCCGGCAATGCGCAGGCCCGTGGCAGGCGGTTGGCCGAACTGATCGACACGCTGGAATCCGAGGACCGGCGCGTGCTGCAGGAGATTGCCGCGCTGGAGGCGGAGGTTGCCGCCTTCAGGAACGCCAATGTCGAGCGGATGCCGGAGAACTTGGAATATCTGATGGCCGAGCAGACGCGGCTGGAAAGCCAGCGCTCGGAGCTGATCCGATCGCTGCAGGAGCTGGAGCGGGAGCGTCTGGCCCTGGAGGTCGGGACGGCTGAAACGGGGCGCCCGGCGCCGGTCGCCCAGCAGTTGCGCGTCCTCGAGGTGGATCTGGCGCAGGCTCGGCGGACCCTGGCACCCGACCATCCCGAGGTGCAGCGGCTGGAGCGTGAAATCGCCTCCTTGCGTGCGGGGGAGCAGCAACTGCTTGCGCCCGGGCTCAGCCGGCAGGTCAACCTGATCCGCGACCAGGTCGCTGCTCTCGAACTTGAACGCGCGGATGTCGAGCGGCGGCTGCCGATCGTCAAGGCCCATATCGCCGGTATCCCCGCTGTGGCGGAACAGCTGGCTGACTATGCACGGCAGCAGGCGGCGCTGGAAGTGCCCCGCGCCGCCATCGCCGAGCGCCTGTCGCAGGCCCAATTGGACCAGCGTCTGGTTTCGGGCGATTACGGGCAGCAGATGGTGCTTCTGGAAAGTGCGACCGAGGCACAGTATCCGATGAGTTCCGGCAGGCGGCGCGTCGCAGTGCTGGGTTTGGGCCTCAGCCTCGCCCTGTCGCTTCTGAGCGGTTTTGCCTTGGAAATGGCGCGGCCGGTTTTGCGAACGCGCTCCCAGGTCAAGAAGTTCCTGGGAGTCGAGCCGATTTCCATGTCGCTTTATCGGCCATCGACGCGGGCGCAGTTGGTGCAACGCTTCCGGGACGTCACAAGCCTGGTCATTCTGGGCGCTGGCGGGGCGTTGGCGGCCACCATCGTCCTGCAGGGCGGAGGCTGAGCCGCCCCACCAGACATCTTCCCAGGTGCTTTGGGTGGCGAAGGGTTCCGGGAGCCAGGAAAGGCTCCCGGTCCGCTGTCAGGTAAAGTCGAAAACCCCATCCAGAAGGACGCTGTCGCCGCCCCCCAGGTTCAGCAGCGTCCCGTCCTGCGTCTGCGCGACGGAATAGCGCCGCCCCCCCAGATCAAGAACATCGAGGCCCTCCTCGAAGCCGTAGACGGTGTCCTGTCCGTCACCAGAGCGGAAGTTCAGCACGTCGCGATACCCGTCGCCCCCGCTCCCGCCGCCGGCCCAGATCAGGTCGTCGCCCTGACCGCCACGGATCGTGTCGCTGCCCTCGCAGCCGTCGAGGGTATCGTCACCGACGCTGCCGATCAGCCGGTCGTTGCCCCACCGCGTGTTGAAATTCACGCCGATGCCGGTCGACGAGACATTGGCACCGGAGGCATCAACCGTATCGTTTCCGGCATGGGTCCAGCCCAGTTCGAAACCGGCAAAGCGCAGGCTTGCCGTGTCGAACACGCCCGACCTGGCGGTTCCTGCAAAGCTGCCGCCCGTGTTGATCGCGTTGATGGTGACCGATGCCCCCTCGATCCCCACGGCGTCGTTCTGGGGGTTGAGGTCGCCGCGTTTGATCCAGATGTTGATCAGGTCGTTCCCCGAGCCGCCGTAGATGGTGTCATTGCCCGGGTTGTGCAGGCTGTCACCGTTGCCCCACCGGATGTTCTCGTTGCCGGCGCCGCCATAGATCAGGTCGTCCCCGGTGCTGGAGTGGATGAAGTCGTCACCCGTGAAGGCCCGGATCGTGTCATTCCCGGATCCGCCGTCGATGATGTCGTCGTAACGCGAACCGATGATGCTGTCGTTGCCCGCCCCGGTGAAGACGGAAATGCCGTGACCCGGCAATCCCCGGCCGCTGGCATTCATTCCGGCGTCTCGCGCGAAGACGAAGTCGTCACCCGAGGTGCCATGAAGCCGCTCGATGCCGGTGAAGTCCAGGCTGTTCCCGCCAATCCGCACCTGGCCGCTGTCGGTCGCGGACATGGTGATGGTCGCGCCGCGGCTTCCTTCCAAAAACAGCCGGTCGCCACCCGGATTTCCGGGGCTGTAGGGGTTCGCGTCGAACCGCTCGCCGCCGGTTCCTCCGTGATAGGTATGGTTGCCCATCCCGTCGCGCCAGTAGAAGGTGTCGAGGCCTTCCAGACCCCAGACGACGTCGGACTGGCTTGTGCCCCGCAGGGCTTCGTCACTGTTCGTTCCCCAGATCGTCGGCATTGTTCCCGCCTCTTGTGAAAATTCCTTCCTCGGGAACTAGGGCAAGATGATTAGGGAAGCGTTAAGAAATTTCCGGCTCGCCACGAACGCGCGAGAAGTCGCAAGAACGGCTGTCCGGCCAAGCGATATTCCGCATTAGAGCGGACATTAGGTGTTGCCCCTGGATATCCGGCCCGCGAAGTGGCACGCCTCTTGCCAGCCGCAGCGGCGCCTTTTTGCCACAGCCGGCAAAAAATCTCTCACCCGTGACGGATCATGTCCAGCAGGAGGCGGGCGTTCAGGCGGCGGTCGAATCGGTCCAGGGCAGTCCGTCGGGCCGCATAACCGATCCTCCGGGCAAGGTCAGGGTCCGAAATCAGGCGCGACAGGCATGTGGCGATGCCCGCGATATCGCGCTGCTCGACCAGGAACCCGTCGACGCCGTCGGTGATCATGTCAGGGGTGCCGCCGATGCGCGAACAGATCACGGGCAAGCCACAGGCCATCGCTTCCATGACCGTCACGGGCGCGGCTTCGCCCTGGCCGAAGGAACTGAGGATCAGGGCATCCGCCGCGTGCAGCAGGGTGAGGATGTCGGCCTCTCCCAAGGCGCCGGTCATCTGGACCTGGTCGGACAGGCGCAGCCGCGCGACCTCTTCCTCGATCTGCGCGCGGTCGGGACCATCGCCGGCGATCCGGTAGCGGACAGAAATCCCCCGGTCCCTCAGCATCGCCACGGCGCCAAGAGCATAGCGATGGCCCTTCATGTGGTTCAGGCGCGCGACGGTCGCGATGGTGAAGATCGCGTTCGCCGGCCGTGCGGCCGGCCGGAACCTGTCGCAATCGACGCCCATCCAGATGACCGGGGCATCGGTCGCCGGACTGACCTCGGCGATCTGCTGCGCCAGCGGACGCGTGACGGCCGCCACGAAGCACGCGCGCGCCATCTTGGCCGCATGGTCCACGCCGTAGACGGGCAGGTCGCCATGCAGCGTCAGGCTGTAGGGCAGGTCGCCGATGATCTGCGCCAGCGCGCCCAGATGGGCGGCATTGGCGCAGGAATGAATGTGAAGATGCGACACCCCGTGACGGCGCGCGTCCTGGACCAGCGCCGCCGCCGAGGGGATGAGGGCCATCAGCTTCAGCCTTTCCTTGGCAGGGCTTTCGGCCAGCGATCTGACATAGGCGACGGCCTGCATCATCCGCCGGGGGTGGATCGCAAGCTGGGCGGTGGCGCCGATGCCGGGCGGAAAGACATAGGTCGTGCGCGCGGCAGCCTCGGCGGCAAAGGGGTGGGGGCAGGATCCCGGCGCGGGGCGACGGGTGGAATAGATCCTGACCGGCGTTCCCTCATCCTCGATGGCGCCGATCTCTCGCCAGAAGAAGGCATGCGTCTGGCCCGGGAACTCCGGAACCATGTATCCAAGTGTCACCGATGGTTCCTCCGACAGCCGCGGCCCGAGGGCCGGCCCCTCTCCATGCTTGGATGTGACAGGCGGCACGGGCCGGCGATGATGAACATGGTTTCGACCCGCAGCCTGAGTTACTGTCGCGCTGATTGTCGGGGTTTGGCCCGGCGGTATCAAGCACCTTCGGAAAGCGTTGTTCATGTCCCCGTTTCGACCCCGTGTTCTTGTCATAGCGGAAGCCGCCAATCCGGAATGGGTGTCGGTCCCGCTGGTGGGCTGGTCGCTGGCCTCGGCGCTGCGTCAGCGGGCGGACGTGCATATCGTGACCCAGGTGCGCAACCGAGATGCCTTCCTGCGGGCGGGCCTGATCGAGGACCGGGATTTCACCGCCATCGACAGCGAGGCGGTTGCCGCGCCGCTTTACCGGCTGGCCGAGGTGCTGCGCATGGGGAAGGGTCGTGGCTGGACGACGGTGTCCGCCATCGCGGCGCTCAGCTATCCCTATTTCGAACGGCTCCTGTGGCAGCGGTTCGGCCCCGACATCCGGGCCGGTCGTTATGACATCGTCCATCGGATCACGCCGTTGTCGCCCACGGCCTCGTCGCCCGTGGCGGCCAAGGTCGCGGCGGCGGGGGTGCCCTTCGTCCTGGGGCCGCTGAACGGGGGCGTGCCCTGGCCCAAGGGCTTCGAGGCCGAGCGCCGGCGCGAGCGCGAGTGGCTGTCCTACATCCGCGGGGTCTACAAGCTCAACCCGCAGATCCGCCGGACGCTGTCGGCGGCGTCGCTGATCATCGCCGGCTCGCGCCACACCGCAAGCGAGGTTCCCGCGGCGTTTCGGGACAAGGTCGTCTGGCTGCCCGAAAACGCCATCGACCCGTCACGCTTCAACCTGGTCGCGCGGCAGGACCTGGGCCTTCCGCTGCGGGCCTGCTTTGTCGGGCGGCTGGTCCCTTACAAGGGACCGCAGATCCTGCTGGACGCCATCGCACCCTTTGCGCGGGAGGGGCGGATGGTGCTGGACGTCGTGGGCGACGGGCCGATGCTGGACGAATTGCGCGAGCAGGCGGCCCGGATCGGGATCCAGAACAAGGTCACCTTCCATGGCGCGCTGCCCCATCACCGGGTGCAGGAAATCCTGTCAGGGGCGAACCTGCTGACCTTCCCCTCGATCCGCGAATTCGGCGGCGGCGTGGTTCTGGAGGCGATGGCCCTGGGGGTGGTGCCGATGGTGGTCGACTATGCCGGGCCCGGAGAACTGGTGACGGACCAGGTCGGCTTTGCCATCCCCCTCGGCACCCGCGCAGAGATCACCGCAGGCATGACCGCGATGCTGGCAGGGGTGCTGGAGGACCCTTCCGTGCTGACCGCAAAGGCCGCGGCAGCGCGACATCAGGTCCAGATCCAGTTCACCTGGGATGCGAAAGCCGCCCGGATCGTCGACCTCTACCAAGGCCTGCTGGAGCGGCGCGCCCCGGCCTGACTGCCGTCGTCTCCGCCGCATCTTTGAGCGCGCGGAGCGACAGGAAGTTAGCCATTTCCGAAGTCAGATGCCGTTTCCGATATGCGGATGGCGGATTTTGTCATTTTACCATCATGTCCGGCAGTTGCTATGGTCCTGTCATGCCCGGACGATGGGCAGGGGGAAAACAAGGACAGCCGCGTGACATGGGGGAACGGCCAGAGGCTCGGCTTCTCTGGCGGCTGGATTTTTGACAATGACAACAAGAACCGGGAGGCCTGAGATGTGGCTTTCGCAGCTGACGCTTGAGGACGGGACGCGTGGCGTTGCGGTGCGGGGCGATGATGGGGCGCATCTGGTGCGGGGGGTGTCCTCGACGCGGGATCTGGCGCTGGCGGCGCATGCGGCGGGGCGCGGGCTGGGGGCCGAGGTCGAGGCGCGGGGCCGGGGCGCGGCGGTCGACCTGGTCGCGGCGCTGGAGGCGGGGCGGCTGCTTGTGCCGCTGGATCATCCCGACCCGGCGCATCTGCACCTGACGGGGACGGGGCTGACGCATCTGGGTTCGGCCGCGACGCGCGACGCGATGCACCAGGGCGCGGCCGAGAGCCTGGCCGAGAACGTGACCGACAGCATGAGGATGTTCCGCATGGGGCTGGAGGGCGGCAAGCCCGCGACCGGCATCGGTGCGCAGCCGGAATGGTTCTACAAGGGCAACGGTCATGCCGCGGTCGCGCCGGGGGGGCCGCTGGTCTCGCCCGGCTTTGCCGAGGATGCGGGCGAGGAGCCCGAGATCGCGGGCCTTTACGTGATCGCCCCGGACGGGCGGCCGCTGCGGGTGGGCTTTGCCCTGGCCAACGAGTTCTCGGACCACGTGACCGAGCGCGGCAACTATCTGTGGCTGGCGCATTCCAAGCTGCGCCCGGCCAGCTTCGGGCCGGAACTGCGGGTGGGCGCGCTGCCCGCGCATCTCGAGGGCACCAGCAGCCTGGTCCGCGACGGCGCCACGGTCTGGCAGAAGCCCTTCCTGTCGGGAGAGGCGAACATGTCCCACAGCCTGGCGAACCTGGAGCACCACCACTTCAAGTACGACCTGTTCCGCCAGCCGGGCGACGTGCACGTGCATTTCTTCGGCACCGCCACCCTGTCATTCGCCGACGGGATCACCGCGCGGGCGGGCGACATCTTCCGGATCGAATGCCCCGATTTCGGCCTGCCGCTGCAGAACCCGCTTTTGCAACACGATGCCGACCCGACCCCGGTCGCGGTCGCCGCCCTCTGAGGTCCGACGATGAGCTTTACCCCCGCCCCCTGGCCCCGCCGACTGCGCTCGCAGGAATGGTATGGCGGCAATTCGCGCGACACGATCTATCACCGCGGCTGGCTGAAGAACCAGGGCTACCCCCATGACCTGTTCGACGGGCGCCCGATCATCGGCATCCTGAACACCTGGTCCGAGCTGACGCCGTGCAACGGCCATCTGCGCGAACTGGCCGAGAAGGTGAAGGCGGGCGTGTGGGAGGCGGGCGGCTTTCCGGTCGAGGTGCCGGTCTTTTCCGCCTCCGAGAACACCTTCCGCCCTTCCGCGATGATGTTTCGCAACCTGGCGGCGCTGGCCATCGAGGAGACGATCCGCGGCCAGCCGATGGACGGCGCGGTGCTGCTGGTCGGCTGCGACAAGACCACGCCCAGCCTGATGATGGCCGCGGCCTCCTGCGACATCCCCTCGATCGTGGTGACCGGCGGGCCGATGCTGAACGGGCATTTCCGGGGCGAGCGGGTGGGCTCGGGCACGCATCTGTGGCGCTTCAGCGAGGCGGTCAAGGCCGGGCTGATGACCCAGGACGAGTTCCTGGAGGCCGAGGCCTCCATGTCGCGATCGTCCGGGACCTGCAACACGATGGGCACGGCCAGCACCATGGCCTCGATGGCGGAGGCGCTTGGCATGGCGCTGTCGGGCAATGCCGCCATCCCGGCCGTGGACAGCCGCCGCCGGGTGATGGCGCAGATGTCGGGGCGGCGGATCGTGCAGATGGTCAAGGACGACCTCAAGCCCTCGGACATCATGACCAGGGACGCCTTCGAGAACGCGATCCGCGTGAACGGCGCCATCGGCGGGTCCACGAACGCGGTGATCCATATGCTGGCCATGGCCGGACGGGTGGGGGTCGACCTGACCCTGGACGATTGGGACCGGCTTGGCCGCGGCGTGGCCACGATCGTGAACCTGATGCCGTCGGGCCAGTACCTGATGGAGGAGTTCTTCTATGCCGGCGGCCTGCCCGTGGTGATCAAGCGCCTGGCCGAGGCGGGGCAGTTGCACCGGGACGCGCTGACGGTCAGCGGCATGACGATCTGGGACGAGGTCCGCGATGTCGTGAACTGGAACGAGGAGGTGATCCTGCCGGTCGACCGGCCGCTGACGGCGCAGGGCGGCATCGCGGTGCTGAAGGGCAACCTGGCGCCCGCCGGGGCGGTGCTGAAGCCCTCGGCCGCCAGCCCGCATCTGCTGGTCCATCGCGGCCGCGCGGTCGTCTTCGAGGACATCGACGACTACAAGGCGCGCATCGAGGACGAGGACCTCGACATCGACGAGACCTGCGTGATGGTGCTGAAGAACTGCGGTCCCAAGGGCTATCCCGGCATGGCCGAGGTCGGCAACATGGGCCTGCCGCCCAAGGTGCTGCGCCGGGGCGTGACCGACATGGTGCGCATCTCGGACGCGCGGATGTCGGGGACGGCCTATGGGACGGTGGTGCTGCACACCTCGCCCGAGGCCGCGGCCGGCGGCCCGCTGGCGGTGGTGCGCTCGGGCGACATGATCGAGCTGGACGTCCCCGCCCGCCGCCTGCACCTGGACATCCCCGAGGCCGAGTTGGCCGCCCGCCTGGCCGCCTGGCAGCCCCTGCCCGATCCCCCCACCAGCGGCTACGCCTGGCTCCACCAGCAGCACGTCATGGGCGCCGACACCGGCGCGGACATGGACTTCCTCAAGGGATGCCGCGGAAACGATGTCGGAAAGGACAGCCATTGATGAAAATCGCGCTTGCAGGCATCGGGAAGATCGCGCTGGACCAGCATGTCCCGGCGCTTGCCACCAGCGGCGACTGGACCCTGGCTGCCACGGTCTCGCGGCATGGCTCGGTGCCCGGCATTCCCGCCTTCGGCGACATCGCCGAAATGCTGGAGGCGCATCCCGATGTCGAGGCCGTCAGCCTGTGCCTGCCGCCGGTGCCGCGCTTTGCGGCGGCGGTGGCGGTGCTGAAGGCGGGGCGTCACCTGATGCTGGAAAAACCCCCCGGCGCGACCCTGTCCGAGGTGCATGCCCTGCAGGGCATGGCGCAGGCCGCGGGCGTCTCGATCTTTGCCACATGGCATTCGCGCATGGCCCACGCGGTCGCGGCGGCAAAGGCATGGCTGTCCGATCGGACCGTGCTGGACGGCCGGATCACCTGGCGCGAGGACGTGCGCAAGTGGCATCCGGGCCAGGACTGGATCTTCGCGGCGGGGGGTATGGGCGTTTTCGACCCCGGCATCAACGCCCTGTCGATCCTGA
Source organism: Paracoccus sp. T5 (assembly GCF_048538155.2). Classification (GTDB taxonomy): domain Bacteria; phylum Pseudomonadota; class Alphaproteobacteria; order Rhodobacterales; family Rhodobacteraceae; genus Paracoccus. The sequence continues at coordinate 43,061 of NZ_JBLWIC020000002.1, forward strand.
CCGAGATCCTGCCCCGGCCCGTCCACCTGCTGGGCGCCGAACTGGACGTCCCGGCCAACCGCCAGGCGCCCATCGCGGCCCGCCTGTCCCTGTCGCAGGGGATCGAGGCCGATTTCGACTTTCGACAGGAAGGTCCGCAGACCTGGGACATGGAGTTCCGGACCGACGGGGGGCACCTGGCCCTGCGCAGCGGCGGCAACGTGCTGGAGATCGACGGCAAGGCCGCCGGGGGGCAGGACAGCATCATGGGCGAATATCCCGCCCTCTACGCACGCATGGCGCAGCTTGTGCGCCAGGGCCGCGCGGATATCGATCTGGCGCCGATGGTGCTGGTCGCCGACGCATTCACCCTGGGTCGACGCTCCACCGTCGATCCGTTCGAATTCTGAAGGAACAGCGATGACCTATACTCCCCATGGCAAGCACCTGATCGCGGGCGAATGGCTGGACGGCGAGAGCCGGTTCCGTTCCTCCCCGGCGCAGGGGCCGGCACATGAGTTCGCCTCTGGAACGCCCGACCTGGTGGACCATGCCGTCCGCGCCGCCGAGGAGGCATTCCAGACCTTCGCGGCAACCAGCCGCGACCAGCGCGCGGCCTTCCTGGAGGCCATCGCCGACGAGATCGAGTCCCGCGCCGAGGAGATCACCCGCATCGGCACGCAGGAAACCGGTCTGCCCGAGGCGCGCCTGCAGGGCGAGCGCGGCCGCACCAGCGGTCAGCTGCGGCTGTTCGCCAGCCATATCCGCGACGGCGCCTATCTGGACCGCCGCCATGACGCCGCCTTGCCCGACCGCCAGCCGCTGCCGCGCCCGGACCTGCGGATGATCCAGCGCCCGATCGGCCCCGTGGCGGTCTTCGGCGCCTCGAACTTTCCGCTGGCCTTCTCGACGGCCGGCGGGGACACCGCCTCGGCACTGGCGGCGGGCTGCCCTGTGGTCCTGAAGGGCCACCCGGCCCATCCCGGCACCGGAGAGGTCATCGCCGCCGCCATCCATGCCGCCATCCGCAAATGCGGCATGCCGGGCGGCGTCTTTTCCTTCCTCCATGGCGACAGCCACGAGGTCGGGCAGGCGCTGGTCCAGCATCCGCTGATCAAGGCCGTGGGCTTCACCGGCAGCCTGCGGGGCGGGCGTGCGCTGTTCGACCTCTGCGCGGCCCGGCCCGAGCCGATCCCGTTCTTTGGCGAACTGGGCAGCATCAACCCTTGCTTCCTTTTGTCCCATGCCCTGCAGGCTCGGGGGGCGCAGATCGCGCAGGGCTGGGTCGGCAGCCTGACAATGGGCGCGGGGCAGTTCTGCACCAATCCCGGCCTGCTGGTCCTGCCCGAAGCTGACGCCGACGCCTTTGTCGACAACGCCCGGCAGGCGCTGCAGGACAGCCCCGCGCAGGTCATGCTGACCGACGGCATCGCGGCGGCCTATCGCGACGGGACCGCGCGCATCGCCGGTCTGGCCGAGCCCGTCATGGCCCCCGACAACGAAGGCCGCAATGCCCGCCCGGCGGTTTTCCGCACCACCGCGGCCGCCTTCCTGGCCGATCATGCACTTGGCGAAGAGGTTTTCGGGCCGCTTGGCCTGATCGTGACGGTGGCCTCGGATGACGAGATGCTGGAGGTGGCCCAGGGCCTGGAGGGGCAGCTGACCATCACCCTGCAGATGGAGGAGGGGGACACCCCGCTGGCCGCCCGGCTGATGCCGGTGCTGGAACGCAAGGCGGGCCGGGTGCTGGCCAATGGCTGGGCCACGGGGGTCGAGGTGGCAGATGCCATGGTCCACGGCGGTCCCTACCCGGCATCGACGAATTTCGGCGCGACCAGTGTCGGGACCCTGGCGATCCGCCGCTTCCTGCGGCCGGTCTGCTTCCAGAACATCCCCGAGGCCCTGCTGCCGAAAGACCTGCGCGACTGAGGGAGACGGGCGCGCGACACCGACCAACAAGGAGGAGGAAAAGATGAGAAGAGCATTCCTGATGACCTCGGCCGCAGCCCTGGCAATGTCCGCCACGATGGCGATGGCCGAGGGAGAGACTGTCGGCTTTTCCCAGATCGGGTCGGAATCCGGCTGGCGCGCCGCCGAAACGACGCTGACCCGGCAGCAGGCCGAGGAACGCGGCATCCAGCTGCAATTCTCGGACGCCCAGCAGCGGCAGGAAAACCAGATCGCGGCGATCCGGTCCTTCATTGCGCAGGGCGTGGACGCGATCCTGCTGGCCCCCGTCGTGGCGACGGGCTGGGATTCGGTTCTGGAGGAGGCCAAGGAGGCCGAGATCCCGGTCGTGCTGCTGGACCGCAAGGTCGACAGCAGCGAGGACCTTTACCTGACCGCCGTGGGTTCCGACTTGGTCCATGAGGGGGAGGTGGCCGGTCAGTGGTTGGCCGATCAGGTGGCCGGCAAGGAGTGCCGCATCGTCGAGTTGCAGGGCACGACCGGCTCCAGCCCCGCCATCGACCGCAAGACCGGCTTCGAGACCGCAATCGCAAGCCACGACAACCTGGAGATCGTGCGCAGCCAGACCGGCGACTTTACCCGCGCGCAGGGCAAGGAGGTCATGGAGAGCTTCCTTCAGGCCGAGAACGGCGGCAAGGACATCTGCGCGCTCTATGCCCATAACGACGACATGGCCGTGGGCGCGATCCAGGCCATCAAGGAGGCCGGATTGAAGCCGGGCGAGGACATCCTGGTCGTGTCGATCGATGCCGTGCCCGACATCTTTCAGGCAATGGCGGCGGGCGAGGCCAATGCGACGGTCGAGCTGACGCCCAACATGGCCGGACCGGCCTTTGATGCGTTGGCCGCCTACTGGGCCGACGGAACCGAGCCGCCGAAGTTCATCCAGACGGAATCAAAGCTCTATACCGCCGCCGATGATCCGCAGGGCGAATACGACCGCCGCAAGGACCTGGGCTACTGACAGCCGAAGGCCGGGGCGCCATGGCGCGGCCCGGCCCTTGTTCACCAGGGGGTCCTTCATGCTGCTTTCCATCCGATCTCTGACCAAGACCTTTCCCGGCACGCGGGCGCTGGACCAGGTCGATCTGGACATCGCTGCGGGCGAGGTCCACGCCCTGCTGGGGGAAAACGGCGCCGGCAAGTCCACGCTGATCAAGTGCCTGACCGGGGCCTATCGGCGTGACGGCGGCACGATCACGATGGACGGGGCGCCGATCGACCCCCGCTCGACGCTGGAGGCGCGGCAGCTGGGCATCGGCACCGTCTATCAGGAGGTCAACCTGCTGCCCAACCTGACGGTCGCCCAGAACCTGATGTTCGGGGCGGAGCCGCGCCGCATGGGCCTGATCGACGGCCGCGCCATGCGGCGCGAGGCCGACCGGCTGCTGCGCCAGTACGGGCTGGAGATCGATGTCGGCCGCGACCTTGGCACCTATTCCGTGGCCATCCAGCAGATCGTGGCCATCGCACGCGCGGTGGCGCAGTCGGGCAGGGTGCTGATCCTGGACGAACCGACCGCCAGCCTGGACCGGCGCGAGGTCGAGATGGTCTTTGACGTGGTGCGCGGGCTGCGCGATCGCGGCCTGGGGATCATCTTCGTGTCGCATTTCCTGGACCAGGTGTTCGAGCTGACTGACCGTGTCACCATCCTGCGCAACGGCCGCAAGATCGTGACCGAGGCCACGGCCAGCCTGGACCGCATGTCCCTGATCCAGCACATGCTGGGCCGCGATCTGGACCGTGCATTCCCGGCGACGCGCGGCCCCGATGCCGCCGCCGCACCTGCCATGCTGCACATCGACGGGCTGGGGCGGGCGGGCGTGATGGAACCCTTCGACCTGACCGTGGGGCAGGGCGAGGTCGTGGGGCTGGCGGGCCTTCTGGGGTCCGGGCGGACCGAGACGGCCGAGCTGCTGTTCGGCCTGCGGCCGGCGCAGAGCGGCACGGTGCGGGACGCCGACGGCGCGGTCGATCTGCGCAGTCCGCGCGCCGCCATCGCCGCCGGCTTCGGCTTTGCGCCCGAGGATCGCAAGACCGACGGCATCGTGGGCGATCTGTCCATCCGCGAGAACATCGTCCTGGCGTTGCAGGCCCGACGCGGCTGGTCGCGCCCGATCCCGCGGGCCGAGCAGAACCAGCTGGCCGACGACTATATCCGCCGCCTCGATATCCGCACCTCGGACCGGGAGAAGGCCATAGGCGAACTGTCGGGCGGGAACCAGCAGAAGGCCGTTTTGGCGCGCTGGCTGGCCATGAACCCGCGCTTTCTGATCCTGGACGAGCCGACGCGCGGCATCGACGTCGGCGCCCATGCCCAGATCCTGCGCCTGATCCGCACGCTGACGGCACAGGGCATGTCGGTCCTGGTGATCAGCAGCGAGATCGACGAGCTTGTGACCGTCGCCGACCGGGTGATCGTGCTGCGCGACCGGCGTCATGTGGCCCAACTGACGGGCCAGCAGGTCACCGGCGACCAGATCATGCGCGCCATTGCCCAGGAAGGGGCCGCGGCATGACCTTCCTGTCCCGCATCGCCCCCCAGCTGCTGGCCCTAGGGGCGCTGATTGCCCTGATCTCGGTCTTCTATCCCGGCTTTCTGTCGATCCAGGTAAATGATGGGCGGTTGGTCGGGCCGGTCATCGACGTGCTGAAACGCGGCGCGCCCGTCGCCCTGCTGGCGATCGGCATGACCCTGGTGATCGCGACGCGCGGCATCGACCTGTCGGTCGGCGCCATCATGGCGATCTGCGGCGCCACGGCGGCTTGGACCGTCGCGGCGGGGCAAGGGCCGGTGGTCGCGCTGCTGGCGGCCCTGGCGGCAGGGGCGACGGCGGGCCTGTGGAACGGGGTGCTGGTCGCGGTGGTGGGCATCCAACCCTTCGTGGCCACGCTGATCCTGATGACCATGGGCCGGGGCGTCGCGCAGCTGATCACCGAAGGGCGCATCCTGACCTTCAGCGATGCCGGACTGGCCTGGCTGGGATCGGGCACGGCCCTGGGCGTTCCGGTCCCGACCCTTGTCTGGATCCTGACCGCCTGTGTTGTGACCTTGGTCATCCGGCGCAGCGCGCTTGGCCTGCTGATCGAGGCGGTGGGCGTCAACCGCCGCGCCTCGGCCTTGGCGGGCGTCAACGCGACGGTGCTGCTGATCGCGGTCTATGTCGCCTCGGGCGTCTGCGCGGCGCTGGCCGGGATCATCGTCACCGCCGACATCCGCGGGGCTGACGCCAACAACGCGGGCCTGTGGCTGGAGCTGGACGCCATCCTGGCGGTCGTCATCGGGGGCAATTCGCTGCTGGGCGGGCGCTTTTCGGTGGCGGCCTCGGTCCTCGGGGCGCTGATCATCCAGACCATCGGGACCGGCATCCTGCTGGCCGGATTTCCGTCGGAATATAACCTCGTCATCAAGGCGGGGCTGGTCCTGGTGATCCTGATCCTGCAATCGCCCCGCATCGCGGGGGAATGGCGGCTGTGGCGCGACAGCCACCGCATCCAAGCCGTCGAAAGGGGCCGGACATGAACACGCGCGCGCTGCCCCTTTACGCCACGATCGTCATCTTCCTGCTGGCCTGGCTGCTCAGCTGGATGCAGTTTCCCAACATCCTGTCCACGCGGGTGATCGGCAACCTGCTGACGGACAATGCCTATCTGGGCATCGTCGCGGTGGGCATGACGCTGGTGATCCTGTCGGGCGGGATCGACCTGTCGGTGGGATCGGTCATCGCCTTCTCGGGCGTGCTGATCGCCGTCCTTCTGCGCGACACGGGCCTTCATCCGCTGATCGTCTTTGCCGGCGTTTTGGCACTGACCACGGCATTCGGGGCCGGGATGGGGTTCCTGATCCACAGGCTGGCCATGCCGGCCTTTATCGTCACGCTGGCGGGGATGTTTCTGGCGCGCGGCGGGGCCTACATGCTGTCGATCCAGTCCGTCCCGATCACGCATCCCTTCTACAAGACCCTGCGCGACGCCTATTACCTGATGCCGGGCAAGGGGCGCCTGACCCTGATCGGGGTGCTGATGCTGGCCGTCGTCGCCCTGGGCATGGTCATCGCCCATCGCACCCGCTTTGGAACCAGCCTTTATGCCCTTGGCGGGGGCGAGCAGACCGCCCGGCTGATGGGTGTCCGGCAGGGGCAGACGACGGTGCTGGTCTATGCCTTTTCGGGGCTGATGGCGGGGCTCTCGGGGGTCGTCTTCTCGGTCTATACCGGCTCGGGCTATGCGCTGGCGACGGTGGGGACCGAGCTGACCGCGATTGCCGCGGTCGTCATCGGCGGCACCCTGCTCAGCGGGGGCGCGGGCTATGTCTTCGGCACGCTGGTGGGCGTCCTGACCATGGGGCTGATCCAGACCTACATCGTCTTTGACGGCAGCCTGTCCAGCTGGTGGACCAAGATCGTCATCGGCCTGCTGCTGCTGGCCTTCATCCTGCTGCAAAAGGGCCTGCTGACGCTGTCGGGCCGCAGCCTGCGCAAAGGTGCCGCATGATGCTTTCTCCTTCCTCCCGCCCCGAACCCTTCGGCACCCTTCCCGATGGCCGCCAGGTCGACTGCGTGACGCTGAGCGGCGGCGGGCTGACCGCGCGGGTCCTGACCCTGGGCGCCATCGTGCAGGATCTGCGGATGGAGGGGGTCGCCCATCCGCTGGTCCTGGGCTGCCCGGACGTGGCCGATTACCTCGACAGCGCCCGCTATTTCGGGGCCATCGTCGGGCGCGTCGCAAACCGGATCGGCGGGGGGACGTTCCGGCTGGACGGGCAGACCTATCGGACCAGCACCAACTTTCGCGGGCGCCACCTGCTGCATGGCGGGGCCGAGGGGACGGATGTGCAACTGTGGCAGATCGGCGATCTGTCGCCGGATGCCGTGACCCTGACCCTGACCCTGCCCGACGGCGACATGGGCTTTCCCGGCAACCTGCAGATCAGCGCCACCCTGCGGCTGGCGCAGGGGGCCCTGCAGATCGACCTGTCGGCCCGCTGCGACAAGGCGACCCCCTGCAACCTGACCCATCACGGCTATTTCGACATCGACGGCCGGGGGGACGTGCGCAATCAGATCCTGAGCATTGACGCGCAGCACTTTCTGCCTGTCGACGACGACTTGATCCCCACCGGAGAGGTTCGGCCGATCATCGGCACGCCCCTGGATTTTCGCAGGCCGCGCCCGATCGGCGCCTACGGTTTTGACCACAACTTCTGCCTGTCGGACAGCCCGCAGCCCCTGCGGCCGGTCGCGCGGCTGACCGGGCAGGAGGGTTTGTCGCTGGAGGTCCTGACCACCTGCTGCGGGCTGCAGCTTTATGACGGCGCGCATCTCGATGGCGTGCCGGGGCTGGAGGGGCGCGTCTATGGCCCCCATGCCGGCCTGGCGCTGGAGGCGCAGCACTGGCCGGATGCCGTGAACCATCCGGACTTTCCGGACATGATCCTGCGGCCGGGCGAAACCGCGTCTTCCACCACCTTATACCGCTTCGGACGGCAAGCGGCGCGGTCCGAAAAGCCGCGGCAGGGGGTGAATAATGATTGACATGTTGGGCCAGATGGGGCCAATTTGTAGGACAAATTAGGAGGAGGATCCGATGCGGATCACTGCCGCGATCCATCGCGCATTCGAAATCAGCCAGATCGACGACCGCCTGTATGCCGCTTTCATCGAGCATATGGGCCGGGCGATCTATTCCGGTATCTACGAGCCCGGTCACGCCCAGGCCGACGAGCATGGCTTTCGCCGCGATGTGGCGGCGATGGTGCGGGACCTGAAGATCCCTGCGATCCGCTATCCGGGCGGCAATTTCGTCTCGGCTTACAACTGGGAAGACGGGATCGGGCCCAAGGAAGACCGCCCCGTACGGCTGGACCTGGCGTGGCGCAGCAAGGAGAGGAACCAAGTCGGGATCAACGAATTCGCCATCTGGGCCAAGGACCTGGGCATCGACATGATGCTGGCGGTGAACCTGGGGTCGCGCGGGATCTCGGACGCGCGCAACTTCATGGAATACGTCAACCACCCCTCGGGCACCTACTGGTCGGATCTTCGCCGCAGCCACGGGGTCGAGGAACCCTACAACGTCAAGATGTGGTGCCTGGGCAACGAGATGGACGGCCCATGGCAGATCGGCCACAAGGAGGCCAAGGAATACGGCCGCCTGGCGGACGAGACCGCCAAGGCGCTGCGCCAGCTGACCCCCGGCGCCGAGATGATCGTCTGCGGCTCCTCCAACGACGAGATGCCGACCTATCCGGACTGGGAGCGGGGCGTGCTGGAGGAGTGCTACGAGAACGTCGACTACATCTCGCTGCACAAGTATTTCGGGAATTCCAGCCGCGACACGCTGAACTTCTTCGGCAAGGTCGAGGAAACCGGCCGCTACATCCAGGCCATCGGCGGCGTGATCGACTTCGTCAAGGCCAAGAAGCGCGCCAAGAACGACGTCCACATCTGCTTCGACGAATGGAATGTCTGGTATCACAAGCGCGAGCAGGATTCGAAGAACTGGAAAAGCTGGGACTGGCCCGAGGCGCCCGAACTGCTGGAGGAGGATTATACCTTCGAGGACACGCTGTTCATCGCCTGCCTGCTGAACGAATTCATCCGCCGGTCGGACCGCGTCAAGATCGCCTGCATCGCGCAGCTGGTCAATGTGATCGCCCCGATCCGGGCCGACCGCGACGGGCTGGCCTGGCGGCAGTCGATCTACTGGCCCTATCAGCTGGCCTCGCTCTATGGTCGCGGCACGGCGCTGCGGGTGTCGGTCGACGGCCCCACCTATGACTGCAACGCGGCCGACGACGTGCCCTACATGGACATCGCGGCGACACATGACACCGCCGCCTCCACCGTCACGCTGTTCATCGTGAACCGCCACCTGACCGAAACCGCCGACCTGCGCCTGTCGCTGACCGGGTTCGAGGGCGCGTCGGTCATCGACCACCAGGTGATCGCGGGCCACGACCTGATGGCCACCAACGGTCCCGGGAACGAGGCGATCGCGCCGGCCAAGGGCAGCGGCGTGGCAATCGAGGACGGCAGCCTCTGCGGCAAGCTGGCGGCCCTGTCCTATCATGTGGTCCGGTTGAAGGTGTAATCCATGTCCGGCGTCAAGCTGACCAACGTGAAGAAGATGTTCGGCGCCCATGCGGTCATCAAGGACGTCTCGCTGGAGGTTCCCAAGGGCGAATTCGGCGTCTTCGTGGGCCCTTCGGGCTGCGGCAAATCCACCCTTCTGCGGATGATCGCGGGGCTGGAGGAAACCAGCGGCGGCCGGATCGAGATCGGCGGCCGCGACGTCACGGAGGTCGAGCCGGCCAAGCGCGGCGTGGCGATGGTGTTCCAGTCCTATGCCCTCTATCCGCACCTGAGCGTGGCCGAGAACATGGGCTTTTCGCTGCGTCTGTCCCGCGCGCCCCGTGCCGAGCGCGAGGAGAAGGTGCGCGAGGCCGCGCGCATCCTTCAGCTGACCGACCATCTGGAGAAAAAGCCGTCGGACCTGTCGGGTGGACAGCGCCAGCGGGTCGCGATCGGGCGCGCCATCGTCCGCCAGCCCGAGGTGTTCCTGTTCGACGAACCCCTGTCGAACCTGGATGCCGAGTTGCGCGTGCAGATGCGGCTGGAACTGACGCGCCTGCACCGCCAGATCGGCGCGACCATGATCTATGTGACCCATGACCAGGTCGAGGCGATGACGCTGGCCGACGACATCTTCGTGCTGAAGGGCGGCCACGTCATGCAGGCGGGCCGGCCGCTTGGCCTTTATGACGATCCCGACAACCGCTTCGTGGCGGGTTTCATCGGCTCTCCGGCGATGAACTTCGTCGATGCAGTGGTGACGGCCAGCGACGCCACCGGCATCACGGCCCGGGCCGAGGAGGGGGAACTGCACGCGGCCCTGGGCGGCCCCAAGCCGGCCGTCGGCGCGCGCGTGGTGCTGGGCATCCGCCCCGAGCATCTGTCGCCGGTCGAGGCGGGCGGCCTGCCGGTCACGGTCGAGGTGGCCGAGGAGCTGGGCGGCAGCTCATTCGTCCATTCCCGCTCGGCCTCGGGGGCGGACATCGTGTTCGAACGCCGCGGCAGCCGGGACAGCCTGGAGGGGCACCGCATCCGCCTCGGCGCACGGGCCGACAAGGTCTTCGCCTTCCTGCCAGAGGGCGGACGATTGCGCTGAAGGGTCGCCCCTGGGGGCGGCTTTACCGGGGACGGATGCGGGCCACCGCGCCGCCAGAATCAACAAGGAGGAGGACAAGATGAAACTGACGACATTTGCATCCGCGATCGCCCTGGCGGCCGGGCTGGCCCTGCCGGCCGCGGCGCAGCAGACCGTGACCTGGTGGGACTTCTTCGCCGGCGGTGACGGGGTCCGCATGAAGGCGCTGATCAACCAGTTCAACGAGGAACATCCCGACATCCAGATCAACGGCACCACCCTGGAATGGGGCGTGCCCTTCTATACCAAGATCCGCACCTCGGCCGCGGTGGGGCAGGGCCCCGACCTGATGACCTATCACCTGTCGCGCATGCCGCTGGCGCTGAGCGAGGGTGTGCTGACGCCGATCACCCCCGAGGATCTGGAAGCCGCGGGCCTGAGCGAAGGCGACTTCTTCGAGACTGCCCTGCAGGCAGCGAAGGGGCCGGACGGCACCCTTTATGCCGTGCCCTTCGACATCCATTCCATCGTGCTCTACTACAACAAGTCCTTCCTGGAAGGGACGCGGTTCCTGGATGCCGAAGGCAACCTGACCGGCATCGAGAGCGTCGCCGACTTTGAGGAGGCCATGCAGGCCGCCGCCGACAACGGCTCGGAAACGCCCGTCACCTATGCCACCGGTGATGACGGCGGCGTCTATCGCGTCTTCTACACGCTGCTGTCGCAGCAGGGCGGAACGCTGATCTCGGAGGAGGGCGAGGTCCTGCCGGGCGACAGCACCGAGAAGGCCGTCAAGGCCATCGAGATCATGACCAAGTGGCACGAAGAGGGCTGGCAGCCCGAGCAGGCCCTTTACGAGGCGTCGGTGGCGCTGTTCACTTCGGGGAAAAGCGCCTTCCAGCTGAACGGGGTCTGGGAGGTGCCGACGATGAAGGACCTGCACGAGTCCGGCAAGCTGGGCTTTGAATGGGGCGCGGTCGAGGTGCCCAAGCTGATGGACACCCAGACCACCTGGGCCGACAGCCATGCTTGGGCTATCCCGATCCAGGGCCAGACCGAGATGGACCCCGAAAAGCGCGATGCCGTCATGGAGGTCATCGGCTGGATGGAAAAGCACGCCATCCAATGGGCCGATGCGGGCCATATCCCTGCTTATCGCCCCGTCGCCGAAAGCGACGAGTTCAAGCAGATGCAGCCGAACGCGACCTATTCCTCGCTGGCGGATGACGCGACCTACGATCCCCGCAGCGAAGTCTCGGGCGTGGCCTCGCCCTCCTATGACGCGGCGCAGAACATCATCTCGCCCGCCATCCACGGCTACATGACGCCTGAAGAGGCCGTGGAGCAGGTCAAGTCCGAGCTTCAGTCCCGGATGCGCTGATCCCCCTGGGACCCCGCGCCGCTTCGTGCGCGGGGTCCCGCATCTTCCGCAGGAGAATATGACGACATGGCCATGATCCGGAACCGGACGCGCCACAGGCTGGTGGCCCTTTCGCTGGTCCTGCCCTTCGTGGCGATCTTTGCGCTGGTCTTTGCCTATCCGCTGTTCGAGGTCGTCCGGATGAGCTTTACCGACGCGCCCCTGATCGGCGGCGGCGAATGGGTGGGCCTGGACAACTACAAGCGGCTGTTCGCGGACAAGCTGTTCTATCGGTCACTGCAGAACAACGGTTATTTCGTCCTGCTGACGGTGGTGCCGACGACCGTGATCGCGCTGACCATCGCGCTGGCCGTGAACCGGCTGTCGGGCCGCATGCAGGCGCTGGCGCTGGTCCTGTTCTTCACGCCTTACGTCCTGCCGGTGTCGGTCGTCACGCAGATCTGGGCCTGGATGCTGGATTTCCAGTTCGGCGTCCTGCAGCCCGTGATCGAATTCGTGACCGGCAAGCCGGTCCCGGTGTTCAAGAACCCGTTCTGGGTCATGCCCTCCGTTGCGGTGGTGACGATCTGGTGGACGAACGGCTTCAACGTGCTGCTGTTCCTGGCCGGCCTGCGCAACATCCCGGCCGAACTCTACGAGGCTGCCCAATTGGACGGCGCCACGCGGGCGCAGCTGTTCCGGCGCGTCACCTGGCCGCTTCTGTGGCCGGTGACGGCCCTGGTGCTGACGCTGCAACTGATCCTGCAGCTGAAGATCTTTGACCAGATCTACCTGCTGTCCGAGGGCGGGCCCTTCAACTCCAGCTATGTGCTGCTGCTGATGGTCTATCGCGAGGCGTTCCAGCTGAACAACGGCGGCTATGCGGCGGCGATCTCGCTGGTGCTGTTTTTGCTGATCGTCGTGATCTCCGTCTTGCAATTCCAGATCCTGCGGATCGGAGGAAAACGCAAATGACGGGCCAACGCCGTCTTGAGAACCTGGTCCTGACCTGCATCACGCTGTTGGCGGGGCTGATCTGGATGTTCCCGCTCTACTGGGCCTTCGTGACCTCGCTGAGGTCCGAGAACCGCGTCGTCTCCGACGAGGCCGGTCTTCTGCCCGACGAATTCAACTTCTCGGCCTATCGCGACGCGCTGTTCGACACGAGCCTGATGGACTGGTACGTCAACTCCATCGGGACTTCGGTCATCATCACGGCCGTGGTGCTGCTGACCGGCATGATGTGCGCCTATGCGCTCAGCCAGATGCAGTTCCCGGGGCGGCGCCTGCTCTACGGGATCGTGCTGGCCAGCTTCATGGTGCCGGCGCAGGCGCTGGTGGTGCCGCAATTCGTGCTGATGAACGACCTGAACCTGATCAACAAATGGGGCGGGATCATCCTGCCGCAGCTGATCGTGCCGGTGGTGATCATCGTCTACAAGCAGTTCTTCGACGCCGTCCCCAAGGAGATGAAAGAGGCCGTCGTCCTGGATGGCGGGGGCGACTATACGCTGCTCTTCAAGGTCTATCTGCCGCTGAACTGGGGCATCACCACGGCGCTTGGCATCATCACCTTCATCATGTCCTGGAACGCCTTCCTCTGGCCCTTCCTGGTCATCACGACCGAAAACATGATGACGATCCCGGTCGGCATCACCCAAGTGAACGACGCCTTCGGCGTGGCCTATGCGCGCATCATGTCGGTGGCGCTGCTGGCCGCCGCGCCCGTGGTGATCGCCTACCTGATCTTCCAGAAGCGCGTGACCGAGGCGGTGATGATCTCGTCGGGGGTCAAGGGCTGACCCCTTCGCCGGCGCGCCTCAGGTCGGGCGCGCCGGCAGGGACAGGTCAAAAACCGTGGTGCCCCTGGAATCCAGCAGCGCCGTGTCGATCAGCTCGGACATCAGCCTGCGGGCCCCCTGCGGATCGCGCGCCTCGATCCGCTCGAAGACGGCGGCATGTTCCTCGACCGGGTTCTTGCGGTGCGGGTTGGGCATGTCGCGATAGCGGAAGGCGGTGGTGAAGGCCACCGCCGCGCAGATCCCCGCCTCCAGCGACAGCAGCACCGGGTTGTCGGCGCTGACCAGAATGGCGCGATGAAAGCTGGCATCGGCCTGGTGCCAGCTGCTTTCGGTCATGTCGCAGGACCGCATCGCCTCCAGCGCCGCGTGAAAGGCCTGCAGATCGGCCTCGGTCCGGCGTTCGGCGGCAAGCCCCGCCGCCGAGGGTTCGATCATCGCCCGCAGTTCGTACAGGGCCCGGATGTACCAGTCCGGCGGCGCGCCGCTCTCAAAGCTCCAGCGGACGACATCGGGGTCCAAGAGCGACCAGTCCTCGCGCGGGGCGACGCGGGTGCCGCTTCGGGTGCGGGTGACCAACATTCCCTTGCCCGCCAGCCGGCGCAGCGCCTCGCGATAGGCCCCGCGCGAGATCCCCGTCTCGGTCAGGAAATCCATCTCCTTGGGGATCGGCTGGCCGCTGGCCAGGGTGCCGGCCACGATCTGGCAGCCGAGCCAATCGGCGATCGACTCGTTCTTGCGCTTGTCGGGGCGGGCGCTCAGATCGAAAGGCGCGGCCGGGGGTGCTGATTTGTTCGACATATTGCCAGCTTCGCCCGACAGCGCAAACAGGTCAAGAGAAGCGGGTGTGCAACGCGGCCTGCTTGTTCCCTCACGCGCATCGTGGAAGAAGGTGGGGCAAGATGGGCGACTGGACCGAATATGTTCTGGCGCTGGTGCTGTTCGCGGCCAGCCACTTCCTGCCCCGGATGGGCGGGATGCGGGATCGGCTGATCGCGCGGATGGGACGGCGGTCCTATGTCATGGCCTATGGTCTTTTGTCGGTCGCGCTGCTGATCTGGCTGATCGCGGCGGCGGGGCGGGCGCCCTTCGTGCAGATCTGGCCGCAGCTGCCATGGACCAGGTGGGTGCCGAACCTGGTGATGCCGCTGGCCTTCGTGCTGATCGCCTGCGGGATGGGCCTGCCGCAGCGCTTCACACTCGGCGGACGGCAGGGCGGCCGGTTCGATCCTGCCGACCCCGGCATGACCGCGGTGTCCCGGCATCCGCTGTTCCTGTCGCTGGCCCTGTGGTCGGGGGCGCATCTGCCGCCGACCGGCGATCTGGCGCATGTGATCCTGTTCGGCAGCTTTCTGGCGATGGCAATCGCCGCAATCTTGGCCTTCGACGCCAAGGCGCGACGGGTGCTGGGCCCCGAGGCCGCCATGTTCTTCAGCCGCACCTCGATCCTTTCGGTCGCGCCGCTGGTCGATCCCGCCTGGCTGCGGCGCAACGGGCGGGCGGTTCTGTCACGGGCCGGGATCGGCTTGGTGGCCTGGTTCGCCCTGCTGCACCTGCACGTTTGGCTTGTGGGGGCCTCTCCCTTCCCCGCTTGATCCGACAGCCCGGGTCAGTGCCGCGTCGGGTCCAGGCGCAGCAGCCGCAGCGCGTTCAGCGTCACCAGCACGGTCGCGCCGGTATCTGCCAAGATGGCGATCCAGAGGCCGGTGATCCCCAAGACCGAGGTCACCAGAAAGACCGCCTTCAGCCCCAGGGCCAGGGTCACGTTCTGCCGGATGTTGCCCATCGCCGCCCGCGCCAGCCGGATCATGGCCGGCGCATCCGCCACCCGGTCGCGCAGGATGGCGGCATCGGCCGTCTCCAGCGCCACGTCGGTGCCGCCCCCCATCGCCACGCCGACCTGCGCCTGCCTGAGGGCGGGCGCATCATTGATGCCGTCGCCGATCATCATGACAGGTCCGCCCCGTGCAAGATCCCGGATCGCCGTCAGCTTGTCCTCTGGCAAGAGGGAGGCGCGAAACTCCACCCCCAACCCGCCCGCGACGGAGGCGGCGGTGCGCGGGTTGTCCCCCGTCAGCATCGTGACGCCCAGCCCCATAGCGCGCAGCTGTTGCACCGCTTCGGCGGCATCGGGGCGCGGTTCGTCGCGCAGCGCAATCAGCCCCAGTGCGCGGTCCTTGCGGTGGACCACGACCACGGTCTTGCCCTGATCCTCCAGCGCCGCCACATCTGCGACGGCCTCGGCCGTGATGCTGCCCCCTGCGGTCGCGTGGCGGGGCGTGGTGACCCAGGCCAGGCCCTCACCCACGACGGCCTCGGCACCGATGCCCGGCAGCGCCCGGGCGCCATGCGAGGGCAGGGCCGGAACGCCGGCCGTATCGGCCCGGCCGAGGATGGCGCGCGCCAAGGGGTGGTTCGAACCGGCCTCGACCCCCGCCGCGACGGCCAGCAGTTCGGCCTCGGTCACGCCTTCAGCGGGGAGAAGGTCGGTGACCACAGGCGCGCCACGGGTCAGGGTTCCGGTCTTGTCAAAGGCCACATGCCGGGTCCGCGCCGCCGCTTCCATCACCCCGCCGCCCTTCATCAGCAGGCCGCGCCGCGCGCCCGCGGACAGCGCCGCGGCGATCGATGCGGGAACTGAGATGACCAGCGCGCAGGGGCAGCCGATCAGCAGCAGCGCAAGGCCGCGATAGATCCAGGTCGCCCAGTCCGCCCCGCCGGCCAGCGGCGGGACCAGCGCCACCAGCGCCGCAAGAACGATCACCACCGGCATGTAATACTGGCTAAAGCGGTCGATGAAGCGTTCGGTCGGCGCGCGTGCCTCCTCGGCCTCCTCGACCAGGCGGATGATGCGGGCGATGGTGTTGTCGCTGGCCTCGTGCGTCACGCGGACCCGCAGGGCGGCTTCGATGTTGATCGAGCCTGCAAACACCATCTCTCCCGGGCCCCGGCTGCGGGGCAGGCTTTCGCCGGTGACGGGGCTTTCGTCGAGGCCGCTTGTGCCTTGGACGATTTCGCCGTCGGCCGGGATGCGGTCGCCCGGACGGACCAGCACCATCTGCCCGATCTCCAGCGCCTCGGCCGGCACGGTCCGTGTCCGGCCCCCGACCTCCAGCAGCGCGGTGCGCGGCACCAGGTTGGCCAGCGCCCGGATGCCTTGGCGCGCCTGTTCGGCGGCGACGCCCTCCAGAACCTCGCCCACCGCGAACAGGAAGACGACCAGCGCCGCCTCTTCCGCCGCACCGATCAGCAGGGCGCCGCCGGCCGCGATGGTCATCAGTCCTTCGATGGTGAAGGGCTGTCCCATGCGAAGGGCCTGGGTGGCGCGCAGTGCCACCGGGACAAGCCCGATCAGGCAGGCCAGCACGAAGGCCCATTGGCCGGTGGGCGCGGCCGAGAGCAGTTGGAAGATCCACGCCGCGCCCAGCAGCGCGCCGGTCAGGATCACCAACCGCCCCTTGGCGGTGGCAAACCAGCGCGTCTCGCGGTGGCCATGCGCTGCATGGGCATGGCCGCCGCTCGGCGTCGCTTCTTCGGCGACATGATCATGGGCAGGCTGCAAGGCCTGGCCGGGCAGAACGAACGCCTTCTTGCGCGCCACGGCCTGCCCGCGTGGCGCAATCTGGAAGCCCAGCTTGCGGACGGCGCCCTCGATGGCTTCGGGACCGGTGGTTCCGGGCACCAGGGTCAGCGACAGCCGCTCGGTCATCAAAGCCACGCTGACCTCGCCGACGCCCGGCAGCCGTTCCAGCGCGCGCGTGATCTTGCCCGAGCACGAGGCGCAGTCCATTCCGGTGACGGTCCATTCGCGACGTTCAGGCATAGCTCGATCTCCGGTCCCGCTGTCTTTCATTGCTTCGCCTCAGAACATGGGTTCTCTAGTCGCTAGAGGTTCAAGAGGGGATTTCCATGCAAAGCATCGGCAAGTTGAGCGCGGCCACCGGGGTCAAGGTGCCGACCATCCGCTATTACGAACAGGTCGGGCTGCTGCCTCGTCCCCCGCGCACGCAGGGCAACCAGCGCCTCTATGATCGTCGTGCGGTCGCGCGTTTGTCCTTCATCCGGCATGCCCGCGACCTCGGCTTTCCGCTGGAGGCGGTTCGCGAGCTGTTGGGACTGTCGGATCATCCCGATCAGTCCTGCGCCGCTGCCGACGCCATCGCGCGGCGCCAGCTGCAGGAGGTCAATGCCCGAATCCAGCGGCTGACCGCGCTGCGCGACGAGTTGGAACGCATGCTGCGGCAATGCGCCTGCGGCACCATCGGCGAATGCCGCGTGATCGAGGTGCTGGGCGACCATGACCAATGCCAAGGCAGCCACGCCGGAGGGGCGGACTGACGGCGCGCGGATCCTGCGCTAGAGGCCGAAGGTTACATGGCCGGCGGCGTCGATGGACCAGGCGGGGTTCCAGGCGATCTCCCAGGCATGTTCGTCCGGATCGGCCACATATCCCCGGAAACCGCCATGGCCCGGCGCATCGGCCGGGCGCAGGAGGCGGCCACCCCTGTCGATCAGGCGGTCCATCAGGGGCGCCACGTCCTGTCGATCGGGCACATTATGCGCCAGGGAACATGGGCCGGGGCCGCGCAGGCCGGGGCGGTTCATGTCCTCCTCCAGAGCTTGGCGCAGGAAGGTGCCCAGCACGACACCGTTCATCTGGTAGAAGATGATCTGGTCATTCTTGAAGACCG
Organism: Paracoccus sp. T5; assembly: GCF_048538155.2. Classification (GTDB taxonomy): domain Bacteria; phylum Pseudomonadota; class Alphaproteobacteria; order Rhodobacterales; family Rhodobacteraceae; genus Paracoccus. The sequence continues at coordinate 61,006 of NZ_JBLWIC020000002.1, forward strand.
GCGTCCAGCCGAAGCCTTGGGTATAGAACCGGCGCGACCGCGACAGGTCCTCGACGCCCAGGGTGATGACGGAGATCTGCTGCATGGATCTGTTCCTCCCCGTGAGGACTGCGGGTTTCCGGATCATCGGCCGCTTGCGGGAGGTGTTCAACTGTTTCGGTAGTAGCCGCCTCGCCGGGGCGTAAATGACACGATCAGCGCGTCGGGGCGCAGCGGGTCGAAGCGCTCATAAACTCTGCAATCTGACAGAATGGATGACAGTCACAGCTTGGCAGGCGTTATTCTACATCCTTGGCCCCGGTCACGTCGGGAGGGTGCGATGGCTGGACAAGGGGCCGCTGCCGTTCAGCAGAAACAGGTCCGGTGGCGCCACGGCCTGCCTGGCCCGGAGATGCGAACCATTGATCCCGATCCTCATGCCGCGCCGGAGTCCCGGAATCGCGCGTTGAAACGGGCGATCTCGCGCGGCTCGGGCAAGGTGCCGGTATAGATGCGGACATAGGTCGGGACCCGCGCGAGGCGGGTGGCGATGTCTTCGTCCGACTGCATCGAGATATAGCCGATCTGCACCAGATAGACGGTGCGCGCGCGAACATCCGCCTCTGCCGGATCATGACCCCACAGCTGCAGCAGGCCGCAAAGCGCCTCCAGCCGCGCGGCATCGGCGGCCGCGACCCGCGCCGCGACACCCGCATCCTGCAGCGCCCAGCTGCGGACGGCGAATTCCAGGCGCGCATCGAAACTGTCCCGCGACAGGAAGCAGCCGATCACGTTCAGCATCGCTTCGGCCTGGCTTTCCGCATATTGGCGGGTGGCGGCGATCAGCGGTTCGGTCGTGCGGGCCTGCCACCCGTCGAGCAGCGCGGCCAGCAAGGCCTCGCGGTCCTCGAAGAACCAGTAGAAGCTGGTCCGCGACAGGTTCAGCTGCCGGGCCAGCGGCATGATCTTGACCGCATCGACGCCCTTTTCGATCAGGGCTTGATACCCCGCTTCCAACCAACCGTCTCGAGAGCCCCGCCAGCCTGCGCCGGCCGTATCGATTTGTTCCATGAGCCGAGAATAGCGGAGGCCCGAGACAGCGGCAATCGATATGTTCAATAATGCACATCGAAAAGACAGCACTGGCGATAAGATTGACACATGTGAACATTCGGCGCTAGAGTGCCCAAATTCCTCCAGCGTGAGGCAGCTTGAGATGACTGATGACCCGCTTCTGCAGCCCTACCGGCTGAAGCACCTGACGCTGCGCAACCGCATCATGATCACCAGTCACGAGCCCGCCTATCCCGAGGACGGGATGCCAAAGGAGCGGTACCGCGCCTATCACGTCGAACGCGCCAAGGCCGGCGTGGCGCTGACGATGACGGCGGGCTCGGCAGCCGTGTCCCGCGACAGTCCGCCGGTCTTCAACAACATCCTGGCCTGGAAGGACGAGGTCGTCGGCTGGATGAAGCAATTGGTCGACGAATGCCACGACCACGGCGCGGCGGTGATGATCCAGCTGACACATCTGGGCCGCCGCACGCGGTGGGACAAGGGCGACTGGCTGCCCGTGGTGGCCCCCGGCCACGAACGCGAGGCCGCCCATCGCGCCTTTCCCAAGCGGATGGAGGACTGGGACATCGCCCGCATCAAGGCCGACTTCGCCGATGCCGCCGAACGCATGAAGGCGGCCGGCGTCGACGGGATCGAGCTGGAGGCCTATGGTCATCTGCTGGAACAGTTCTGGTCGCCGCTGACCAACGATCTGGACGCGCCTTATGGCGGCAGCCTGGAGAACCGGCTGCGCTTCACGATGGAGGTGCTGGGCGCGATCCGCGACCGCTGCGGGCCGGATTTCATCGTCGGGCTGCGCTACACCGGCGACCAGGTCCTGGCGGGCGGGATGACGCAACACGAAGGGTTCCGCGTGTCGCAGATGCTGAAGGACAGCGGGCTGGTCGATTTCCTGAACGTGGTGCGCGGGCATATCGACACCGATGCGGGCCTGACCGACCTGATCCCGGTGCAGGGGATGCGCAATGCGCCGCATCTGGAGTTCGCCGGAGAGATCCGCCGCGCCACCGGCTTTCCCACCTTCCATGCCGCCAAGATCCCCGACGTGGCGACGGCGCGCCACGCCATTGCCTCGGGCCTTCTGGACATGGTGGGGATGACGCGGGCGCATATGGCCGACCCGCATCTGGTCCGCAAGGTTGCCGAGGGTCGCGAGGATGACATCCGCCCCTGCGTGGGCGCGAACTATTGCCTCGACCGGATCTATCAGGGCGGCATGGCCTTCTGCCTGCACAACGCCGCCACGGGGCGTGAGGAGACGATGCCGCACGACATCCCGCCCGCGTCCGTCCAGCGGCGTGTCACCATCGTGGGCGCCGGCCCTGCTGGGCTGGAGGCGGCGCGCGTCGCGGCAGAGCGCGGCCACCGGGTCACCGTCTTCGAGGCCGCAGACCGGCCCGGCGGCCAGATCCGCCTGACCGCGCTGCAGGAGCGCCGGCGCGAGATGATCTCGATCATCTCCTGGCGGATGGCGATGTGCGAAAAGCACGGCGTGACGTTCAACTTCAATCGCTTTGCCGAGGCCGCCGACGTTCTGGCCACCGATCCGGACGAGGTCATCATCGCCACCGGCGGGCTGCCGCACACCGAGGTGCTGACGCAGGGCAACGACCTGGTCTGTTCGGCTTGGGACATCCTGTCGGGCGACGTGAAGCCCGGCCAGAACGTCCTGATCTTCGACGATGCCGGGGACCACGCCGCGCTGCAGGCTGCCGACATCATCGCCGCGACCGGGGCCGCGGTCGAGATCGTGACCCCCGACCGCAGCTTTTCCCCCGAGGTCATGGCGATGAACCTGGTGCCCTACATGCGCAGCCTGCAGCGGCGCGACGTCACCTTCACGGTGACCTGGCGGCTGCTGTCGGTCAGGCGCGACGGCAACCGGCTGCGCGCGACGCTTGGCAGCGACTATGGCGACATGACGCGGGAACGGCTGGTCGACCAGGTCGTGGTGAACCATGGCACGCGACCGCTGGACCAACTGTACTTTGACCTCAAGCCGCTGTCGAAGAACCTGGGCGAAGTGGATTACGGAGCATTGATCGCAGGTGACGCTCAATGTGTGGCACCGCAACCGGAGGCTGGCTTCCGCCTCTATCGCATCGGTGACGCCGTCGCCGCCCGCAACACCCATGCCGCCATCTACGACGCCCTGCGCCTGGTCAAGGACCTCTAGCGGGGGCTGCCGGTTCCGGCTCCGAACGGTTGCGGCAGGCAGCACAAGCGGCTAGCCATTGCAGGACAAGGGCCGCCCCGCAGCCGTCAGCCGGACGAAGGGATGCGCGCCCGCCGACAGGAGCGACAGCATGCCCACCATCCATCCCCAGCCCCGCGTCCTGACCTATGACCAGGGGCGGGACCACATCACCTGGCCGGGCGCGGTCGAGGCGTTGCGCAGGGGGCATCTGCTGCCCCGCGCGCAGGTCGGCGATATTTTCTTGGGGCCGGCGTCCGGGGCTTTGCTCAGCCGGGCCGCCTATATCGAAGGGCTGGGCTATGGGGTGAAATCCGTGACCGTCTTCGGTGCCAACCCGGCGCGCGACCTGCCGACCGTGCAGGGCGCGATGCTGGTCTTCGGGCCAGATGACGGGTCGGTCCGCGCCATCATCGACAGCCGCCTGGTGACCGAGTTCAAGACGGCGGGCGATTCGGTTCTCGGGGCTCAGCTGCTGGCGCGTCCCGACAGCCGGCATCTGCTGATCCTGGGCGCGGGTGCGGTGGCGGCCAGCCTTGTGCAGGCCTATTCGGCAGCTTTCCCGCGGCTCGAGCGGATCTCGGTCTGGGCGCGCAGGTCCGAACAGGCCGAGGCGCTGGTGGCGAGCCTGGGGCCGGTGGCGGCACCGGTGGCCGCCGTGACCGATCTGCAGGCGGCAGTTCAGGCTGCGGACATCATTTCGTCGGCGACCATGGCGCGCGAGCCGCTGATCCTGGGGGACTGGGTCCGGCCGGGCACGCATGTCGACCTGATCGGCGCCTACAAGGCCGACATGCGCGAGGCCGACGACCATCTGATGGCAAAGGCCGCGCTCTATGTCGACAGCCGCGACACGACCCTGGGCCATATCGGCGAACTGATGATGCCCATCGCCTCGGGCGCGATCAGCGAAGCAAGCGTCAGGGGCGATCTCTACGACCTCGTGGCGCTTGCCACGTCTGCGCGCCGATCGGCCGACGAGGTGACGGTGTTCAAGAATGGCGGCGGTGCGCACCTGGACCTGATGATCGCGTCCCATATTGCCGGAAGCGACTGACGGCCGTACACGCACACCCTTTCGGCCCCAGGGACAGGGCCAGGTCCGCCGTGGCCGCGCCAGCCGGGCGAACACGACGCAGGCGCATGTCGGTTGAACCCCCTTATCCGCACCTCAGCCAAAGCGGCGTCCGCCTGCATTCCGCTTGAAGGAGGGAACGGTGGCGCCGGCCCAGGATATCCCAAGGGGGCAGAAGCGCCGGTAACCGTGCGACAGTCAGGCCAGCCTGCCGAACCGGCATACCGGTTCGGCAGGCTGGCCATCATTGACTCCGTTCAGGCAGCAAGCTGTTCATCGGCGGGGCCGAAGAATTCGTAATGGATGCGGTCGGCCGGGATGCCCGCGCGCAGCAGGCCCGGCACGAAATGACGCAGGAAGGGCTTGGGTCCGCAAAGGTAGATGTCAGCCTCGGGCAGGGGGGTGTTGGCCTGCAGCCAGTCGAGGGTGATGCGCCCGGCCGAGGCCTCGTCCGTCGCGCCGCTCTCGTAGAAGGTGGCCACGGTCGCCTGCCCATGCCGTGCCGCCGCCTCGCGTACCTGGGTATCCAGGGCGTGCTGGGCGGGGCTGGCGGTCCCATGGACATACCACAGGGGCAGGTCGCGGTGCCGCTCGGCGGCGACCTCCAGCATGCTGACCAGCGGGGTCAGGCCGACGCCCCCCGACATCAGGACCAGCGGACGTTGCGGATTTTCCGGCAGGTGAAAATCGCCTGCCGGGGGCGTGGCTTCCAGCACGGTGCCGATGGTCGCCTGGTCGTGCAGGAACTGCGACGCCTCGCCGCCCGCCTGTCGCTTGATCGTCAGGCGATAGAACCGGGTGTTGGGCATGCTGGAGATCGAGTAGTTTCGCTTGACCCCTTCCAGCCCCGCCACGTCAAAGCGCAGGGTCAGGTACTGGCCCGGCTTGTGCGGAACCAGCGGGCCGCCGTCCTCGGGACGCAGGACAAAGGAGGTGATGCCCTCCGCCTCGACCGGCCGCTCGGTGATGACGAAGCGACGCCAGTTGGTCCAGCCGCCGGGCTGGCTGGTGATCTCGGCCCGGATCTGCGCCTCGCGCCCGATCAGGATGTCCGCCAGCATCCAATAGGCCTCGCCCCAGGCCTGCAGGATTTCGGGGGTCGCAGCTTCGCCCAGAACCTCCTCGATCGCGCCCAGCAGGGCCGTGGCCACATGGGGATAGTGCTCGGGCAGGATCGCATAGCCGATGTGCTTCTGGGCCATCCGCTCGACTGCCGAACCCAGGGCACCCAGGTTGTCGATGTTCCTGGCATAGGCCAGCACGGCCCCTGCCAGGGCCAGCCGCTGCGCACCGCTTTTTTGGTTCGCTTGGTTGAACAGCGCGGCAATCTGCGGGTCGCGGAACAGCCGGCGATACATTGTTTCGGTAATGGTCGGTCCATGCTGTTCCAGCGCGGGCACGGTGGCCTTGATGATGTCGATGGTGTCCGGGGACAGGGACCTTGGCATGACGTCTTCCTTTAACATGTATTCGTGGTGCATGTATTAAAGCGATATACATGCAGTGTAAATATATCTATTTTGTCCCCATGAAATTGACCCGCTACACCGATTACGCCCTGCGCGTGCTTATCTTTCTGGCCGGCCGGGACGAAGGTCTGGCCTCGATCCGCCAGATCGCGGATGCCTATGGCATCTCGCAGAATCACCTGATGAAGATCGTCCAGGACCTGGGCCATGCGGGATTTGTCGAAACCGTGCGCGGCAGGCGGGGCGGGCTGCGGCTGCCGCGGCCGGCGGGGCTGATCACCATCGGATCGGTCGTGCGCCACACCGAGGGAAACGGCGCACTGGTCGATTGCAGCACCTGCCTGATTGCACCCGCCTGCGGCCTGCCCGCGATCCTGTCCGAGGCGACCGAGGCCTTCATGGCAACGCTGGACCGCTATACCTTGGCCGATGTCGCCAAGCGGCCCGGAGCCTTTCGCGCACTCTTCGCCGTCTGACGCGCTGCCGGTCCAACAGGGATATTGCCAAGCAAGATCGGGCTGGCCAATCGGCGGAAGCTGGCGCAGGACTTGGGTTCCGGGCGCAGTGGCGCTGTGCAGACGAAAGGCCGATCCCGATGCAGAACGACCCCCGCAGCCACGGTCTCTGGGAGCGATCCGCGCCGGCCGCCCCGGCCACGACGGCCCTGACCTGTGAGGTGCGGGCCGAGGTGGTGGTGATCGGAGGTGGCTATACTGGCCTTTCGACTGCGCTGCACCTGGCCGAACGCGGCAGCGACGTGGTCCTGCTGGAGGCGGTCGAGATCGGTTTTGGCGGGGCGGGGCGCAACGTGGGCCTGGTCAATGCGGGCATGTGGGTGATGCCCGATGACCTGGTGCGGAAGCTTGGACCCGAGGCGGGTGACCGGCTGATCGGCTTTCTGGGCGAAGGGCCGGCCCATGTCTGGGACCTGATAGCGCGTCACGGCATCGACTGCGAGGCCAACCATGTAGGAACGCTGCATGTCGCCGTCGGACAATCCGGCCTGGAGGAGTTGACCGAGCGGCACCGGCAATGGACGCGCCGGGGCGCCCCGGTCGAACTGCTGGACCCCGACGCCACGGCCGCGCGGCTGGCCACGGATCATTACCAGGGCGCCCTGCTGGACCGCCGCGCCGGCACCATCCAGCCGTTGGCCTATGCCCGGGGTCTGGCACGTGCCGCGATGGAGCAGGGCGCCCGGATCTTCACCGGCTCGCCCGCAACCGGACTGCAGGCGCAGGGCGCCGGCTGGCGTGTCAGCACCCCGCAAGGCGCGGTCGTCGCGCGGCAGGTGGTCTTTGCGACCGATGCCTATACCCGGCACCTGATGCCCCAGCTGCGCACGCAGCAGGTGTTCCTGCCCTATTTCAACATGGCCACCGCACCATTGTCGGACAACTTGGCCCGCACGATCCTGCCGGGGCGCGAAGGGGTCTGGGACACGCGCGAAATCCTCAGCTCCTTCCGCTTCGACCGGCAGAACCGGCTGGTCTTTGGCTCGGTCGGGGCCTTGCGGAACACGGGCGCCGCGGTGCACCGGGCCTGGGCCGAGCGGGCGCTGGCCAGGATCTATCCTCAGCTGGGCGAGGTCAGGTTCGAAAGCGCTTGGCACGGGACCATCGGCATGACGCGCGACAACCTTCCGCGTTTTCACAAGCTGGCCGACGGGGTGGTCAGCTTTTGCGGCTATAACGGTCGCGGGATTGCGCCTGGAACGGCTTTCGGCCGCTTCCTGGCCGGATGGCTGCGCGGCGAGGCTTCTGATGCGGAGCTGCCGCTGCAGCCCAGCCAGCCGCAGCCGATGGCCCTGCGCGGCCTGAAATCGGCCTTCTACGAATTCGGGGCGCAGGCCGCGCATCTTGTGGATGCCCGCCGCTAGGGGCGAATCGTCCTACCATCTCAAAATCTCAACAGCAGTCGGTACCTGAGGGGACCTGCGACAGATAATTCTGTCGCCGTTTTCATCAGTTAGACGAATTTTGGCTGGACGGGCGCTTACGGGTGGCGAACCGCACTACATCCTGTTACCATCCATATGGATGTTAAAGGATCAGACGCCATGGCCACTCCTTCTCCCGCGCGATCTGCGGACACGGAAAAGATCACCATCAATCTGGGTTTTGTGGACCTGGGTCGCATCGACCTACTGGTCCGCGAAGGCTTTTACGCCAGCCGCAGCGACCTGATCCGCGCGGCGATCCGGGCGCAGCTGGACCGTCACGACAACGCCGTCGCGCCGACCATCATCCGGGACGACTTCGTGATGGGCCTGCGGGACGTCACCTTGAGCGAACTGCAGGGCATGGCCGCAGCCAACCAGATGCTGGACCTGCGGGTCATCGGCCTGGCCCGCTTTGCCACCGACATTCCGGCCGATCTTGTCGCGGCCACGATCCGCTCCATCGAGGTGCTTGGCACCATCCAGGCCAGCGTCGGGGTCCGCAAGGTCCTGGACGCCTGCCGTCACAGCAAGGGACGCTGAACATGACAAAACCGACAACGCTGAACATGGCCGAAATCACGCGGCTGATGCGCGCGGGCCAATTGTCCGAAGCCACGCAGATGATCCAGACGGGTCTTGGGGGCGCGCCGGTGGACCTGGCCTCGGCCGCGCCGTTTCCGAACCTGACGGGGGCGGGCCTGCCGTCGGGCCTCGGCCTGCCGCAGGGCCGAGCGCAAGCCATGCCCGCCTCTCCGGGCAGCTGGACCTGGAGGGACCACCAGGCGGCGGGTCAGTCGCGCCAGTACCGGCTCTACGTCCCCGCCTCGCTGGCCGAGGGAGAGACCCCGGCCGGCATCCTGCTGCTGCTGCACGGATGCACCCAGGATCCCGACGATTTCGCGCGCGGCACCGGCATCCATGACGCGGCCGAACGGCACCGCGTGGTGGTCATCGCCCCTGCCCAGCCCGCGCAGGCCAACATGAACCGCTGCTGGAACTGGTTCGAACCGCGTCATGCGGAGGCCCAGGGCGGAGAGGCCGCGTTCCTGACCGACCTGACCCGCGCGATCGGCCATGAATTCGCCGTGCCGCCCAACCTGCGCTTTGCGGCGGGCCTCTCCGCCGGGGGCGCGATGTCGGTCATCCTGGGCGCGGTCTTCCCCGAGGATTTCGGTGCCGTGGCGTGCCATTCCGGGCTGCCCAACGGGGCCGCGCGGGACATGGGTTCGGCCTTTGCGGCGATGTCGGGCGGCGGGTCCGACCGCGGCACGGGGGCGGGCTGTCGCCTGTTCGTCCTGCACGGATCTGCCGACCGGACGGTTGCGCCGCAGAATGCGCAAGCCGTCGTGGCGCAGGCGCTGCGGGCGCAGCCGGGGCTGACCCGCCGTGCCGCCGCCGCGCGCCTGGATGGGCATAATGTGCAGGTGGCCCGGTTCAGGGACAAGGACGACGTGCTCCGGATCGAAAGCTGGGTGGTGGAGGGGCTGGGACATGCCTGGTCGGGCGGGGCGCCGCAGGGCAGCCATACGGCGGCAGGTCCCTCGGCCACCACCGCGATGATGCGGTTTTTCCTGGGCTCTGCGAAGCAGGGCTGAAGGAAAGGGCAGGTGGCTTGGGACGCTGGTTCCTGCAGGAGCGAGCTTGGGTAAAAAAATGCGGGGTGCGTCAGCCGCACCCCGCATCTTCCGTGCCGTCAGCCTCGGGGCGCGATCACGCCCCGGGGGTCAAAGTGCTTCCAACTCGTCCAGGGCGGCGCGGCAGGCCTCTTCGTCGCCGGCTGCCAAGGCCATGCGTGCGCGCTGAATGACCGCTTCGCGGTTCATGTCGCCCGAGCCCATGGCGCTGTCGGCGGAACCCGCTGCCATGCCGGATGCCGGATCCATGGTGGTGTCGCCGGCGGTGCCGTCCGTGGCCATGCCGGTTGCGGAAGGTGCGCTGTCAGTGGCGGTATCGGCCGCACCGGACATCGTGCTGTCCGTTGCGGCATCCGCACCGGCGCTGTCCATGCTGCTGTCGGTGCCGGTCGTCATGTCCGTCGCAGTGTCGGACGTGGCGCTGTCGGTCATCGTGCTGTCGGTCGAGGTCGTGGACATGTCGGTGCCGGTGGACGTCTCCGTGCCCGCGGTCGGCATCTCGGTGCTGGCACCGGTGTCGGTTCCTGCCGTCATGCCCGTGCTGGTGTCCGACATGCCGGTGGCTGCGCCGTCCGTCATGGTGGTTCCAGCCGTTGCATCGCCACCCGCGGAAGCGTCCGGGGTGCTGCCGGAACCGATTGCGGCTTCAGCTTCGGCAGCGGCGGTGGGCTGCCCTTCCTGCTGTGCCTGCACATCCTGGCCGGACATGGCCTGCGTGGTCTGGTCCTGCCCACCGGGCTCTTCCAGCGGTGCCAGCGAGCCATCCTTGGCAATGCCCTCTGCCTGCTCGCCGTCGCTGCCCGACATTCCAGTGGCGCCGGCAGCATCCATCGACCCGTGCGGCATGGCGGCCGGATCGGTGTCCGACATGGAATGCGTCATGCCGTCGGCCGACGATTCCATCGATCCCGCCATACCGGTCTGGCCGGCCATGCCGGTGCCACCCGTCGCCCCATGTTCGCCCGTCAGGCGGGCAAGGTCGGCGGCACAATCTGCCTGCGCCGAGACGGCCGCGAACGCGAACGCGCAGCTGGCCATCAATGTGGTGTAAAGTTTCATCTTGTCCTCCAAGCCTGCCCCTCCTCTTGGGGCCCCTCCGCAAACCGTTGCATCATGTGAATGTTCCAGCCGTCCTGCGGATCGTGAAGATTATCCGCCGATGGCGCCCAGGTTGCGCGTCGATGTGGGGGCTATGGCCCCGCGGCAGGAACATTCCCGGACCTTGTCAGTTGTAAACCCACCATGGACCGGCTGCACCCTGCTGCCGGTTCTTCAATCGGAACGCGACCTTTATTGGAGGGCCTCATATGAGTACCGATCACCCCACCGGGACCAGTTCCTCGACCCTCGGAAACCTGCAGGAGCAGGCAGGCGAAAAAGTCAGCCAGTTGACCGAGGGCGTCAAGGACGGTGTCATGCGCAGCGAGAAGAGCTTTCGCGGCAATCTGTCGAAGCAGGCCGATGACTTTGCGAACGCCCTGCGTTCGGCCAAGTCCGAGGTCGATCCGGATTCGTCCGTCGCCACCATGTTCGATTATGCGGCCGAGAATGTCGGCAGCATCGCCCAGAGCCTCAAATCAACGGATGTGACGGAAATGATGGAAAGCGTCCGCAGCTTTGCCCGCACCCGCCCCGGCGCCTTCCTTGGCATTGCCGCCCTCGCCGGTTTCGCCACCACGCGCTTCCTTTTGGCCAGTGAATCCGGCCGTGGCGGCTATGGCAGCCAGTCCGGCAGCATGTCGGGCAGCAGCGGCAACTATGGCTCGCGCAGCTATTCGGGCAGCAGCTATTCGGGCGGCGGCAGCAGCTATGGTGCGCGCAGCACCGGAACCGACGCGATGCGCAGCGGCAGCACCGGGATGGGTGCCAGCACCGGCGCGACCGGCAGCAGCTATGGCGTCGGCAGCAACTCTCCTTCCGGTTCGGGCGCTGCAGGCTCGACCCCTCCGGGCTACGGATCCAGCGGCACGGGCACGGGCAGCAGCGGCGCTGGTCGCTCGGACAGCGGGACGCCGTCTTCGACCGTCACCACCCCCGCCTCCGGCGGAACGGGCAGCAGCGGCATGGGTCGCGACACGCTGACCTCGTCGCAAGGAACCCGCAAGCCGGGTCAGGGAGGCAGCAATGTCTGATCCGTCCCGTCCGCAAAACCCGGCCTCGCTGGCCTCGGAGGCCATCCGGCTTTCTAGCGACCTTGTCCGCAAGGAAATCGCACTGGCCAAGGCCGAGGTCAGCCAGAACATCAGCCAGGCCGGCACCGCCATCGGCTTCATCGCCGTGGCCGGCGTCATCGGTCTGGTCACCCTGAATGTGCTGGTGGCGGCCCTGGTCGCGGCGCTTGCCGAAACCGATCTGGGTCCGATCTGGAGCGCGGTCATCGTCGGCGTCGTGCTGGCGATCCTGGCTTATGCTCTTCTCCGCAAGGGGATCAACGACCTGAAACTGTCATCGCTGATGCCCACGCGCACGGTCCAGAACGTCCAGCGCGACGCGCAGGCGGTCAAGGAGGCTTATCATGACAACTGAGTCGGAAAACCCCGAGCAGATCGAGCGCGAGATCGAGAAGGATCGCGACGCGCTGCGCCAGACGCTGGACAGCCTTCAGGACGAGTTCTCGCTGGACGGCCTGTCGCGGCGCCTGTCGTCGACGGTGCGCGAGCATGGCTCGGAATGGGTCGGCTCGGCCAGCGACGCGGCGCGTGCCAATCCCGTCGCGCTGGCGCTGACCGGCGTCGGTCTGGCCTGGCTGATCTTTGGCCGCGGCTATGATCCCACGCATACCGCCCAGCATTACTACGCACGACGCGACACGCATCATGATGATGACCACGATCGTCGCACCGACTATCGCGAACATGACCAGGACACCCGACCCGAGCGCGCAACGACGCGCGTCACAACCTATCCCCCGACGCCTGCGGCCCGCACGAGGCCCGCGTCCTGGACCGGATATGGCGAAACGCGCAATCTGGGCAGCAGCAACACGAGCAGCAGCCTGCACTCGGGCAGCCACAAGGATGAGAGCAGCATGACCGACCATATGAAGGACCGGGCCCGCCACCTGCGCGAGCGCCTGAGCGAAGGCACCGAAGGCTTCAGCGACGAGGCCCGCCGCCGCGTCGAAGGCGCCCGCCGCAAGGCGCTGGATGCTAGCGACGCCGCAAGTCGGCGCTTCAACCAGAGCTCGCGCGCCGTGTCCGAAGGCTATGACACGCAGCCGCTGATCTTCGGCGCCGCCAGCTTCCTGCTGGGGGCCGGGCTTGCCGCCCTGCTGCCGCGCACCGCGCGCGAGGACGAAATGATGGGCAGCTACAGCGACCAGCTGTTCCACGAGGCCGAGAGCATCTTCGAAGAAGAGAAGGCCCGCGTTCAGGCCGCTGTCTCGGCCGGCATGGACGAAGCCAAATCGGCGGTCTCCAACGTGACCGACGCGGCCGAAAAGGAACTGTCCAAGGACCGCGGTGACAGCGGATCGACCTCGGGCAGCACCTCGACCAGCGGCAGCACCGGTTCGTCCTCGGGCAGCAGCTCTACCAGCAGCACCGGCGGCATGTCCTCCGGCAGCACGGGATCCGGAACGGTCAGCAGCTCGACCGCCAGCGGCGCGGGCCGGAGCTCGACCCCGGGCGGCACCGGCTCCACCACCGGCGGCGGCACCCGCACCTGAACATCTTGACTGACCAAGGGCGCCGCGTCGCAGCGGCGCCCTTGTGCCCACCGGCGGTCGCCCCTTGGGCGGGCCGCCGCTTTTTCCACAGGAGACAACAGACGTGCCACAGGGCGATACCCCGGCTGCCAAGGGCGCCAATGCTTCTGCACCTTCCCGCATTTCCGCCAGCGGCTGGAAGGAAATCCTGTTGCGGGTCAAGACCGAGATCTCGCGCGACCATATCTCGGTCGTGGCCGCAGGGGTGGCCTTCTATGCCTTGCTGTCGATCTTTCCGGCGATCGCCGCGCTGATCTCGATCGCGGGGCTGATCCTGGACCCGGCCCAGATTGCGGCGCAGCTGGAGACGGTCATGGCCATGCTGCCGGAAAGTGCCGCCGGCATCCTGCAGGAGCAGGTGACCAAGGTCGCGGGCGACGACGGTTCGGGCACGGGGATCGTCGCCTTCTTCGGCATCGCCATTGCGCTATATGGGGCGATGAAGGGGGTGATGACCCTGATGGAAGGCCTGAACATCGCCTATGACGAAGAGGAAGAGCGTGGCACGATCAAGCTCTACCTGACCGCGCTCGCGATCACGCTCTGCATGATCCTGGGCCTGATCGCCGGTCTGGCGCTGGTGATCATCCTGCCGTCGCTGGTGGCACTGGGACACCTGCCGCCGGCGCTGGAAACGGCGGTGAACCTGCTGAAATGGCCGCTGATGGCCGTGCTGGCGATGCTGGGTCTGGCAGCCATCTATCGGTTCGCACCATCGCGGGCCGATCCCAAATGGCGGTGGGTCAGCGTCGGCGCTGTCGTCGCGACCGTGCTGTGGATCCTGGGAACGGTGGCCTTCTCGATCTACGTGACCAATTTCGGCAGCTACACCGAAACCTATGGCGCCTTGGGCGGTGTCATCATCCTGCTGACATGGATGTGGCTTTCGGCCTTTGTCATCCTGGGCGGCGCTGAGCTGAATGCCGAGATCGAACAGCAGACCGCACGGGATACGACGACGGGCGCTCCCGAACCGATGGGACGGCGCAATGCGGTGAAGGCAGACACGCCGCCGGGCGGTTCGTCCAAGGGGCGCGGACGCCAAGGCCTGCGGCCGAAGAAGGACGCGCCGGCGGCCGAACCGCCGAAGCATGAGCCGTCGTCGCCCAGCAGCGACCTGTCGCTGGCCATGCTGCTGATGGGCCGTGCAATCTGGAAGATCGCCCGCCCGTCGCGGCGTTGAAGGGAAAGCCGCCGCACTGGCGGCGGCTTTTCTGTCTTGTGGATCGCGCCACTGACTCGGATCAGGCGCAAGGATTTCCCGTCTCGGGCCGAAGCCAGATGGCACCGTAGGCCGGCAAGTCCAGCGACAGCGTCCCGTCCTTTTGCAGCTCGACTTGGCCCTCGCCCAGAAGGTGGCGCAGGCCCTGCCATAGGCCGGCGCCCTCAAGCATGCAGCTGGCCTTGATTCGCTTGTCGGCCAGGTTGTGCAGCAGCAGGACGGACCGGTCGCCCCAGTCATAGCGCAGGCCAAAGATCGACGGCTCGGGAAAGGGAATGAACTGCCAGCTGCCAAAGGCGATCTCGGGCGTTTCCCGCCGGCGCCGGATCAGCCGCTCGCTCCAGTTCAGCATCGAATCCGGGTCCTGTTCCTGCCGTTCCACATTCACGGCGGAGGGGCCCCATTGCTTGCCCTGCACGACGGGGCGGCGCAGATCCTCGGGGTCGGCCGAGGAAAAGCCGGCGCTCGCTTTGTCAGACCACTGCATGGGGGCCCGCACGCTCATCCGTCCGGGAATGTCCAGGTTCTCGGCCATGCCGATCTCTTCGCCATAGAAGAGGACCGGCGCGCCCGGCAGCGAGAAGACGAGGCTGTAGAGCATCCGGATCCGGTCGTGGTTGCTCTTCATCATGGTGGGGATGCGGCGGCGCAATCCACGGCCGAACAGCTGCATGTCCTTTCTGGGGCCGAAGGCCTTGAACACCTCCTGCCGCTCTGCCTCGGTCAGCTTGTCCAGGGACCATTCATCATGGTTTCGGGCGAAATGCGCCCAGGCATCATCCGGGTGCAGGCTGGGCATGGAGCGCATGGAATGGACCAGCGGCCCCGCATCCCCCCGAACGACCGACAGGGCCAGCGCCTGGTTCATGTTGAAGTCGAGGCACATGTTCAGTTCGCCGCCGCCGTCGCTGCCGTAGAAGCGGCGGACATCCTCGTATTCCAGATTGACCTCGCCCAGCAGGATCGCATCACCGCGACGACGCCCGATAAAGGCGCGCAGGTCCCGCAGCCAGTCATGCGGATCCATCGTCATGGGCGCCGCCACCCCGGCCGTCTCCAAGAGGAAGGGCACCGCATCGACCCGGAAGCCGGAGAGGCCGATTTCCAGCCAGAAGCCCACGATCTTGCGGATCTCGTCCCGGACCAGGGGATTGCTGATGTTCAGATCAGGCTGGTGCTTGTAAAAACGGTGCAGGTAATACTGGCCCGTCGGCTCGTGCCATTCCCAGTTGCTGCTTTCCTCATCTGGGAAAACCAGCCCCTCCGGGCCCTGTTCGGGGATCTTGTCGCGCCAGACATACCAATCCCGATGGGGCGACTCCCGGCTTTCACAGGCGGACTGGAACCAGGGATGCTGGTCCGACGTGTGGTTGACGACCAGGTCGGCGATTACCCGGATGCCCCGGTCGCGCGCCGTGCGCACGAATTCGACAAAGTCCCCCAGGCTGCCAAGCGTGGGATCGATGCTGTAGTAATCCATGATGTCATAGCCATCGTCCCGGTTCGGCGACGGATAGAAAGGCATCAGCCAGACACAGGTGACCCCCAGACCCGCCAGATGGTCGATCCGATGGGCCAACCCCGTGAAATCGCCGATGCCGTCGCCGTTGCTGTCCTGGAAGGTTTCGACATCCAGGCAATAGAAGACGGCATTCTTCCACCAAACGTCGCTGGTGCGGCTCATGTCCATTCTGTCACTCCTGCCGAAGGGCGGGCAGGGGATGCGCGCCGGTTGTGTCGATGAAACCCCTGCCTCACCCGGCGGGAGCCTGCCCAAAACATAGCCGCTTTTATGGGCTGGAGGTAGCTGCGGATCTTCTGGACGGGGGGTCCTGATCCGCAGCTAGGGCAGGATCGGCAGCCAGGGCCAGCAACCGCGTCAATGGTATCCCGCCCTGATTGAAGCGGCCCTTGCCCCAGGACGACTGGCGCCAAGGCAAGCTGCGCCGGGTATCGTACCTGCACCGGCGCGGTCTTCAGCCCATCGGGCGGGCTTCGACGCCATGAAGCAGTTCGCCCTCGGCCGCGCCGCTGATTCCGGCGGCATTGGCTTCGTCCGTGTCGATATGCATCTCGGTGAAGGCGGCTGAAGAGACGCGGACAAGGCAGCGCGCGAAGGTCAGGCCCCGGCCGTCCTGGCCCCGGACCTCGACATCCACAAGATCGCCGTCCTCCAGCCCCATCCGCGCCGCGTCCTGCGGGTTGGTGTGGATATGCCGCGCCGCCACGATCAGGCCATCCGTGTCCAGCTGGCCCGCCGGGCCAATCAGGCGCACCCGGGGCGTCCCGTCCAGTTGGCCACTGTCCCGCACGGGCGCGTCGATCCCCAAGGCAAAGCTGTCGGTGCGCGACACCTCGATCTGGGTCCGCGGGCGCAGCGGGCCCAGGATGGCCACGTGCTCCAGCCGCCCCTTGGGGCCTTCGACGGTGATGCGCTCTGCCGCGACCCAGTTTCCGGGCTGGCGCAGCGGCGCCGCCTCCGTCAGCCGATAGCCCGGTCCGAACAGGGCCTCGACCGCCTGCGCCGACAGGTGAACATGCCGCCCCGACACTGCGACGGGGATCTGGATCGGCGTCACGGGCCGTCGCGTCAGGGTCTGGACGACCTCGCGCGCGATCATCAGCTGTTCAGCCGTTTCCGTGACGATCACGCGGACGCGGCTGCCATAGGCTTGGATCTGGGGAGCCTCTCGGCCGCTCAGCGCGATCCGCCCGTTGCGATCATGGTCCAGCTCCAGCCCCATGAAGCCCAGCCCGTCGCAGATTCGCCGACGCATCGAGGCCGAGTTCTCTCCGATGCCGCCGGTAAAGACCAGCGCCTCCACCCCGCCCATCGCCGCCGCATAGGCACCCACATATTTGCGCGCCCGATAGGCATAAAGGTCGATGGCCGCCTGCGCATCTGCGTCGCCCTCCGCCGCCCGATCCTCGACATCGCGCATGTCGGCGCAGCCGGTCAGGGCCTTCAGGCCGCTGTCGTGGTAGAGCGCGTCCTCGATCTGCGGGATCGTCAGTCCAAGCTGCCGCTGCAGGAAGCCGAAGGCGCCCGGATCGACGTCGCCGGACCGGGTTCCCATCACCAGCCCCTCCAGCGGCGTCAGCCCCATCGAGCTGTCGATGCTGATCCCGCGCTGGATGGCGCAGGCGCTGGCGCCGTTGCCCAGGTGCAGGCTGATGATGCGCAGATCAGCCAAGGGCTGGCCGATCTCCTCGGCCGCGCGATGGGCGACATACTTGTGCGAAGTCCCGTGAAAGCCGAAGCGACGCAGCCCCTTCCGGCGCCATTCGGCAGGCACGGCATAGGTCGTGGCCCGTCCGGGATTGGTCAGGTGGAAGGCCGTGTCGAAGACGCCCACCTGCGGCAGGTCGGGCCACAGCCGCCGCGCCAGCCGGACGGCCGCCAGGTTCGCCGGGTTGTGCAGGGGGGCCAGCGGCGTCAGCGCCTCGATCTGCAGGATCGTACTATCATCCAGAAGCGTCGGCACCGCAAAGGCCTCGCCACCATGGGCGATCCGGTGACCCACCGCCTCCAACTCGGTCAGACCACGTTGCTCCAGAACCGCGGGGACCGCCGCAATGGCGGCATCCAGATCGGCATGCGGCGCATGCCCTTGTTCATTGCCGGGACCCTGGAACACATAGTCGCAGCCGCCCGCCCGGAACCGCGCGAAGCTGCCCTTGAACAGCTGTCGATCGCCGTCGAACACGCCGAATTTCAGGCTGGAGCTGCCTGCGTTGAAAACCAGAACCCGCATCCGTCACCCTTTCCCGCAAACCTGCCCGCTTGGGTGCAACCATGGCGCACCGCAGGCAGGCCGTACAGCCTCCGGGACGAAAGGTGCCACGAACAGCGCCTTCCGCGCATAAAACCTGCGCTAGCTGCGACGCCGCGCCGTACTGGCGCGGGGCACCAGCCGAAAGCCGAGGTCCACGGAACTGCCCCGCTCGGGTCCCGCTCCGGCCAGCCTGCTGCGGATCAAACCGATGGCCTGGCGGCCCATCGACAGGCGGTCCGTCGCGACCGAACTCAGCGGTGGTTCGGCGGCCGACATCATCTCGTGGTCGTTGAAGCCGCAGATGCCAAGCTGTTCAGGCACGCGGATGTTGCGGCGTCGCGCCTCGAACAGCACGCCAAGCGCCAGGTCGTCATTGTTGCACAGGACCGCGTCGGTCATAGGCCAGCGCGCCAGCAGGTCGGCCAGCAGCCGGCAGCCGAGGCTGACCGAAGAGGGTTCGGGCGTGGTCACGACCGGATCCTCGGCGTTCAGCCCCGCCTCGGCCAGGCAGGCGCGGAATCCGGCCAGGCGCCGCTGGCTGCGCGGGTCCATCTGCGCCCCCAGGAAGGCCGGCGCCCGGTAGCCCTGCGCCAGAAGATGTGCCGCGCCGGCCCGGGCGCCCTCGAAATGCGACAGGCCCACGGCCAGGTCGATCGGCGCGGGTCCCACCTCCATGATCTGGACGACCGGGCATTCGGCTCCCTCCAGCAGCCGCCGCGCGACCGGCGACTGGTCGTGCCCGGCCACGATCAGGCCGGCCGGGCGCTGCGACAGGAAGACCCGGATCAGGTCCTCCTCGGTCGTGGGCGAATAGCGCGTCGTGCCAAGCTGCACCCCCAGCCCGCTGCCCTGCAACCCTTCGTCGATGCCGCGCATTACATCCGCGAAGACGTTGTTGCTGACTGAGGGGATGATGACGCCGACGATGTCCGTGCGCCCCAATGCCAAGGCCCGTGCGGCAGGGTTCGGAACATAGCCCAGTTCATGGATCGCACGGTCGATCCGGGCCCGCGCCTCGACCGAGACCTTGTCCGGATTTCGCAGCGCCCGTGAGACCGTGATAGGGCTGACATCGGCGGCCACAGCCACGTCGGACAGGGTGATCTTTGGAGTTTTGTTCATGATTTCGTCAAACTACCTGTTCCACAGAGAAAATAAAGAGGGTTGACGTATGACAGCGCTGTCATTCATGATTGCGCTGTCATCAGGAGGGGGAGACATCATGAACGCGCGGCCGATTCTGGTCATGGGCATCTGCGGCACCGGCAAGTCGACCGTTGCCCGCGGCATCGCCGACCGCATCGGTGGCTGCTTCATCGAGGCGGACCTGTTCCACGACGAGGCCAGCGTGGCCCGGATGCGGGCAGGGCAGCCACTGACCGATGACATGCGGTGGGGCTGGCTGGACAGGCTGGGCGCGGCGCTTGTCGCGGCGCCGCGGCGGGGGGTGCTGGCCTGCTCGGCCCTGGGGTTCGCGCATCGCGAACGCCTGCGGGCGACTGCCGGGCCGCTGGATATCGTGTTCCTTCACGGCGAGCGCAGCCTGATCGCGGCGCGGATGAACGCACGGCGGGGCCACTACATGCCGGCAAGCCTGATCGACAGCCAGCTGGAGGCGCTGCAGCCACCCAATCCCGTGACCGAGGGGGCCTTGTGGATCAGCGTTGCACTGTCGCCCGACCAGATCATCGACCAGGCGGTCGGGGCCTTTGCCCCATCGCCGGGAATTTCAACCGGAGGAGAAAACCCATGACCAACCTGACCCGCCGCGGCCTGCTGGCCGCCACGGCCTTCCTTGCACTTGCCGCTCCTGGCCTTGCCCAGGACCACAGCTTCCGCTTCCAATCCTCGGACCCGGCCGGCAACCCGAACTTTGTCCTGCAGCAGGGCTGGGCCGCCGACGTGGCCGAAAAGTCGGGAGGCCGCATCGCCATCGACCTGCTGCCGGTCGAGTCCATCGTGGCGCATAACGAGACGCAGGACGCCATCGCCACCGGCATCCTGGATGGCCATGTCACCGACCTGTCCTATTTCTCGGGCAAGGATCCGGCCTTCGGCCTGATGGGCAACCCGGTCGGCGCCTGGTCGGACCCCGAGCAGATGCTGGACTTCGTCGAGAACGGCGGCGGGTCCGAGCTGCTGAACGAGATCATGAACCCCTATGGGCTGCAGTTCATCGGCGCCACCACGCCGGGGCTGGAGGCGCTGGTCAGCGCCGTGCCGCTGGACGGTGTGGATGATCTTCAGGGCGTCAAGATCCGTGCGCCAGAGGGTCTGGTACAGTCGGTCTTTGCCGCTGCCGGCGCCTCTCCGGTCAACCTGCCGGGCTCCGAGGTCTTCACGTCTCTTGACAAGAAGGTCATCGATGCCGCTGATTACACGGTGTTTTCCACGAACCAGGCGCAGGGCCTGAACGACATCGCGCCACATCCGGTCTATCCCGGCTTCCACTCCATGCCCCTGGTCGAGATCTCGATGAACAAGGACAAGTGGGACGCCCTGCCCGAGGACCTGCAGCAGGTGCTGACGCAATCCGTTCGCGATTTTGCCCGCGTCCAGATCGCGGCACTGGCCGAGGCCGACGAGGCGGCCGTGGAAAAGGCCCGCGAAGGCGGCACCATCACCATCCACGACTGGTCCGACGAGGAGCGCGCCAAGTTCCGCAAGATCGCCCAAGGGGAATGGGAAAAGGTGGCCAGCCAGTCGCCGGCCGCGCAGCGCGTCTATGATGCGCTGACTGCCTATCTGAGCGAAAAAGGCCTGGTGCAGTAAGCATCGCCAGACCGGGCGCCCCGCGCCCGGTCCCATCAAGGGGAGGGGATAACCATGGACGCACCGGAAGCCGTGCCGCGCGAAGAACATCATGCCGTGCCAGAATCCGGGTCCCTGGGCCGCTGGATCGACCGATTGGCCCTGATACCTGCCTTCGGGCTGGTCCTGGCGATGTTGATCCTGATCCAGGAGGTCGTCCTGCGCTATGTCTTCGGCCGCCCGACCATCTGGGCGCATGAGACGACGGTGTTCCTCTGTGCGATTTCCTTCGTCTATGGCGGACTGCTCTGCACCGCCCGCGACCGGCACATTCGCGTCGTGCTGGTCTATGACATGCTGCCGCCCGGTGCGCGCCGGACAGCGGACATCCTGATCTCGATCATCTGCGCCCTGTCGTCCGGGGCCTTTGCTTGGGCCGCATGGCAGATGGTCAAGCGCGCCGCCTGGCGTCCCGATGGCAGCTTTCACCTGGAAACCTCCGGCAGTGCCTGGAATCCGGCGTTTCCCGGCATCCTCAAGATCCTGCTGATGGTGGCACTCGGCGTCATGGCCCTGCAGTTCCTGATCCTTGCCATCAATTATGCCCGCGGGCCGAAAGGGGCGAAGTGATGGAAATCTTTGGATCGCTGCAGGCCCTGGGCATCGAGACCGGCACGCTGGTCCTGTTCGCCATGCTGTTGGGCCTGCTGGTCACCGGCATCCCGCTGGCCTTTGTCACGCTGCTGGTCACGCTGATCTTTGCGCTTGGCTGGTTCGGCCCGAACGTGGTCCCGCTGATCACCAGCCGGGTCTATTCCTTTGTCAGCAGCTTCGTTTTCGTGTCGGTGCCGATGTTCGTGCTGATGGCGGCGATCCTGGACCGCAGCGGCATCGCCCGCGACCTGTTCGAGGCGATGCGGCTGATCGGCGGTCGCATCCGGGGCGGTGTGGCCGTCCAGACCATCTTCGTGGCCGTGATCCTGGCCGCGATGTCCGGCATCATCGGCGGAGAGGTCGTGCTGCTGGGGCTGATCGCCCTGCCGCAGATGCTGGCGCAGGGATATGACCGCAAGCTGGCCATCGGCGTCGTCTGCGCAGGCGGCAGCCTTGGGACCATGGTGCCGCCGTCGATCGTGCTGATCATCTATGGGCTTACGGCCAATGTCTCGATCGGCGACCTGTTCACGGCCGCCTTCGTCCCTGGCTTCATGCTGGCGCTGCTCTACGTCGGATATGTCCTGGTGCGGGCTTGGCTGACGCCGAACGACGTGCCGCCGGCCGTGACCGCGCCCGTCCCCCATGCGGAAAAGCTGCGCCTGCTGAAGGGCCTGTTCCTTCCCATCCTGGTGGTCGTCATGGTGCTGGGCTCGATCTATGGCGGCATCGCTTCGGTCACCGAGGCCAGCGCCGTTGGCGTGGCGGGTGTCCTGCTGTCCACCGTCCTTCGCGGCGAGTTCACCTGGGGCCTGCTCAAGGGCGCCGCGCTGCAGACCCTCCAGACGGTCGGCATGATCGTCTGGATCGGCATCGGCGCATCTGCCCTGGTTGGGGTCTTCAACCTCATGGGCGGCATCAGCTTTGTCTCGCAACTCATCACAGGGATTAGCGAAAACCCCACGGTCATCATCCTGTTCATGATGGCGATCCTGTTCGTGCTGGGCATGTTTCTGGACTGGGTCGGGATCGCGCTGCTGACCATGCCGATCTTTGTGCCGATCATCGTCTCGCTTGGTTATGACCCGGTCTGGTTCGGCGTGCTATTTGCCATGAACATGCAGGTCAGCTTCCTGTCGCCGCCCTTCGGGCCGGCTGCCTTCTACCTGAAATCGGTCACGCCGCCTGACATTTCCTTGGGCGAGATCTTCCGCGCGCTGCTGCCGTTCATCGGCTTGCAGATCATCGCGGTCGGCCTGCTGATCCTGTTTCCCGGCATCGCGATCTACTGATCAGCAAACGGGGACAGGGTTCCGCCGCCGCACAGCCTCTGTGCGGCGGCGGGCATCCTCAACCGCAGCAGGGTGCGCTAGAACGGGGGAAACAACCGGAGCCCCGAGTCGATGCGCCAGAATACCCTGAAAAGCTATGGCAGCGTGGCACGGACCCTTCATTGGCTGACGGCCCTGATCATCTTGACGAACATCGTCTTGGGCCTGCTCGCGGTACGAGTGCCGTTGGAGCAGATGGAAACCAAGGTCCAGCTCTTCTCCCTGCACAAGACGCTCGGCATTGCGGCTTTTGCCGTGGCCTTGACGCGCATCCTCTGGGCGTTGGCGCAGCCGCGGCCTGTGCCCCTGCACCCCAAGCGCCGGGCCGAAACCTTCCTGGCCGAAAGCGTTCATTGGGTCCTTTATGCCGCCATGCTGCTGGTGCCATTGACCGGCTGGATCGAACATGCCGCGACCGAGGGCTATGCACCGATCCTGTGGCCTCTGGGTCAGGGGCTGCCGTTGGTCCCGAAGTCGCCCGCCTTGGCGCTGACCATGGCCTCTACCCATCATATCTTCGCCTGGATGCTGATGGGGGCGGTCGCCCTGCATATCCTCGGGGCGCTGAAACATGCGGTGATCGACCGGGACGAGGTGCTGGGCCGGATGCTGCGCGGGCGTGCCGCGGGCGGGGCCCGGACGCCCCATCACGCGCTGCCCGCGCTGACGGCGATCCTCATCTTCCTGGCCGGAACGGGCTACGCGATCACCGCCAAGCCGGCGGCTGAAGAGGCCGCACCGTCGTTGGAGCAGGCCGCGTCGGAATGGCGGGTGAGGGACGGCGAACTGGGCTTCACGGTCGCCCAGATGGGGACGCAGGTGCAGGGCCGCTTCCCGGAATGGACCGCGGCCATCGCCTTCGACCCGCAGACCGGCACCGGCGATGTGGTTGTGACCATCGACATGAGCAGCGTCACCATCGGCACCGTCACTGAACAGGCCAGGTCGGCCGACTTCTTCGACGTCGCCAACAACCCGATCGCAGTCTTCACTGCCCCCATCCGGCCCGAGGGCGACGGCTATGTGGCTGACGGCACCTTGTCCCTCAAGGGGCAGGAGATGCCGGTGACGTTGCCCTTCTCTCTGCGGATCCAGGATGACGTGGCCAGCATGTCTGGCCAGACGCAACTGGACCGCCGCGACTGGAAGGTGGGCGACAGCTATGCCGACGAGGCGACCGTCGGATTTTCCGTCACCCTGTCCGTGTCGCTCGGGGCGGAACGCTGATCCTGTCTCTGTGCGCCATCCCGCAGGTCATGTTCGTCCATCGCTAGTTGTTTAACCGCGCCTTTTCGGAAATCTTGCCGGCACAACCTACAGGAGCTTTCCATGTTCAAGACCACTGCCCTGACCGCTGTCTTTGCCCTGGCTGCAGGCGCCGCCCTGGCCGAACCAGAGGCTTATACCTTCGACACCTCGCACAGCCAGGTGGTGTTCGACTACAACCACCTCGGTTTCTCGACCACGACGGGGATGTTCGGCGGCATCGAAGGCACGATCCAGTTCGACGCTGAAAATCCGGCCGAATCCTCGGTCGAGGCCAGCTTCCCCGTGTCGTCGCTGATGACCGGCTTTCAGGGGCGTGACGAACACTTCCTGTCCCCCGACTTCTTCGGCAGCGAGGCGGCAGACCCGACCGTGACCTTCGCCTCGACCTCGATCGAGGTGACGGGGGACAAGACCGCCCTGATCACCGGCGACCTGACGCTGAACGGCGTGACCAAGGAAGTCGTGCTGGACACCATGCTGAACCAGCAGGGCAACCATCCGATGGAAAACAAGCCGTGGCTGGGCTTTGACGCCACCACGACGCTGACCCGCAGCGACTTCAACCTGGGCATGTTCGCCCCGGCCGTGTCGGACGAAGTCGAGGTCGAGATCTCGATCGAGGCGATGAAGGCCGAGTAAAGGCCTGTTACTTCTCAAATAAAGTAAGGCCCGCAGCGCCAAGCGCTGCGGGCCTTCTTCATGTCGCGGAAACGCGGCAATTGCGGATCAGGCGGCCTTGCCCTGCTGAGCCGCTTCGTT
Source organism: Paracoccus sp. T5 (assembly GCF_048538155.2). Classification (GTDB taxonomy): domain Bacteria; phylum Pseudomonadota; class Alphaproteobacteria; order Rhodobacterales; family Rhodobacteraceae; genus Paracoccus. Next base: position 85,844 of record NZ_JBLWIC020000002.1, read on the forward strand.
GACCACGCTTTCCGCCAAGGCGGTCAGCTTCTCGTCGGTGGCGGATTCTTCCTGCAGCGTCTGGTCGAGGACCGACACGGCGTCATTCATGCCCAGCTGGGCAGCCCAGCTTTTCAGCGTGCCATAGCGGCTTATCTCGTAATGCTCGACGGCTTGGGCCGCGGCCAGCAGACCTGCATCCAAGGCCGGGCTGCCCTTGAATTCGTCCATGATCTCCTGCGCTTCCGAGATTATCCCCTCGATCGCATCGCAGGTCTTGCCCTGCGGGCGCTTGCCGATCATCTCGAAGACCTCGGTCAGGCGCTCGTACTGGGCCTGCGTCTCCTGCTCATGCGTCTCGAAGGCGGACTTCAGGTCGGGGTTCTGCGCGGCCCGTGCCATTTTGCGCAGGGCGGTCCCGATCTTGCGTTCCGCGTAATAGATGTCCTTCAGCGTTTCGTGAAACAGCGTGTCGAGGGTCTTGTCGGCCATGTCTGGCTCCTTGCAGATGGGGGCGGGCCATGTGGCCCGGAAGGTTTGGGGACTGGTCAGATATCGGCGCGTTCGCCGCTGGCGCTCAGCATGATGTACTTGCGCGTCACCTCGGGCAGGCTGTCGCGGACCGCGGCGGCCATATGCAACTCTTCGTCCAGGTTCTGGCGAAGCAGCGGGATCGCGTCGATAGCTCCGCAGCTTTCCGCGGCCGTGATCAGCGAGGTATAGGCGGCAATCTCGAAGTTCTCGAAGGCAAAATTCGCCAGCGAGTTCTTGATGATCTCGTCGGACGTGACGGTGTGGCCCATGGCGGCCATGGTGCCCACGAAGGACTGGGTCATATCCTTCAGTCCCGAGGCGGAGTCACCGGCCTCGGCCAGGATCTGGTCCAGGCGCTGGATCTGGCCTTCGGTCTCGCGAATGTGCCGGTCCAGCATCGCCGCAACTTCGGGATAGTGCTCGAGCCGGTTCAGCTGCGGCTGCATGATCGACAGCGCCTGCTTCTCCATCGCGTGAGCGTTGCGCAGCCCATCAGTGAAAAAGCTGCGGGCGGCTTGTTGAGGGGTCTGGTCGGCGGGCATGATAACCTCCTGTCATCTTGAAAGCAGCGAACCCCGCAGGCTCGCGTTTGTTCCCGCTGCGGCAGGATACCCGCTGGCAGGAACAACTGGGGGACGTGCTGGTTACAGCCACCACGTCGGGAGCGGGCCTGCGCCCCGCACCCACGCTGCGTCCCGACGCAGCCGATGATTCGAAGGAGGACAGCATGACCACCCAGATGGACAACCCCGCCGGCGGCGCAGCCGGTTATACGCGCGCCGCCGCCTGCCTGTTCGATGATCGCCGGCACGCAGAGCGCGCCGTCCTGAGACTGCGTCAGGCTGGCATTTCGCCGGCCGATGTTGTCATGACCGAGGGCGCCTCATCCGGTGCGACCCCGGGAACCGGCCAGGACCCGGCGTTCCGCCAGCCGGTCGAAGGGCTGCCGTTCCCTGATGAGGATCGCGCCCTTTATGCCGAAGGTCTGGCCCGGGGCTGCTCGCTGGTCACGGCGCTCAACCTGAACGATGCGCAGCATGATCTGGCACTGGTCGTCCTGGACGAGGAGGGTGCGGTAGACCTGGCGGCACACGAGGCCCAATGGCGCGCGGATGGCTGGTCAGGTCCCACGGAAGAGGGGGTCCTGCCAAGCGGTGTTCGCGGCACGACGCTGGACGCCGCTTATACCAACCCGCGCGATGGCAACATGAACTACGAGGGTCCGTCGATGCAGGCCGGAACCAATCCTCCGGTCGGCGCTGACCAGCCGGACCAGCAGCCGGATGCCGCAGTGACCGGCGTCCGCGACACCAGCCGGGGTCCCGCGCGTTCTCGTTCCTATTTGGTCGGCGGGCGGCACGGACGGTGACGACCAGCAATCGCCAACAGCAGCAGGGAGACTGGCATGAAGCGATATGAAAAGAAGAACATGGCCTATATCATAGGTGCCGTCGTGGTGGCGATCCTGGTCGCGGTCCTCTATTCGGCCGTGGTGCAGAGCAACGGCAGCTGATCCCGCCCCGGCACCTCGATATCCCGAAGAGCCGTGGCTTGTTCCGATGAGACAGTCTTTTAACGGTCGACTTGTACCATAGTGGCGATCTGGGCCAAGATGGACATCCGTGATGAGCAAGACCACCCACCACCTGACTGAATTGCGCCCCCTTGGGGCGTGGTGCGGGGTGGCGGCTTTCATCATCGGGCTGCAGCCGCTGCACCAGGCTCGGGGGTTTGAGTCATTCCTGAATGACACGCACTTGCTGGAGGTCTCCCTCGGATCAGTGCGATCAGATCAGGCGGGCGACATGCGGCGCGGGGGCTACGAATTGGCGGATGGCACGCCGGTGTCCTTTGATGACTGGTACCGGCCCCGGCTCAAGGAGTTGAACCTGGTCTTCCTGTCCGAGCTTACCCCGGCCTTCGGCTTGATCTGGGGGATGAGCAGCGGCGAAAGCGGAGAGAAATACCGTATCAACCCGGGCCTGCGCTTTGGCTTCGTCCTTCAACGGCCGGTGGGAGAGGGCGGGGTGATTTCGCTGCAGCTCACTAGCCTGCTGGGCGGGCGCTTTCGGGAAAGGCCGTGCCAAGCCGATTTCGGTGCCATCGGGGGTGCAAGCGTCGCAGTCAACTGCCGGCTGGCGGCCAGCACGCTGCCGCCCGCGAAGACCTTGGATTATCTTGTCAGCATGAGCGGATCGGACGAGGCGCGGGTCACCTTACGCTATGACGTCAGCTTCTGATTAGCGGATGGCAACCGGTGCCAGCGCACGGGCGATGCTGGCCTCTCCACGGCCGTGGGTGGCTGCCGTGTAGTTGTTGATCGTGTCCGTCCGCGCGGTCGACAGAAGTTGGCTGGCGACCTGTGCGGGGGTCGCCTGCGGAAACTTGCTGGACAGAACCGCCGAATATCCCGACACGATGGGCACCGCGAAGGAGGTTCCATAGAGGCCGGTCTGCGCTCCGGTCACGCCCACCACTAGGAACTGGCTCTGTACCGCCGCATCGTCCCCGGCGTAGTTGCTGTAGGAGGCCAGGTTCGCTCGCTGGTCAGGGCGGCCATGCGCATCAAGGGCACCGACGAAGATCGCGGAGGCCGCTCCGACCAGGTCCCGCGCAAGGTAGTCGACCTCCATCATGCTGTTGACGGCGCCAATGGGGATCGCGTCGTTCCCGGCAGCCTTGACCGCAACGCCCCGGCCGCCCTGGGCATGCTTGATGATCGACCGCTCGCGCGGGTTCCACCGCACAGAGAGGTTCTCCACCGCCATCATGCCATAGGACAGGTTGAAGATGTTCAGCCCCCGGCGCAGCTTGATCGCACGGTTGTCGCCGAAATCCTGCCGTTTCACCCGGGCGGAGGGCGCCATCAGCGACACCTGTTTGGCCGTCCACTGTCCGTGCCGCAGACGCTGCACCCTTGGCTCCAGTTGGCCCCAGTAGCGGCTCCGGCTCTTGAAGTCGTCAACGACCGTCACGTGGGACCCTTGGCCCTTGTACCCCTGGGTCCAGGCATCCGCGATCTCGGGGCTCATCCAGGGCTGCAGATCCTGCGCCGACGCCGCGGCGCCGGACAGGATGAGACATGCGACTGCGGCGGCGACCTTGATCAGCCTGTTCTGTGGCATCGGTTTTCCTGCAGGCCGGGCATCGGGCCGGTTCCGGGCAGCGATTATCGCCCGGATCCCCAGCATTTTGAACCTGTTCCTTCGGTTAGTTCGACCTATCCGAATGTCCTGACCATCAGCCGCAGCAATGGGCCTTCACTGCGGCACCGAGGCCATCCTCACGTGCTGCTCCGCGGGCTTGGGTTCTGCCGCGAACAACTCCTCGGACAAAAGGCCCACGATCCGGCCCCGGTCGCCCCGCAGCCCCTCTTCCACGAAGGAAAAACCCATGTCGCAGATGGCGGCGGAAGGGGCCTGGCTCCACCTGATCTCAAGGCGGTCGCCTTCGCGATAATGCAGGTCCCGGTTCAAGATGCTGCCGAACACGATGATCTTCAGCAGCGGCTTGTTGAACCTGGGCTCGTCATGGACCATCGACAGGGTGAACTGCACCTCGTCGTTCAGAAGAACATCGACCGCTCCGCCTCCTGGCCCCGCGACCACCACCATTCCGGTCAGGGTGCCTGAACTGGAGAACGTCAACTTGATAGGATCGGCAGGGTCGAAAACCGCGTATTTGAGCAGCGAGTTCTGAAAGATTTCCTGCGACGAGTCTTCGAACTGGCGCGTGACGCGGGCCACGGTCCGCTTTTCGATAAACATCGGCGCGGCATTCTGGACGTCGCCGCCTCCGCCCTGGATCATCTCGGCCACCTTGGCGGCGATCAGTTGGGGCATCGGGCCGGAGGGGTCGTAGTGATTGGGATCTTTGAAGAAGGACCTGTCCAGCACGCGGGTGCCGAAGCGGCGCCTTGCCAGATGGGAGATGTCGCAGAACTCCACCCCGTAATGGGAGAACAGGAAGTGGAGCTTCGACCTGTAGGATGAATAGGGACTGCCTTCTTCAGAAAGCGGCGTCAGCAGCACGGGGATCAGCCTGATGCGCCGCCGTGCACAGATCTTCAGGGTATGTTCGGCGAACTTGAGCAGCGAATCCTCGCTGTATCCCTTGCTTTTGACGTGGTTCACGTCGTTCAGCGCGTATTCCCAGACCACATGATCAACCTGGGACAGCCTTGGATATGTCAAAAGCCGGAAGACCCCCATATGCGACGGTGCCGCGCCGACCGAAAGGTTGACGATATCCGCGACGGGCAGCAGATCCGGAAGGAGGCTGGCGTATCCGGCCTTCATTTGTGAATTTGACCCGCCAATGATCAGTACATTCAAAGCCGTCGCCTCCGGAAATTCAGGTATGCAATGAAATATGCCCGGAAAGTGGTTTTTCCGGGCACAGGGCTCAACCGGCGGTTACTTGTGCAACCGGGCCGCGCAGTCACTCTTCCGGGGCGACTTTCGCGTCCAGAACCGCAGCCACTGCCGTCAGCACCTGCCGGACCGGCCGGAGGCCGATCTTGGGCTTTTCTTCAGTCAGCGTGCGGGCAATGTCCTCGAACTTCGCCTCCACGGCCTTGACCAGCGCCACGCCCTTCTTGGTCGGCGACAGGGTCACGGCGCGCGTCTGCTCGGCGGGCTCGCTGACGGTCGCCAGTTCCAGCCGCTCCAGCTTCTTGCCCGTCTGCCAGGCCAGCTGGCGCGAGATCGACAGCTTCTTGGACAGTTCGAACGGCCGACAGTCGCCGCCTTTGACCAGCAGGTCCAGCGCCGCCCACTGGCCAAGCGTCAGCGAGGGTTCAACTTCCTTGATCAGGGTCTCGAAGCCGCCGGTCAGCCGCGCCACCGAGAACATGACGTCTTTGACTTCTTCTTTGGTCTTCGGCTTGTCTTCAACTTGCTGGTCCATAAGGCTTTCCATCCATCGGTTTATCTGGTGGGGCAGGTTGCGACCTGCTTGAGTAAAGCTACTTTACGCGAGGCATAGCGTCAAGCGAGTTTACTCAATTTTGGCCACCTTTTGTTCTTTTTTCTCGCGGCCCCTGTTCAGTTCCGGCTGGCCTTGGAGGTCCAGAGGAACGACGCCATCCTGACGGCATCATCCAGCGAAAGCTGCCGCTTGCGGCAGGATGTCTCGGTCGACCTGCCCCCGTCCGAGAAGAGCGCCGCGTCCTGCGGAAAATAGCTCTCGCGGATGGTTTCATAGGAATATTCGAACATGTCCTCCAGCTCCTGGCTTTCCGCGCGGTTCAACTGGAACCGTTCCTTTTCGGGCCAGGTCCTCAGGACATCGACCACATTCGCCCGATCAGGGTTGAACCTGCCGTCCTTGATGCGCGGCAGGACCTTGTTCAGCTCCCGCAGAAAGATCAGCGCGTTCAGGGGCAGGGCCTCGTTCTTCCGCTCGGGCACTGCATATGGAATATCCGGCAGGCCCACGGTCGTATAGAAATCGTCCAGCAGATCTTCGTTGATCAGCTTGGCGCGATCCATCCGCCTGACGACCAGCGACCCTGCGCCAAAGGCCGCCTCCCATCTCCGGATCATCCTGGCCCAATCCGCGGCGACCTTCAGGTGGTCGGGCAGAGGCCAGGGAAAATCGAAGGTGTTGCCGCTGGCAATTGCGGTGGAATACCAGCTGGCATAGAATTCAGCCGGGCTTCGGATATAGAGGACGACCTTCACGTCCTGGCAGAGCCCCAGGCACAGGTCGCGCAGCCGTGCAATCTCAGCCGGCTTCTTCAGGCGCGAACTGCAATGCTCGTTCGAGAAGATCATCGTGTGGAATTCGCCGGAGCGAACCTCGTCGGCAAGCGCCTCGCGTATGCGCTCCCGGAACGGGGCCAGTTCGCTCGTGTCCTGAAGCCCCGAGGAGATGCGCAGCTCCTCGATGCCTCTCTCGTCATCCATGCCGTAGGCGGCCAAGGCCGTGTGGTTGAAATCGCCGACCGACCGGGGGAACAGGATCCCGCGGTCCGCCAAGGCGTTCCGGCTCAGCTTCAGGCTTTGCTGGATCGTGGTCGTTCCGGTCTTTTCCGCACCGATGTGCAGCCAGATTCGCTGTAACAAGATGTCCCGCCCCTACGCTTTTGCCTGTGGTTCCAACTGCAGCCCGCATGCGGCACGCCAGTCGCGGTCGAAACCCTCCAGGTCCAGGGGCTTTTCGATGCAGGCGCTGTGCTCGGCCAGGATGTCCGGGCGATCATGGACGCCCAGCATGGCCGCCGCCAGGGCGTCCGGATCCCCCACGCGGAACTGGATGCCCCAGCCTGCCGTCTTTTCGGCCATGCCGCCGATATCGGAGGCAATCATGGGCGTGCCTGCGGCGCGGGCCTCCTGGATCACCACGGGGGAATTCTCCCACCAGACTGAAGGGATGATGATCCAGCCAAAGCCCTGCATGATCGACACGCAGTCCTGCGGCCGATAGCGGCCGCGGAACCGCATCCAAGCCGGCGCCTTCAGTTGCGGCCACATCGCGGCAAAGGCTTCGGCGGTGACGCCATAGACATCCAGCGCAATGGGAGCAGGCAGGTCGCCGGCCTGCCTGTCGATCAGCATGGCGGCCCGCACCAGCACATCCAGCCCCTTGGTAGGCGTTGCCTGCCCGAAGAAGGCAAAGCGCCGGCTGCGGGCGACCAGCGTATCGCCGTCCGCCGCGGGCGGGGGGCCGACATGGTCCAGGCCATTCTCGATCACCGCGATGCGGCCCTTGGGGATGCCCCAGTCCTCGAACCGCTCGGCCAGGAAGTGGCTGGGTGACAGCAGCACGTCGAACAGGTCCAGCATTTCGGACATTCGGGCGCGGCGCAGCGCAAAATCCACCGGCGCGCGGTGCAGGCAGGCTGTGCAGGCCACGTCCGAGGCGGCATGGCAGAGCTCGCCCGAGGTCTTCACCATCTGGCCGTGATTGGCGCAGATCGCGGTCAGTTCGTGCAGGGTGCAGATCATCCGCGCATTGGGCAGCAGCCCGCGCAAGCGGCGGATGGTGCCCGCGCCGATGTTCCAGAAATGGTGAAAGTGATAGACGTCGCCCCGCAGCGCGGTCAGGAAATCGAGGGTCCAGTCCTCGTCCTCCAGACGCGGATGCTCCATCGAAAAGCTGTCCATCCCCATGCCGCGCATGCAGAAGTCGCGGTCGGTGAAGCCCAGGACGCGCTGGCCGGGGCCGAAAAAGCGCGCGCCGTCCTCGGGGCCGATGGTCGAGCCGACGAAATAGACGTCCTGCCCCTGGGCCAGCAGGTGCTGGAACTGGCGATAGGCCGCGACCTCGCCGCCGCCATAACGCAGCGCCGGGTGGGAATGCGAGACGATCACGATGCGGGTCATGCGGCCTCGGAAATCAGGCGGGCCGAGCGCCCGTCAAAGTCGTGCCAGCTGACCCCCTCGATCAGGTTCTGGCAGAAGGGACCACGGTTGCCGGCCAGAAATCCCTGTCCCGGCGCCGCCTGGATGCGGGCGTGCCCGGCCGCCAGCATAGCGGCGGCCAGCTGGCGCAGGCCAGCCTCGGGGGTCAGAAACGCAGTGGGCTGGGCAAAGGGCGACAGCAGGATCCGCGCGGGACCGATCATGGCGAACGGCGGCCGGTCGGTCAGGAAACGACGGGCCACGCCCGCGGGGTCGGCGCCGCCCGGCAGGTTCGCCATCGGGTCCAGCGCCTGGATCGACAGGGCGGGTTCGTCGTCCGGCGCATCGGTCGGCAGGCCCCCCTCCAGATGGAACAGCACGGAACTGCGGGCAAAGATGGCTTGGCCGTCATGGCCTTGCGGCGGGGGCGGGATCAGCGAGCAGCCCAGAAACTGGATCGGTGAACCGGCTTCGCGGCCGGCGCCGGCGATGGCTTCGTTCAGCGCCTCGGTCAGGTATGGGCGCAGCAGGTGCAGATGCAGCGGCCGTTCCACCACGGCGGCGACGCGGCGCAGCACGTCGCGCAGGTCCGTATCGCCCAGGTCATGATCCAGGATCAACAGGATCGGGCCGTCCTGTTTGGAGGCCAAGGGTTGCAAAGCGGCTGGGGAAAGCTGCGATGTCGGCAGGGTTCCGCGGTGCAGGCGGCCCGCCAGAAGCCGATCCTCGACCGCCTGCGTCGTTTCTACCAGGACCCGCGCCACCCGATCGGACGAGGCAAGGTCCAAGGGCCGGACGATCCCGGAATGTGTCAGCTGGCCCGGCAGCATCAGCACCAGCCGCACCGGCGTGGTCGGCGGCGCCGGCAGCCTGAAGCTGGCGGCCCAGCCATCCCGCCCGCTGAAGGCATAGCGGTCGGCATAGGGCTGCAGGTCGGGCCGCGGCATGGCACCGGGCATCAGCTCGACCGGGGAGAGCTGCCGGTCGCTGATCACCAGCGCCGACAGCCCTTCGGGAGAGGCGGTGGAGGGAATGTACCAGCCCGTGCAGACGCCTTGGCCGGCGGCGCCCACCACCCCCTGGTCCACGCTCAGGACGTATTCGGGGCTTTCCTTGTCCAGCCGGGGTGCGGCCAGGATGCGGCTGCCGATGCGGTGGGACATGGGCTTTTCCGGGGTCGGCACCGAGCGGGACGCGATCATGCGGACATAGGCGAAGAAGGTCTCGTCCACGCCGATCTCGACCATCTTGGCGAAATCCGTGGCCAGGCGGTCCCGCGTCAGGGGCTGGTATTCCCGGCCCATGGCCAGGAACAGGTCCTCGGACGGGTCGTTGGCGCCGGGTTCCTGCGACAGGTCAAAGACCGCGATGAACCCCATCGGCACCAGTGATCGCAGATCCCGCCGGGCGAAACGCATGACGGTGCGCGGCGGGATCGAGGCATTGCCGGCATGCAGCACGAGGTCGGGCTGCGGCCGGGGCGTCCAGCCTGCGGTCAGCACCAGGTCGGCGTTGACGAAGAAACAGAAATCCAGATGCAGTTTCAGGTCCACAGGGTCGTCCCGTCTCAGGTATCGCCGCCGATGCGGGCAGGCCGTCGCTTCAGATCACGGTCAGCGCCAGGGTCCGGATGACAAAGCGGTGCGGGGGCTGGCGCAGGTGGATGATGATGCGGCGCGCGCTGATGTCGTCGCCCGCCTCCTCCAGCGTCAGGCAGCAGACCGAGGCGGCGTCCATGCCCAGGGTCCATTCCTGGTGCAGGCTGTCTGCCACGGACCCGTCCCGCTTGAACTCGCGCAGGAAGACATCCGCGACGGCGGGCATCGGAAAGGCGACCGAGGCATCCAGGTAGCAGGTCGCCGCCGCCAGGTCGCGCGGCAGCTGACCCTCGATCGTCATCCATTCCAGACCCGAGGTCCGGAACTCCAGCCCGTCATCGCCCTCGGCGCGTGCGAATTCGGCGCGCGTGTCCTGGGGGATGCAGACGCCCACGTCCCGCGCCAGCGAGTTGTAGCCTTCGCTGAGCAGGACCTTGGGCCGGCCGTCCAGCGCCCGCCCCGCTTCGGCGGCCAGGTTGGTCCGCTGGTTCTGCAGCGACATCAGCACGGCGGCAGCGGCCTCGAAGCTTCGGACAGCGCTGTCGTAGATCGTCGTCATTGTGTGACCTCGTTCAAAGTCATGTGGAGGAGGCGCGGCTGTTCCTCGGCCGCGGATGGTAGTTCTGGCAGACGGTTCTGCAGCCAGTCACGCAGCTGCTGCGTGGACTGGCGCCAGGTGCGGACGCGCGCCGCGGCGGCCGTGCCGACCTGGGCCAGCAGCTCGCGGTCCCGGTCCAGCATCAGGATGCGGTCGACCATCGATCGTTCGCATTCGACCTGCGGCACGACAAAGCCGGTGATGCCGTCCTCGACCGCCTCGCGAACGGCTCCGGTCTCGGTGACGACGACAGTCACGCCGCAGCGCTGCGCCTCGAGAACCGACAGCGGCAGCCCCTCGAAATGCGAGGGCAGCACCAGGATATCCGTTTGCGTCAGCAACTGGGTCAGGGCCGCCGGACCGTGGACCGGTCCCAGGAACCGGGTCTGCGCGGGCCATTCCAAGACGTCGCCTTCTTCCTCGACCACGGCGCGTCCGGCGATGGTCAGTTCGGCGCGCGGCAGGCGGTCGGCCAGCGCGCGATAGATCGTGGACAGGCGGCGCATGCCCTTCTGCTTGTCCAGACGCCCCAGGAACAGCACCCGCAGCGGCGCCTTGCGCCCCTGCGGATTGCCGCGGACGGCGGCAAGGCAGCGCTGCTCGGCCGCGCTCATTGGATAGCCGGGCGCATTGACGACCGGGATCAGCTTGTCCTGCGGCACGCCATGGGCGTGCATCCAGGTGCGCAGCGCCTCGGAGCAGGTCAGGAACAGGTCGTAGGCATGTTCATAGGCCAGGGCCAGATGCGGCGGACCATAGCCGCGCCCATAGGTGCTGGATTCCAGCAGATGCTCGTGATCGATCATCACGACGCCACTGCGCCGCAGGCTGTCGGCCACCTTGTGCAGGGCCGCCGAATGGGCGTTGATCACGACGTCCATCGCGCCCAGCAGGCCCATGAGGTCAGGGCCCTGCATGCCGCCGCCCCAGTTCGGCTCGGCCGTGCCCAGGTATTCTTCGCCGCTCCAGTCCAGCGCGTTGGCATCCGGCAGCCAATGCACGCTGGCAAAGGGCGCCAGGGCCCAGTCCTCGGCCTGGATCGGCCGGTCGCTCACCACGAACAGGTGCAGCCGATAGCCGTCCTGCTGCAGGTCGCGCGCCAGGCTGGCGGCCACCTTTTCCACGCCACCGATGCTGAAGATCGGCAGCACGAAGCCGATGTCGCGTTGCCCCGCCTGCTTCAGCAGCGGCAGTGCGATGCCGCCGCCGACGGCCCCGCGCGGGATCTGCACAATGCGGTCGCGGCTGACGGCGCCGCCCGGATCGCGCCATGACCATTCCTGCGTCAGCGCGCTGCGCCAGGGGCTGCGCGCCAGCGACAGCAGCCCCGAGCGCATGATCTCGGCCGCCGTTGCAGCCCCCGCGGTCTGGGCCAGCCAAGTCGGCGTCCGCAGGACCCAGCTGTCGGTGTCGCAGGGCAGCGGCAGCCGGTCCAGGTCCCGCATCCAGTCCTCGTCCCGGTCGCGCAGCAGGCGCTGCAGCCCCGCCAGCGACAGGCAGATCGCATCCGCGGCACGCAGCGGGTTGCCGCATTCGGTCTGAAGCTCCAAGGCGCCGCTGTCGCTGCGCTCCAGGAAGAACAGCTCCATGTCGTTGGTGCTGCGCTCGACCCGGCGCTCGCAGTTCCACAGGAAGGTGTGCATCAGCCTGGCTTCGGCCAGATGCGCCGCGATGCCGTCGCGCAGGAACACCAGATAGGCCGGGGCGTGACTGGCATGCGGATCGGCCATATGGGCCATGATCATGCGTTCAAGGCTGCGCCAGTCCGACGGCGCCTGCACCGACGGGTCGACGCAAAGCGAGACCTTGCGGCTTTCGCCCTCAACCAGCGCAAAGCGGGGATAGCTTTCCGCCTCCAGCGCCACCAGGCGGGGCAGGTTGTAAAGCCAGCCGTGCTTGCGGCGCAGATGGCGGCGCAGGTCGCCGTCCATCTCGTGCGAGTGGCTCAGCATGCTGACCGGCCGCTTGCGGTACTGCATCAGGGGTTGTCGCGCCGAGCGTCCGGCAAATCCCTGCCGCGCGGCCTGCAGCCAGAAGTCCCAGTCCTCATAGCCTTGCCGCATCGTCTCGTCAAAGCGGATGCCCGCATCCAGCACCCGGCGGCGGATCAGACTGCCCGCGTCGCACTGGTTGGCCTCGGCCTGCAGCAGCAGGTCGAAATGCTCTTCGGTGATGTAATGCCCGTTCTGCCCGAAAAAGTCGAATTCGGGATAGAACCAGTCGGCATCCGGGTGGGTCGCCAGCAACTGGCCCATGGCAGGTCCCGCGCCCTGGGCCAGCATGTTGTCGGCATCCAGCAGAAAGATCGCGTCCAGCCCGGGGTCCAGCCGCAGCGCGGCCTCGATCCCCAGGTTGCGCGCCCGGCTGAGGCCGCCGTTCTTCGTGTGCAGCACCATCAGCCGGTCCCCCAGCAGCGCCTGCCAGGCGGACAGCGCATGCCGGGTTTCGGCGAACTGGCAGCCGTCATCCACGACGATCAGCCGGCGGATGACACCCGCCTCCAGCTCGCGCTCGACCGAGCCGATGGCATCGTCCAGCAGAACCGGGTGACCTTTCGCGGGGATGACGACGGTTACATGCTGCGTGGGCGCCTGGCTCATATCTGGGCGTCGTCCAGCGGGTCGGCGGTGACGACGCGGAACCCGCGGAACAGCCCCCAGCTGAGATCGTTCGGCACATCCTGCGCCAGCGACACGGCCAGGAAGATGTCGGCGCGGCCATTGATGCGGGTGGCGGGCACGCAATGTGCCTGCGCCCAGCCCAAGGCCGGCAGTCCGTGGACCCAAGGACCCATGCAGGTCTGCCACAGGCCGTCGCGACCGATCGACCCGGCGGGCGCGACGCCCACCGCCATGTTCAGGTTCGGGGCCTGGGGGTGGCCGACGGTGACGATCGCGCTGATATGGCTGAGGCGCGGCAGCGGCACGTCGCGGATCACTGCGCAGACGGCGCCGCTGCGCGAGGGATGCACCATCACCACATCCTCGTTTTCCCAGTAATCGGCCGTGACATAGTCGGTGGCCGAGGCGGGCTTGGCGAACAGCTCGGGCGCGGGCAGGCTGGCCGGGGACAGGAAGCGGGCATGGCCGCCCATGCTCGACCCGGCAAGCATGGCCGCCGGTTCTTCCGGCAGCGACGCACCGGCGATCGCCTTCCAGACGCGCAGGGCCAGCGCCTCGTCCTCTTCCATGCCGTCGCCGCGTGCGGCGAAGTTGCGGTCGGGCGTATGCGGCCCCATGCCGATGGTCAGCGTGCCGTTCCCGGTATAGCGCAGCACCAGCGAGCAGTCGCGCGCATCACCCTTGAGCGGCGCGTCCAGCAGGAAGCGCACCCATCCGCCCTGCGTCTCGGCACCGCCATAGGCCTCGATCAGGTCGTGGCTGGTCCCGGCGGCGTCGATGATCGCCAGGCTGAGGCCCAGGTCGCGGTTGCGCGGCATTTCGGGCAGCCAGAGGTCCAGGGCGGTGATGCTGACGGCGTTCAGGGGGATGTTCTGGACGACCGTGGCCTCGCCCGACAGGCGGCGGATCGCGCCCGAAGGCTCCCAGCTGAGGCTGCGCGCGATCTGCGGATTGCCCAGGCTGTAGAGAAAGCTCTCGATCTCGCGGAACCGGGTCTTGTCGGACTGGTTCTCGCGGCGCAGCACGGCCGAGGCCAGCCGCGTCTCGCCCATTTGCTGCTCATAGCTGTCCAGCCGCGTGCCCAGCAGGGTCAGCAGCTCGCGGCACATGTTCTCGGGGCGGGTGGGATCCACCTCGATCACCGCGACATCAGCCATCCCGCGCTCGTCCAGCCGTCCGCGCCAGGCACTGCTTTTGGACGGGCCGACCAGCGCCGCAAGCCAGGCCCGGCCCGGCGCAGGGGCCAGATCCGCAGCGTCCCCCTCCACCGAAGCGGGCACGGCGACCAGCGGCGGCGGCAGCAGATGCTGGCACGCGCCTGCGATATCCGGATCGACGAATAGGCCGAATCGACGGGAGTCCATCGTCATGTTCACCACGGCTTTGAGGAGGCGATTTCACTGTGAGGCAGTTACAGAAGGCGCCGACTTACCACTCAGTCACTTTGTATTAACAAGCACACTGGTTGTATAGAAATAGATAAAATTCGCGTCAAGGTTGGTGTTTCCGGCTGTCATCCGATCAACAAGAAGCTGCAGGACTGTGACAGGCGCGGCAACAATGCCGAAGAAAAGCGCACGGCCGTCAAGCTGTTGATGATCGCGCGCCCGCAGCGCGCGCCCGGTGTCGGGCCGTGCTGCCCCCCGGATGAACCGGCTGCCCGGATCGTAAGCACGCTGAAATCCTGCACGGCCCCAAGGACGGTGCCAAGGGGCCGTGAACAGGTCTTCGACCCCAACAGATCGGTCAGCGCGACAGGTCGATCAGGATCTTCAACTGCGTGCCCGCCGGGTCCAGCAGGCGGTCGAAGCCCTGCGTGACGGCGTCGGACAGGGCGATGCGGTCGGTCACTACGCTGGCCGCCGGCAGCTGGCCGCCGGCGATCATCCGCGCCACGCGGTTCCAGTAATGCGTGGGATAGGCCCAGCTGCCGCGGATATCGACGTCCTTGAAGGTCACGGCGAACCAGTCCAGCGGGTTTTCGTGCGGGTGCAGTCCCGTTTGGACCACCACGCCTTGCTTGCGCACCGCATCAAGGCATGCCTTCAACGCATGTTCATTGCCCACGCATTCGATCGCGACGTCGCACCCGACGCCGCCTTCCGTGGCCGCGCGGATGACGTTGCCGACCTGCTGTCGTGTGGGGTTCAGCGTGACGGCGCCGGGGATCAGGTCGCGGACCAGGGCCAGACGGGTCTCGTTCGGGTCCGACACGAACAGCTGCACCGCCCCGGCCGCGCGGGCGGCCATCAGGGTCAGGACGCCGATCGGCCCCGCGCCGGTCACCAGGACGCTGGACCCCGCCGTGACGCCGCCCCGGTCGCAGGCATAGACCGCCACCGCCGCAGGCTCGATCAGGGCCACCGCCTCGTCCGGCAGGTCGTCGGGGATCGGCACCACGTTGTAGTCGTTCAGCAGCGCCATCTGCGCCATCCCGCCCGATCCCCATGACAGTCCTGCCAGCGCCAGCCGGTCCGACAGGTGGAACAGCCCGCGATCGGCATAATAGTCGCCCGACCGCGGCATGATCAGCGGTTGGACCGACACCCGGTCGCCAGGCGCGACATGGCTCACGCCCTCACCCACCGCCTGGACCACGCCGCCGAATTCGTGGCCAAGCACCTGGGGCCCGGAGGCGCCGGTGAAGGGATGCGGCTCGGTCGGGATGAAGATCGGGCCATAGGCATATTCGTGCAGATCCGTGCCGCAGATCCCGCAAAAGCTGTTGCGGATCAGCACTTGCCCGGGGCCGGGAGGGGCAGGTTCGTCGATGTCCTCAAGGCGCAGGTCCTTGGCCGCGTGAAACCGCAGGGCTTTCATGTCATGTCTCCGTTGGGTGATTGGCGCGTCAGGCGCGGAGGGAACCGGCGGCCATGGCCGCCGGTCTGGCGCAGGCGTTCAGCTGGTGTGGTGAACCTGCTGCAGCCCATGGACGGGGGTGTCGATGCCCGCCTGCCGCGCCTTCAGCTGCAGCGCCAGGTACAGCGAATAGTGACGCGACTGGTGCAGGTTGCCGCCATGGAACCACAGCGCCTGCTGCTGGGTGGGCTTCCACATGTTGCGCTGCTCGCCCTCCCAGGGGCCGGGATCCTTGGTCGTGTCCGACCCCAGGCCCCAGCACTTGCCCACGCGGTCGGCCACGTCCTGCCCGATCAGGTCGGCCGCCCATCCGTTCATCGAACCGTAGCCCGTGGCATAGACGATCAGGTCGGCAGGCAGCTCCTGCCCGTCGTCCAGGCGCACGCCGGTTTCGGTGATCTCGTCCACCTGGCCATGCGCCAGCTTGATCTTGCCGTCGATGATCAGCTGGCTGGCGCCTACGTCGATGTAATAGCCCGAGCCGCGGCGCAGGTACTTCATGAACAGCCCCGACCCGTCATCGCCGAAGTCCAGCTGGAAGCCCGCCTTTTCAAGTCCTTCGTAGAAGGTCCTGTCACGCTCCTTCATCTGCTCATAGAGCGGGATCTGCCACTGGTGCATGATCCGGTAGGGCAGCGAGGCAAAGATCAGGTCGGCCTTTTCCGTGGTCATGCCGTTGGCGACGGCCTCTTCGCTGTAAAGCGCACCCAGGCCGATCTCCATCAGGCTGTCGGACCGCACGATATGAGTGGAGGACCGCTGCACCATGGTCACGTCCGCATCATGTTCCCAAAGCGCCGCCGCGATGTCATGGGCCGAGTTGTTCGAGCCGATGATCACCACCTTCTTTCCCGCATAGGCATCGGGGCCGGGATGCCTAGAACTGTGATGCTGATCGCCGCGAAAGCGGTCCATGCCCGGAAACTCCGGGATGCGCGGCTTGCCCGACATGCCGGTGGCCAGCACCAGGTGCCTGGGGCGCAGCACGACCTCTTCTCCGTCGCGATCCACGACCACGGTCCATTCCTGCGCTTCCTCGTCATAGCTGGCGCGCTGGCAGGTGCTGCGCGTCCAGTAGTTCAGCTCCATGACCTTGGTGTACATCTCCAGCCAGTCGCCGATCTTGTCCTTGGGAGCGAAGACGGGCCAGTTGTCGGGGAACTTGATATAGGGCAGGTGGTCGTACCAGACCGGGTCATGCAGGCACAGCGACTTGTAGCGCTTGCGCCAGCTGTCGCCGGGGCGGTCGTTCTTTTCGATGATGATCGTGGGCACGCCCAGCTGGCGCAACCGCGCGCCCAAGGCGATGCCGCCCTGTCCGCCGCCGATGATCACGGTATGCGGCTGGCGTGCATAGCCCAGCTCGGCGGCCTCGGCCTCGCGCTCCTCGCGCCAGCTGGGGCGGTTCTTGCCGGCGCCGTGCCTGGCCCCCATGGGCCGATTGAAGCCCTTGGCCTCCTCATGGCCCTTCAGCTCCTGCAAGGCGGTCAACAGGGTCCAGATCCGGCCGTCGCGCAACCGGACCAGGCCATAGCCGCGGCCGACCGCGGTTTCGAACTGGAACCAGGCGGTGATGACGCCATCCTCCTCTCCCGGCACCTCGGAAGGATCCAGCAGCCAGCCGGTGGGCCGGATATGGCCCAGTTGTGCGCGCAACATTTTGGCCACCTGGTCGCGGCCCTCCATCGTGCGGATGTTCCATGTAAAGCTAACCAGGTCGCGCCAATAGCAGTCGGTCACGAACAGGTCGCAGGCGCGGTCGATGTCGCCTGCGGCAAGCGCCTCGCCCAAGGCGTCCAGCACGGCCTGGGCGCGGGCTGAGGTGGTGGTGTCCAGCATGTTTTCCTCCCTTTGGATTGCAGTCCTCCGGGAAACAGGCTGCGGGGCATCGGCCCGCGGATACAGGAAAATCTTGCGTCGGGACGGGCCGGCACCAAGAATGGGCCTCGTGCCGTTGCCCCTGCAACGCCGCGCAACACGCGCGCAACCTCAGTACGGGTTCAGGCCAAGGCGCTGCATCCGCCGCAGGATGGTCGAGCGGTTGACCCCCATCCGCCGCGCCGCCTGCGCCATGTTGCCTCCGCAGGCCGCCAGCACTGCCCGAAGCTCATCCGTCGGGTCGGGCGGGGGTGCGGGGTCCAGCAGCGGCGGCGGCAGGTCGTCCAGGTCGATGGCCCGTCCCTCGGCCATCAGGGCCGCGATCTGAAGCGTCGCGGCCAGTTCGCGCAGGTTCCCCGGCCAGCGCCGGGCCCGCAGCTCGGCTCGCGCGGCAGGCGTGACGCGCAGCCGGTCGCCCCCCTGCGCGCCCAGCAGACGCAACAAGAGCCAGTCGAAATCCTGCCGCAACCGCAACGGCGGCAATTCCAGCGCCGCGCCCGCAATGCGAAAGAACAGGTCGGACCGGAACAGCCCCTGCCGCACCCGCGTGCCCATGTCGCAGCGGGTGGTGGCGATCACCCGCAGCTTGCTGTCGGCCAGCCGCCGCAGCAGCATGGCCTGCGCCTCGGCGTCCAGATCCTCGACCCCCCGCACGAACAGCGTGCCGCGCGTCGGCGCAGCCCAGTCCTGGGCCGCCAGGGCAGAGGCATCCAGGCCTGCGCAATCCAGCAGGCGAAAGGGCGGCGCATCGGGCTGGCACATATGGATCGCCCGCGCCAGCCGCTCCTTGCCGGTACCTGTCTCGCCGTAGATCAGCAGTGGCACGGTGCTGCGCGCCAGCCGCGCCGCCCGGTCCAGCAGGGCCTGCATCGCCGGGTCCGCGCCCGACAGGCTGGACAGCCCGCCCGGCCGCAGCGCCGGTCCGCGCGGCAGGCGCACGGTCTGGGGCGCAATCGCATGTCCGAACAGCGCGCGTCCGTCGCGCAGGCGGATCACCCGGTCCTCGGTCGGGCGGCCGCGCATCAGGTCGGGAAGGTCATCCACCGACAGCTCAGCCACCTGGTCCAGACGCTGACCGATCGAGGGTCCGCCTTGGCCCAAGGCGGCCTCGGCGCCGTGGGTCATGCCGATGATGCGGCCGGTCTCGTCCAGCGCGGTCGCCGCCTCGGGATCGACCTCCAGGAACTCGGGGCTGGCCGACAGGCGCAGCACCCAATCGCGCCGGGTCAACCCCATCAGGTTCGCCATCTCGACCCGGCGGGCCGAGGCGCGCACCAGGTTCATCGCCAGGTTCTGGCTGGCCTTAGGTTGGGGCGAACGCAACAGCGACAGGTCCAGCACCGCGGCCAGCTGCCCCGTGCTGTCAAAGATCGGTGCCGCGGTGCAGGACAGCGGCGTGTGGCTGAGGTCGAAATGATCGGTCTGGTGGATGGTGATCGCCTCGCCGGTCACGATGCAGGACCCGACCCCGCAGGTCCCGGCCAGCTGCTCGGACCAGTCGGAGCCCAGGTAAAGGCCGGCCGCCCGCAGGTCATCCTCGAACCGCCGGTCGCCGAAGAAGTCGACCGTCACGCCCTTGGCATCGGCCAGCAGCAGCACGTAATTCTGCCCCGCCACCTGCCGGAACAGCGCGTCCAGCCCCGACCGCGCGATCGCGATCAGCCGCTCGGACTGTTCGCGATGGCTCCGCAGCTCGGCCTCGGTGACGATATGGGCGGGCGAGGGGCGCGCGGGGTCCAGCCCATAGCTCTCGACGCAGCGCCGCCAGCTGTCGGACACCACACCGTCGCGCCCGGTCGCCTGCCCTTGCAGGACCTTGCCTATCTCCCTGACATGCTCGATGTCGCGCATCCGCGTCTCTCCCCCTCGCGAATGGCGCCATCATGCCACATCCGTCGCGGGTTGCACGCCCTGCCTTAGGTCGCAACGACGCAACCCTGCCCGGGCCGCATCCGTTGGGGCCGCAGCGGCAAGGCAGGAACGGGCATGGACACGCAGATCACCTTCTCATTGTCGGATCACCTTGGCCGCGCTGCAGTCCTGCTGGAATGGCTGGTGGTGGGGATCGAGATATTCGCCCTCGCCGTTCTGCTGCTGGGGACGCTGCGCTTTGCGGCCCGCTTCGTGTCGGGCGAGGCGCTGCGTCGGGACGCGCATGAACGGACGCATCAGCTGAACCAGGGGCGGCTGGTGCTGGGGCGGCATATCCTGGCGGGGCTGGAGGTGCTGATCGTCGCGGACCTGATCCGCACCGTCCTGCATTTCAGCTTTGCCAATATCCTGCTTTTGGGCGGGCTGGTGCTGATCCGCTCGTTCATCTCGTTCTTTCTGGAACGGGAACTGCGGGCGCTGGAGGATCGCTGAGGCTCAGCCCTGCGGCGTGATGGCCCGGCGCTGGCGGCTGCGTTCCAGCCCCAGCCTGTGTTCGCGCCAGATGATCAGGATGCCCGCCAGGATGACCATGGCAGAGCCGATCACGACCGGCGCGGTCAGCCCCTCGTCGAACACCCACCAGCCGATCGCGACCGCCAGCAGCATCGAGACATAGTCGAAGGGCGCGATGACCGAGGCATCGGCATGGCGATAGGAGGCGGTCAGCAGGATCTGCCCCAGCCCGCCCAGAAGGCCCGTCAGGACCAGCAGCATTGCGGTGCCCGCATCCGGCATGACCCAACCGAAGGGCAGCGTGGCCAGGCCCAGAAACGACGCGGTGACCGAGAACCAGAAGACGATGGCGGTCACGCGCTCTTCCTGGACAAGACGGCGGACGAAGATCTGCGCCATCGCCGCGCAGAAGGCGCCCCCCAAGGCCAGGCCCGCGCCGAGGCTGCGAGAGGGCATCGAGCCCGCCTGACCCGACAGCTGCGGCGACAGCACGACCAGGACCCCCGCCAGCCCCAGGCCGACCATGCTCATCCGGAACAGGCGCACGTTCTCGCCCAGGAACAGGCCCGCCAGGACCACCACCAGCAAGGGCGCGGCAAAGCCGATCGCGGTGACCTCGGGAAAGGGCAGCAGCGACAGCGCCCAGAAGTTCAGCCCCATCGCCATGCTGCCCAGCACGCCGCGCCACAGGTGGCCCAGGGGACGACGGCAACGCAGGCCCGCCGACAGCTCATTGCGCCAGATCAGCCAGACCAGGATCACCGGCAGCGCAAAAAAGGACCGGAAAAAGACCTGCTGCCCGGCCGGAATCGCGTCGGCACCTGCCGATGTGGCCTTGATGATCGCCGCCATCACCGTGAAGACTGTCACGCTGGCGCATTTCATCAGGATCCCCCTCAGCGGGGACAGGGCAGGGGGCATGTCATGTTCCAAACCGGTTATCGACTGCTAGCCCTGTCTTGCACATCATGCAACACGGGTCGCCTAGGGATGGGGAACATTCGCCCCGCGCGCCGGTTGGAAATGCAATGACAGCGACATCCGAAACCCTGCTGCGATCGAACGGCCCCGTCGACCCGATGCGCTGGACGGGGTGCCCGGATGCGCGGCCGGGCCTGCGCGTCGCGCTGATCTGTCCGCCGCTGCACAGCCACCTGCGGGCCTTCGAGGCGCTGGCGGCGGAACTGCAGTCGCGGGGGCATGAGGCCCTTTTTCTGACCGAGCCGGGGACCGAGGTGTCGCCCCGGTTCCGCAACCTGCGCCTGCCGGGCAATGCCGCGCCGGCCGGGGGCGGGCTCTGGTCCGACATCAGGGCGGGCGCCCGCCGGACGGACCGCCTCTGCCGCTTTGGGCAGGGGATGCTGACGCGGGCCGCGCCCGACCTGATCCTTGGCGATCAGACCGAGCCTGCCGCGGGGCTTCTCGCCGCGGCCTTGGGCCTGCCGATGCTGTCGGTCGCCTGCGCGCTGCCCTTCGACCCCGAACCCGGCGTGCCCCTGCCGTTCCTGTCCTGGCCCTACGATCCGTCCGAGCAGGGGCTGCATCGCAACGCGGCCGGCGCCAAGGTGGCCCGGCTGCTGATGTCCCCACACCGCCGGGTGATCCGCAGCTGGAGCGCGCATTGGGATCTGGGCCCGCGCGAGGATTTTGCCGATTGCCTGTCGCCGATCCTGACCCTGTCGCAGACGGTACCCGGCCTCGATTTCCCGCGCCCCGACAGCGGCAGCCGGATCGCGCATCTGGGTCCGTTCCGCGACCGCTCGGACGAGGTTTTTCCGCCGGACATCCGCCTCGATGCGGACCGGCCGTTGATCTATGTCTCGCTTGGGACGCTGCAGGGCCACCGCATGGGGCTGCTGTCGCGGATCGCGCGCGCCTGCCGCAACCTGGGCGCACAGGTGCTGGTGTCGCATGGAAATGCCCTAGACGACGGGCAGGCGGCGCGCATCCCGGCCGATTGGGTGTGCAGCTTCGTGCCTCAGTCCGCCGTGCTGAGCCGGGCCACCCTTTGCGTCACGCATGCCGGGCTGAACACGACGCTGGAATGCCTGGCGCAGGGCGTGCCGATGCTGGCCATCCCGCTGACCCATGACCAGCCGGGCGTGGCCGCACGGATCGAAGGCTGCGGCGCGGGCCTCAGCCTGGGCCGCGGCCATCGCAGCCGCCGCGGGATCGAAGCCGCCATCGGCCGCCTGTTGGCCGAGCCGCAGTTCCGGGCCTCGGCGCTGACCTTCGCCCGCGACAGCCGCAGATGGGAGGGCGCGCCCGGTGCGATAGACCGGGTCGAAGCGGTCATGGAAGTGCCAGCACAGCGCGCAGCGTTGCGATGACGAATCCGTCGCCGATCCACAAGGACAATCCCAGTTCAATCGCCGCCACAGCCGCCAGCACCAGCCACAGCGGCAGGGGGCGGGCCAGAACAGCCCCTAGCGCCGCTGCCGCGGTATCGGCCAGCGCGTTCAACCGGCTGTCGCCCCGATAGGCCAGCGGGTCGCCGGGGTCATAGCCGAAAAGGTCGATGCTGGCCGGCAGGTTCTCGACCAGTTCCCACACGGTGCTGCTGATGACCACGGTCGCCACCAGCGCCCAGAGGCTCCACCGGGGCCGCAGGCGTGTCAGCAGCAGGACCAGCAATGCGCCTGTTACCAGGTGCATCAGCGTGTAGGGGTCCAGCATGACGCGCGAATTCACCGATGGGTTGTCGGGCATCGCCCAGATCTGCCCGCAGTCACATCCCCAAGGCCGGTCCAACACGGCGAAGAATGCCAGCTTCAGCAGCGTAGCAGCGACGATCACGATGACCGCGACCCGGCGGGACATGCCTTGCGGTCTGGGGGGAGGAGGGGATGCCGATGCGGCTTCCCCGCGGCGCGGCGCGGCAAGATCGTCTTTCATGTTGTGCAATCTAGACGCAGCGGAAGAAGGTGCAAGGGGCCAACAGCGGCCTTGGCCGCGCCAAGGATCAGCCCGCCCGCGCCGGCGGAAAGCTCTTCAGCAAGGCGACCAGGTCGCGGAAGCGGTCGCCCTGGACCAGGACATGGTCGCTCATGGCCTGGGCGGCGGCGGCCTCGTCGCCGGCCCTGATGGCCGCGAAGATGCGGTGATGTTCCTGCAGCGACCGGCGGACACGGCCGTGGGCCTGCAGCTGGCGCCGGCGATAGGGCTGCAGGATGGCCTGCAGGCGCAGCGTCTCGGCCTCCAGAAAGCCGTTATGCGCGGCGCGGTAGATGGCCTGGTGGAACAGCGTGTTCTGGGCATAGTAGCCGTCGCTGTCGCCCGCCTCAGCCGCGGCCTCGCAGGCGGAGAGGCTGGTCGCGATGCGCTCCAGGTCGGCGCCGTCTGCCCGACGGCAGGCCAGGCGCGCGCAAAAGGACTCCATCTCGGCCATCAGCTCGAAACGCTCCATCAGCTGCGGGATGCCCAGCTTGGCCACGAAGGTGCCGCGCTTGGGCTGCACGATCAGCAGGCCCGACGCCTCCAGCGCCTGCAATGCCTCGCGCACCGGCGTGCGCGAGCAGCCATAGTCCTGTGCAATCCGGTCAGGGTCGATCCGGTCGCCGGGCTGCAGCTGGCCATCGACGATGGCGTTTTCCAGCGCCAGCCGGATGCGTTGCGTCGTCGGTATGCCCATCTGCGCCCTCAATACTCCGATATTTCACAGCAATTCCGACGAAATGTCTATCACCACCTGCGTTATATACAACAGCGCTGATTCAGTGTACTTCATGGGAAAGGAGGACCGCATCATGGGCAGGCAAGGACTGACATTCCTGACGGACTTCGTGCAGGCGATCACCCGCCGCACCCGCGCGGGCGAAGCCGAGACGCTGACGGCGCTGTCGCGCCCGGCGCTGGAGCGGGCGACGGTCGCCTGTTCGGTCCTGATGGGCCGCATCGGCGATGCCTCGCGCGTCGCGGTCGCCGAGCAGGCCCTGTCGGCCTATGGCGACCTGACGCCGGACGAAAAGCTGCGCTTCTTTCATGAATTGCGCGACGCCTATGGCGTCGACCCGGACCGCATCCGCGCCGCCTATGCGGCCTGGGACAGCCAGCCCGATGCCGCCGCGGTCGCCGACCTGTTCCAGGCGGTCGAGCCGGCGCGCCAGACCCTGCTGCGGCGGCTGAACCTGTCGCCCGGCGCGACGCTGCAACTGGTCCACATGCGCCAGGATCTGCTGGCGGCGATGCGGCAGGATCCCAGCCTGGCGCCCATCGACCAGGATTTCGCGCATCTTCTGGCATCCTGGTTCAACCGGGGCTTCCTGCGGATGCGGCGCATCGACTGGAACACGCCCGCGGCGATCCTGGAAAAGATCATGGCCTATGAAAGCGTCCACCGGATGGAGGGCTGGCAGGATCTCAAGCGGCGCCTGTCCGAGGCGGATCGCCGCCTGTTCGCCTTCTTCCATCCCGCCACGGGCGACGAGCCGCTGATCTTCGTCGAAGTGGCGCTGACCCGTGGCATCCCCGACGCCATCGGCCCGATCCTGACCGCGCCCGAAAGCCGCGATGCGGCACCGGCGGACACGGCGGTCTTCTATTCGATCAACAACAGCCTTGCGGGACTGAAGGGCGTCAGCTTTGGCAATTTTCTGATCAAGCAGGTCGTGGCGGAATTGTCGGCCGAACTGCCGCAGTTGAACTGCTTTGTCACCCTGTCGCCCGTTCCGGGCTTTGCCCGCTGGCTGGCGTCGCAGGATGACGACCGCGCCCGGACGCTGTCGCAGGCGCTGGCAGGGGGTGACTGGAAGACTGACGCGTCCAAGGCCGACCGGCTGCGCGCCGAGGTGCTGGCGCTGGCCGCCCGCTACATCGTCGCGGAAAAGGGCAGGGGCGGCCTGCCCGCCGATCCGGTCGCGCGCTTTCACCTGGGCAACGGCGCCAGCGCCCATCGCCTGAACTGGCCGGCCGATTTCGCGCCCTCCGCCCTCAAGGCGGCACATGGGCTGATGATCAACTATCTTTACGAACTCGACCGGATCGAGACCCGGCACGAAGCTTTCGTCCGCGACGGCACGGTCGCGCATGGCCCGCAACTGGCCGATGCGCTGGCCAGCCAAGGGTAAGGGAGGACACCAGATGCAGACCATCCATGAACAATTCGTCCAGACGGCCGAGATCATGCAGGGCAAGACCCTGTTCGAGCGACCGGGCCAGGCCGATATCAGCTTTGCCCAGATGCGCGACATGGTCGAACGCCTGGCGGGTGCCCTGACGGCGCTTGGGGTCGCGCCCGGCGACCGCGTGGCCGTGCAGGTCGAGAAGTCGCCCGAGGCGATCGCGCTCTATCTGGCGACATTGCAGGTCGGGGCGATCTTTCTGCCCTTGAACACCGCCTATACCAAGGCCGAGATCGACTATTTCGTCGGCGACGCGGCGCCGCGCCTGTTCGTCTGCGACCCTGCGCAGGCAAAGGCCCATGCCCATCGCGCCAGCGCCACCCTGGCGGTGGAAACGCTTGGCGATGCCGCCGACGGATCGCTGATGGAACGCGCGGGGCTGGCCGAACCACAGACCGACCGGCATCCCTGCGGCCCGGACGACCGGGCGGCGATCCTTTATACTTCCGGCACCACGGGCCGTTCGAAGGGCGCGGTGCTGACGCATGGCAACCTGGCCTCGAACACCGAGGCGCTGCTGGACTGCTGGCGCTTCACCGCGGATGACCGCCTGATCCATGCACTGCCGATCTTTCACACGCATGGGCTGTTCGTGGCGGCCAACATGGCCCTGGTGGCGGGCGCCACGATGGTCTTTCTGACCAGGTTCGATGCCGACGAAGCCATTGGCCTGATGGAGCGCGCGACCGTGCTGATGGGCGTGCCGACCTTCTACACCCGCCTGCTGAAATCCGGCCGCCTGGACCGCGACACGACCGGCGGGATGCGGCTGTTCGTGTCGGGATCGGCGCCCCTTCTGGCGGAGGATCACCGCGCCTTCACCGAGCGCACCGGCCACAAGATCCTGGAGCGTTACGGCATGACCGAAACCTGCATGATCGCGTCGAACCCCTATGACGGCGACCGCATCCCGGGCGCGGTCGGCATGGCCTTGCCCGGCATCCGCATCCGCATCACCGACCGCGAAAGCGGCGCCGAACTGCCGCAGGGCGAAATCGGCCTGATCGAGGTCAAGGGCCCGAACGTCTTCGAGGGCTACTGGAACATGCCGGAAAAGACGGCCTCGGAGTTCCGGCAGGATGGGTTCTTCATCACGGGGGACCTGGGGACGGTTGGGCTGGACGGCTATCTGCGCATCGTCGGGCGCGACAAGGACCTGGTCATCTCGGGGGGCTACAACGTCTATCCCAAGGAGGTCGAAGAGGCGATCGACGCCCTGCCCGGCGTGCTGGAAAGCGCCGTGATCGGGCTGCCGCATCCCGATCTGGGCGAGGCGGTGACCGCCATCGTCGTGGCAAAGTCGGCCGACCTTGACCCGGACGGCATCCGCGCCGCCCTGTCCGACAGTCTGGCGCGCTTCAAGCAGCCCAAGCGCGTGATCCTGGCCGAGGCGCTGCCGCGCAACGTCATGGGCAAGGTCCAGAAGGCTGAACTGCGCAAGGCCCATGCCGGCCTCTATGCCGGGGCAAGCGCCTGACATCCGACCGCCGGGCCGCGACGGAGGAGGTCGCGCCCGGGCTTTCGGTCCAAACCATCACGGGAGGAATATCATGATCATCTATGGAGTTGCGGCCTTGGCCGCCTGCCACTTGGCGGGCGTCATCCTGGGCGACCTGCTGGGCGTCCTGCTGGGCGTGCAGTCGAATGTCGGGGGCGTCGGCTTTGCCATGCTGCTCTTGATCGTCGTCACCGACTGGATGCGCCGCAGCGGGCGGATGCCAGAGCTCTCTGAACAGGGCATCCTGTTCTGGAGTGCGATGTACATCCCCATCGTGGTCGCCATGGCCGCGCAGCAGAACGTGGTCGCGGCGCTGGCCGGCGGGCCGCTGGCGATCCTGGTGGGCTTGGCGGCGACGGCGGCCTGCTGGGCGCTGGTCCCGGTTGTGGCGCGGATCGGCGGCCAGGATGATCCCCTGCCGCCGCTGATGGCGCAGGAGGCCTGAAAAGATGGAGATGATCATCGAGCTTCTGGCCAAGAACGGCCTGGTCTTCGCCTTCGTGGTGGTGGGCGTGGTGATGTGGCTGTCCTATCAGTTGTCGGACCGGCTGACGGCCGGGCGGCTGCACGGTTCGGCCGTGGCCATCATCCTGGGCCTGGTCCTTGCCTGGATCGGCGGCAGCCTGACGGGGGGCAGCAAGGGGATCGCCGATGTGCCGCTGTTTGCGGGCATCGGGCTGATGGGCGGTGCGATGCTGCGCGACCTGGCGATCGTCTCGACCGCCTATGGGGTCGACATGCGGGTGATGCGCAAGGCGGGTGCCGCAGGGGCCACGGCGCTGGCCCTGGGGATCGTCGTGTCCTTTGCAGTGGGCGCCGCCATCGCCGCGGCCTTCGGCTATCGCGACGCGGTCAGCATGGCCACGATCGGCGGCGGCGCGGCGACCTATATCGTCGGCCCGGTCACCGGCACGGCCCTTGGCGCCAGTTCCGAGGTGATCGCCCTGTCGGTCGCGGCGGGCCTGCTGAAGGCCGTCCTGGTGATGATCGGCACCCCCTTCGTGGCGCCGCTGATCGGGCTGAACAACGCCAAGTCGGCCATGGCCTATGGCGGGTTGATGGGCACGACCAGCGGCGTGGCCGGCGGGCTGGCCGCCACTGACAAGCGTCTGGTGCCCTATGGCGCGATGACCGCGACCTTCTACACGGGCCTCGGCTGCCTTCTGGGGCCGTCCGTCATGTACCTGGTCCTGCTGGCGGTGATGGGCGGCTAGGCGCAGGGCCTGCAGCGTCCCCCTCCGGCTCATCCCCCTGCCGGAGGCCGTAGCCTCGGCAAAACGCGGGGGCGCGAACCGGGCAGTCATGGCGTTCCTCTTTCGACAGGACAGTGGTTCCCGAGGCAGCATCACGACCCTTGGCAGTGTTGAACAATCGGCCCAATCCTGCCCAATGATCCTTGACAGGCACGCCCATGCTGCCAAACCTCGGACCAAGTCACCGTCTTCCGGCGGCCGGGTTCTGTCGAGGATGGAGAAAGCATGCAGATCGACCTGAACAGCGATCTGGGCGAAGGCTATGGCGCCTGGCGCATGGGCGATGACGCGGCGATGTTGCAGATCGTCAGTTCCGCCAACATCGCCTGCGGTTTTCACGCCGGCGATCCGCGCGGCCTGCTGGAGACCCTGCGCCAGGCCGCGCAGCAGGGCGTGGCCGTCGGCGCCCATGTCAGCTATCCCGACCGCGTGGGATTTGGCCGGCGTCACATGGAGGTGGCGCCGGACGATCTGACGGCGGATGTCATCTATCAGATCGGCGCGCTGCAGGGGTTGGCGCGGGCGGCAGGCACGCGCGTCACCTATGTCAAGCCGCATGGCGCGCTGTACAACACCATCGCCCATGACGCGGGGCAGGCCGAGGCGGTCATCGCGGGGGTGCTGGCCGTCGATCCGACCCTGGTGCTGATGGGGCTGGCAGGGGCGCCGATCCTGGATCGCGCACGGGCTGCGGGCCTCAGCGTGGCCGCCGAGACTTTCGCCGACCGCGCCTATGCCCCCGACGGCACGCTGGTCCCGCGCGGGCAGCCCGGGGCGGTCCTGCATGATGTTGATCTGGTGGCCGACCGCATGGTGCAATTGGCGTCCACCGGCATCATCCAGGCGGCCGACGGCAGCAGCCTCCAGCTGCAGGCGGACAGCATCTGCGTGCATGGCGACAGCCTGGGTGCGGTGCAGATGGCCGCGCGCATCAGGCAGGCGCTGTCGGACCGGGGCGTGTCGATCGCGCCCTTCGCACCGTGATGCGGTTTCTGCCCGTCGGGCCCCGCTGCCTGCTGGTCGAGATGCCGGATCTGGACCGGACGCTGGCGCTGTTCCGGGCGCTGGAGGACGATCCGGTGGCGGACGTCACCGACATCATCCCGGCCGCGCGCAGCCTGATGATCCGCACCGGGCCGGGCGTGGCGGCGGATGGTGCGCTGGCCCGCCAGATCCTGCAGCGGCAGCCCGCCGGAACCACGGGCCCCACACCGATCCCTGCCAAGACCATCGAGCTGCCGGTGATCTATGACGGCGAGGATCTGGACCAGGTCGCCCGCCTGATGGGCCTGAGCGTGCCCGAGGTCATCGCAGCCCATCAGGCCACCGAATGGCAGACGGCATTTTGCGGCTTTGCCCCCGGCTTTGCCTATATGACCTGCGCCGATCCCCGGTTCGACCTGCCTCGGCGCCCAGTGCCGCGCACCAGGATCCCCGCAGGCTCGGTTGCCTTGGCCGGAAGGTTCTGCGGGATCTATCCGCAGGAAAGCCCTGGTGGATGGCAGCTGATCGGATGCACCGAGGTGCCGATGTGGGATCTGGCGCGCGATCCGCCCGCGCTGCTGCGGCCGGGAACCCGCGTCCGTTTCGTCCCGGCGCAGGGGCGCATCCATCCGGCGGCGGCTGTGCCGGAACCCGCAGCCACCCTCGGGGCGCGGGGGCTGCGCGTCGTCGCGACCGCCTTTCCGATTCTGGTGCAGGATCTGGGGCGGGTGGGGCAGACGGGGCAGGGGGTCTCGCTGTCGGGTGCCCTGGATCAGGGGGCGCTGCGCCGGGCGAACCGTGCCGTCGGGAACAGGCCGGGCGAGGCGGCGTTGGAAATCACCTTGGGTCCGGTACGCCTCTTGGCGGAGCTGCCGCTGACCCTGGCGCTGGCCGGCGCGGCGCAGGCGGTCGTGGTTCATTCCGAAGGACGCGACCCTGTTGTCCCCGGCACCGCCTTCGCGCTGGATGCGGGCGACGAAATTCTAATCGACGCGCCCGCCGCCGGGATGCGCAGCTATCTGGCGCTGCGAGGCGGCTTCCAGGTCCCGCCCGTGCTGGGTTCGGCGTCAACCGACACGCTGGCCCATATCGGCCCCGCCCCCTTGGACGCTGGTTCGGTGCTGGCTCCGGCGGGCCGTCCCGCGGGCGCCGTGCATCCGCCGGAAGGCGGGCCCGATCTGCCTGCGGCTGGCGATCTGGTCACGCTGCCGGTGATCCTGGGGCCCCGTGCCGACTGGTTCAGCGACAAGATGCTGCGCCATTTCCTGGCGCAGGAGTGGCAGGTGACGGCGCAATCCTCGCGTGTCGGAATCCGGCTGGCGGGCGATCCGGTGACGCGCGACGCGGCCGAACTGCCCTCGGAGGGAACCGAGGCCGGGGCGATCCAGATCCCGCATTCCGGCCAGCCGGTTCTGTTCCTGGCCGACCATCCGCTGACCGGGGGCTATCCCGTCATCGCGACGTTGCGCCCCGAGGCGCTGGACCTGGCCGGACAGCTGCCGCCCGGTGCGCGCATCCGCTTTGCGGCCGATGCCCCCTTTGCCCCGATCGTCCCGGAGGACCGCGATGTTTCTTGACACCCCGCTGACGCCGATCCGCCGCATCCTGATCGCCAACCGCGGAGAGATCGCCCTGCGCATCCTCCGCGCCTGCCGCGACGAGGGGATCGAGGCCGTGGCGGTCTATGCCGATCCCGACCGGGACGCGCCCTTTGTCCGGCTGGCCGATCACGCCTATGCGCTGGAGGGCAGCAGCCCGGCGGACACCTATCTGGACGGGCCGCGCATCCTGGAGATCGCCGCGCGGGCCGGGGCGGATGCCGTTCATCCCGGCTATGGCTTTCTCTCTGAGAATGCCGGGTTCGCGCGGGCGGTGCAGCAGGCAGGACTGACCTGGATCGGCCCCGGCCCCGAGGCGATCGAAAGGCTGGGCGACAAGATCGAGGCGCGACGGATCGCGCGGGAGGTGGGCGCGCCATTGGTCGCGGGCAGCCCCGGCCCCGTGGCAGACAGCGGCGCTGCACTGGCCTTTGCCCGCGAACACGGATTGCCCATCGCGATCAAGGCGGCCTTCGGCGGCGGCGGGCGCGGCATGCGGGTGGCCTGGAACCTGGACGAGGTCGAGGAACTGTTCGACAGCGCCCGGCGCGAGGCCGTTGCCGCCTTTGGCCGCGGCGAATGCTTCATCGAGCAATTCCTGGACCGCCCGCGCCATGTCGAGGCGCAGGTGCTGGCCGACCGTCACGGGACGGTCAAGGTGCTGGGCACGCGCGACTGTTCCCTGCAGCGCCGCAACCAGAAGCTGGTCGAGGAAGCACCGGCCCCCTTCCTGACCGACGATCAGCGGGACCGCATCCACGAGGCGGCCCGAGCGATCTGCGCCCATGCCGGTTACAGCGGCGCGGGGACGGTGGAGTTTCTTCTGTCCGCAGAAGGGAAGATCTCGTTCCTCGAGGTGAACACACGGCTGCAGGTCGAACATCCGGTGACCGAGGAGACGACCGGTATCGACATCCTGCGCGCGATGATCCGCGTGGCGCAGGGTGGGCGGCTGTCGGACGAAGCGGTGCCCCCGCCGCGGGGCCATGCGATCGAGTTCCGCATCAACGCCGAGGATCCGGGCCGCGGCTTTCTGCCCACGCCGGGGCCGGTGACGCTGTGGCAGCCGCCCGGCGGCATCGGCGTGCGGCTGGACAGCGGCGTGGTGCAAGGGGGTCAGGTTCCGGCGCAGTTCGACAGCCTGATGGCCAAGCTGATCGTCGTCGGCCCCGACCGTCCAATTGCCCTGGCCCGCGCCGCCCGGGCCTTGGCCGAGTTCCGCATCGAGGGCGTGGCCTCGGTCCTGCCGTTCCACCGCGCGGTGATCGCCGCGCCCGAGTTTCGGGCAGAGACGCAGGACTTTGGCGTACACACCCGCTGGATCGAGACCGATTTCGCGGAGCGCCTGGCCAAAGCCGTGCCACCCGCCGGCCGCGTGACGCCGCCCTCTGAGGCGCCGATGCTGCGCCTGTCGATCGAGATCGACGGCAAGCGGCACGACCTGGGCCTGCCGCAGGGCCTGCTTGGCGCTGCCGCTCCGTCCGCGGCTGAACCCGTGCCCGCGCAGGATCCCGACGCGGTCACGGCCCCCGTCGCCGGCACCCTGTCGCTGTGGCAGGTCCCGGAGGGCGAAATTGTCGAGGCGGGACAGGTCATCGCCGTCGTCGAGGCCATGAAGATGGAAACCCGCGTGGAGTCACCCTCGGCAGGCCGCCTGTGCCATCTTGTCCGGCAGGGAGACAGCCTGACGCAAGGGGCCGCCTTGGCCCGCATCCAGCCCCGAGCCTGACACATCGCAAGGGCGCATGCCGCACCCGCGCCACGCGGTTGCTTTTTGTCAAACCTGCGGAACGCGGCCCGGCGGCTGGTCATTAACCCTGTGACAAACGGGAGAATGCCGGCATGACGCACAACTTCTGGGGCCCCAGCCTGACGGCGGGAAACTGGACCTTCCGCCTCTGGTCGCCCCGCGCCAAGCAGGTCGAGCTGTTGCTGGAGGATCGGCCCCTGTCGATGACACGGGATGACAGCGGCCTCTGGTCCGTCGAAACCCCGGCAGCGGCTGGCAATCGCTACCTGTTCCGGGTCGATGGGCAGGACATGCCCGACCCGGCCAGCCGGCTGCAGGCGGGCGGCGTGTCGGATCCTTCGGTGCTGGTGCCGCCGGACGGACATGACTGGCGCTGCGACTGGCAAGGCCGGGACTGGGCCGAGGCTGTCATCTATGAGCTGCATGTCGGGACCTTCACGCCCGAGGGCACATTCGCCGCCGCCGCGCGGCGCATGGCCGGGCTGGCCGAACTGGGCTTTACCGCGATCGAGTTGATGCCCTTGGGCCAGTGGTCGGGCGATCGGGGCTGGGGCTATGACGGCGTGCTGCCCTATGCGCCGCAGCCGGCCTATGGCACGCCGGATGACCTGAAGATGCTGGTCGATGCGGCCCACCAGGCGGGGCTGATGGTGATCCTGGATCTGGTGATGAACCATTTCGGTCCCGAAGGCGCCTGGTTGCACCACGCGGCGCCGGATTTCTTCAACCCCGAACGGCATACCCCGTGGGGCGCGGCCATCGACTTTGAACAGCCGGCCGTGCGCGACTTCTGGACCGGCTGCGCCCTGCACTGGCTGACCGAATATCGCATGGACGGGTTGCGCCTGGACGCGGTGCACCAGATCTCGGGGCCAGGCGCCGATGATTTCATGGCTGATTTTGCCACGCGCATCCACGCGCTGACGCCCCGCCGTCACCTGATCACCGAGGATGACCGCAACACGCCCGACCTGCGCGAAGGGGCGGGCTATGATGCCAGCTGGAACGACGACTTTCACCATTCCATCCACGTCGCGCTGACGGGTGAGGACGACAGCTATTACGCCAGTTTTGCCGCCGATCCGGTTGGCGACCTAGTCCTGGCCCTGTCGCGGGGGCATGTCGAGGAGGGGCAGCCGCGCCAAGGCAAGGACAGGCCGCGGGGCGCGCCCTGCGGGCATCTGCCGCCGACTGCCTTTGTCAATTCAACCCAGACCCATGACCAGGTCGGCAACCGCGCCCATGGCGACCGCCTGCTGACCCTGGCCGATCCCGAGGCCGTGGCTGTGGCCTATGCGCTGCTGCTGGTCGCGCCCTATATCCCCATGGTCTTCATGGGAGAGGAGCGGGGCGAGACCAACCCCTTCCAGTTCTTCGCCGATTACAAGGGAGATCTGGCCGAGGCCGTCCGCAAGGGCCGCGCGGCCGAATTCGCGGGCATTGCCGCGCTTGGGGACACGGTTCCCGACCCATTGGCGCTGGAGACCTTCGCCCGGTCGCGCCTTGGCTGGCGCGAGGATGACCCGGCGCGATCCTGGCTGGGGCTGACCCGCGAGGCGCTGAGCTTCCGCGCCCGCCATGTCGTGCCGCTGCTGAAAAGCGGGGGGATGGAGGCGACTGTGACCCGCCCGCAGCCGGGCTTGATCCGTGCCGATTGGCAATTCGCGGCGGGCCGGCTGGAACTGTCCTTGGCCTTTGGCCAGCCCGACCCCGACCCGCTGGCCGATCCTCATCTGCGTACCGGCCGTCCCGACGGCCCCTATTACCTTACCGTGAAGGCCCATTCATGATCCCGACCATCCCCACCGCCACCTATCGCGTCCAGCTGCGCGAGGGGTTTGACTTTGCCCGGTTGGAAGCGCAGCTGGACTATATCGCCGGGCTTGGCGCCTCGCATCTCTATCTGTCGCCCATCTTCCAGGCGACCGAAGGATCGACCCACGGCTATGACATCACCGATCCTTCGCAGATCGAACCGGCCTTGGGCGGCAGCGAGGGTTTTGAAAGGCTGGCCGCGGCCGCCAAGGCACGCAATCTTGGCATCATCCTGGACATCGTGCCGAACCATACCGCCCTCACGCCTCAGAACCCCTGGCTTTGGGATGTGCTGCAGCACGGTCGCGCCAGCAAATATGCGCGGCATTTCGACATCGACTGGCATGCGGGGCCGCTGGTCCTGCCCTTCCTGGCAGAGCCCTTCGAAAAGATGCTGACCGACGGCGCGTTCCGTGTCGCGGAGGGCAAGTGGTGGGTGGGCGAGATGGCCTTGCCGCTGGCGCCCGGGACCGATCGCACCGACGACCTCCGCAGCTTGCACGACGCCCAGAACTGGCGGCTGGTCCATTACGAGATGGAGCGCGACAGCATCACCCACCGCCGCTTCTTCAATGTCACGGGCCTGATCGGGATGCGAGTCGAGGATCCCCGCGTCTTTGACGACACCCATGCGCTGATCCTCAGGCTGGTGCGCAGTGGCCAGGTGCAGGGGCTGCGGGTCGATCACATCGACGGGTTGGCGGACCCTGCCGCCTATATGACCCGCCTGTCGGAGGCGCTGCCCGACACGCCCATCTGGGTCGAGAAGATCCTGGTGGGCGACGAGGCGCTGCCTCCCGCCTGGCAGACGGTAGGGACCACCGGCTACGAGGCAGGGCGCCTGATCGCGCGCATGCTGACGCCCCAGACGGGCATGCATGCGCTGGACGGGGTCTGGCGCGAGGCAACGGGGATGGAGGAGGATTTCCACGACGCCCTGTCGCGCGCGAAGGCCGAAGTCCTGGACAACGAACTGGCGGCCGAGCGGCGGCAGCTGGTGCGGCTGGCGGTCGCGGCGTCGAGCGGGTCGGCGCTGGCGGAGGCCGGCCCCGAATCGCTGCGCGAGGCGGTGACGGCGCTTCTCATCGCCACGCCGCGATATCGCAGCTATGTCGACAGCCATGGCGCAGGGGATGAGGACCGGGCACTGATCTCGGAGATTGCGGATCAGGCGGCACAGGGTCTGCGGTCGGACGCCGCGCTGCGGATGCTGGCGGCGATCTGGATGAACCCCACCACGTGGGAGGAACATGCCTTCGTCACGCGGTTGCAGCAGGTGTCGGGCGCGCTCCTGGCCAAGGCGCAGGAGGATACGGCCGGCTTCCGCTGGACGCGCTACCTGCCCGCCAACGAGGTCGGTGCCGAGCCTGACGAGGCCAGCGTCACGGGCGCCGAGGCCAGCCGGAACATGGCGGGGCGCCGCGCCTCGGACATGGTCCTGACCTCGTCCCACGACACCAAGCGTTCCGAGGACTCGCGGATGCGGATGGTGGCGATCAGCCACCTGCCGCAGGCCTTCGCCACCCTGCACGAAGCAGCTCTGGCCTTGCCCGAGGCCGAGGCGGTCGAGCCGCGCTGGCGCTGGTATGTGCTGCAATCGGCGCTTGGGCTGCATGGCGCGGAAGAGGCCGCCGAGCGGTTGACCGCGCATATGGAAAAGGCCATGCGCGAGGCCAAGCTGACCAGCTTCTGGACCGCACCCGACGAAGCGGCCGAAAAGGCGGCCTCGGCTTTTGGGGTGGCGGTGCTTGCGGCTTGGGACCAGGACGCGCCGGAGGCTTTGACCGCAGTTTTGTCGCGGGCAGAGGGCCTGATGATGGCGCAACTGCTGTTCAAGGTCGCCATGCCGGGCTTCCCCGACATCTACCGGGGCACGGAGGACCTGTTCCTGGCCCTGACGGATCCCGACAACCGCCGGCCCATCGACTTCCAGGCCTTGGCGCGGCTTCCCGATGTCGACAGTCTGGGGGGGCGCAAGGCGCGCTGGACGCGGCGCCTTCTGTCCTTGCGTCAGGAACATGCCGATTTCCTGCGCGATGCCGGCAGCGAGGTCCGCATCGACGACAAGGGTGTCGTCCTGACGCGGGAGCTGGAGGGGCGGCGGCTGGTGGCCCAGATCGACTATTCCGACAGATCGGCGGACTTGGGGTCCGAGGCAGTTCTGGACTGGGCATCGGCCGACGGCTGCCGCGTCCGTCTGCTTCAGGATTAGGCAGGCGGGGGCCCTCACTAACATTTGATGGCTTCAGGAACAACCGGGGCGTGAGACGGTTCCTCCGTCACCCAACCGTGCATCTGCGGCAACCTGCAGATGCGCGGCCTCACTCAAAGCAGAGGATCGCCCCCGTGACAGCCATCGCGCAAGTTCAGTTCCGCAGCCCTTCCCACGCGCCCAAGGGACCTGCCCTCGACGTGGCCACGATCCTGCTGGCGGGCGGAAAGGGCACCCGGTTGCATGACCTTACGGCGACGGACAGCAAGCCCGCCGTCCATTTCGCCGGCAGCAACCGCATCATCGACTTTGCCATGGCCAACGCCGTCCGGTCGGGGCTGGAGCGCATGCTGATCGCCACGCAATATGCGCCGCAGACCCTGCATGATCACCTGCCGGCTCGGTGGGGCCGACACTTTGCCAAGGGCGGCCTGATGCTGCGGGATGGCCGCGACCGCTATCTGGGCACGGCCGATGCCCTGCGCCAGAACTGGACGGAAGTGCAGGACTGGGGCGGCGACGAGGTTCTGGTTCTGGCGGCCGACCACGTCTATGACATGGATTACGCTGAACTTCTCTCCGCCCATCGCGCCTCGGGCGCGGCGGCCACGGTGGCGGTCGATGTCGTGCCGCTGAACGAGGCGAAGGGGTTCGGGGTGATGCAGGCCGACGCGGCGGGGCGCATTACGTCCTTCTTCGAAAAGCCCAGCCACCCTCCGGCCATCATCGGAGAGCCGGACAAAGCGATGGCCTCGATGGGGGTCTATGTCTTCTCAAAGGCTTGGCTGCGCGGGGCGCTGTTCGACGGACCGGTCGAGGCGCTGGACTTCGGACATGACGTGATCCCGGCTGCCGTGGCCCAAGGCGTGGCTGCGGCCCATCGGCTGCCTGCCGGCCCCTCGGGGCGTGCCTACTGGCGCGATGTGGGGACGCTGGATTCGTTGCGCCTGACCCAGCTGGACTTCCTGCAGGCCGAGCCCGCGCGGCTGCCGCGGGCCTGCCCGCCCTCGGATTGGTACCTGGGCCGTGGCAGCATCGCCATGCCCGGTGCGGTTGTGCCCGAGAGCGCCCGGCTGGTCGATACGATCGTTGCCGCCGGCACCCATGTGCCCGCCGGATTGACGACGGGAGAGGACCCGGAAGAGGACGCGCGCTGGTTTACCCGCACGCCGTCGGGAACCATCTTGATCACTCCGGCGATGATACAGGGTCGCGCGGCCGAACGCCTGGACCGCGCCCGGCCCCGTCCATCTGCCCGTGCCAAGGCACCGGCCAGCAACGATCGTGATCTTCATGCTTGATATGTCCAGTCCCCCCGTCTTCGATCTGTCCCAGGGCAGGTCCGATACCCTCGGTGCCGAGTTCATGGGCGAGGGGACGAACTTTGCGCTGTTTTCCGAGAACGCCACTGCGGTCGAACTGTGCCTCTTCGACGAAAGCGGCAAGAAGGAGCTGCACCGCCTGCGCCTGCCCGAGATGGAGGGCGGCATCTGGTTCGGCTATCTTCCCGGCGTGATGCCCGGCCAGGTCTACGGCTATCGCGTCTACGGCCCCTATGCCCCGGCCGAAGGGCACCGCTTCAACCACAACAAGCTGCTGCTTGACCCCTATGCGCGCGAATTGCGCGGCGAGATCATCTGGGACGACGCCCTGCATGGCTATACCATCGGGGAGGACGATCTCAGCTTTGACGAACGTGACAGCGCGCCCTTCATGCCCAAGGGCGTTGTTGTGGACTCGCAGTTCGATTGGGACAGCGACCGGGCGCTGCGCACCTCGTGGCCGCAGACGGTGATCTACGAGGGCCATGCCAAGGGCATGACCCGGCTGCATCCTGAGGTCCCCGAGGACATCCGCGGCACCTTCCGTGGCCTGGCCAGCGACGCGGTCATCGACCACCTGAAGAAGATCGGCGTGACCACGCTGGAGCTGCTGCCGATCCACGCCTTTGCCAATGACCGCTATCTGGTGGAAAAGGACCTGTCGAATTACTGGGGCTATTCGACCCTGTCCTTCTTTGCCCCGCATGCCCCCTATCTGCATTCGGGCCAGATCCGCGAGGTCAAGGAAACCATCCGCCGCTTCCACAAGGCGGGGATCGAGGTGATCCTTGACGTGGTCTTTAACCACACCTGCGAAGGCAGCGAACTGGGACAGACGCTGTCCTTCCGCGGCATCGACAACGCCTCCTATTACCTGCTGTCGCCCGAGGATCCGCGCCACAGCTTTGACACCACCGGCACGGGCAACACGCTGAACGTGGCGCATCCGATGGTGCTGCGCATGGTCATGGACAGCCTGCGCTATTGGGTGCAGGTGATGCATGTCGACGGGTTCCGGTTCGACCTGGCCTCGACCTTGGGTCGCGAATCCGAAGGCTTCGAGCGTGATGGATCGTTCTTCAATGCGATCCGGCAGGACCCCATCCTGTCGGGCATCAAGCTGATCGCGGAGCCTTGGGACGTGGGCGACGGCGGCTATCAGGTCGGCGGCTATCGCTGGCCCTTCCGCGAGTGGAACGACAAGTTCCGCGACGACACCCGCGCCTTCTGGCGCCGCGATCCCGGCATGCTGGGCGCGATCTCGGAACGGCTCTCGGGGTCGCCTGTCCAGTTCAACCACAGCCATCGGCCGGCAACCTCCAGCATCAACTTTGTCGCGGCCCATGACGGCTTTACGCTGTGGGACACCGTCAGCTACAACGAGAAGCACAACGAGGCCAATGGCGAGGACAATCGCGACGGCCACGACCACAACATCTCGGACAATCTTGGCGCCGAAGGGCCGTCCGAGGACGAGGGCATCGACACCGCGCGCCTGCGGCGGGTTCGGGGCATGCTGGCGACGGTCTTCCTGTCGCAGGGCGTCCCGATGATCCTGGCAGGCGACGAGATGGGCCACAGCCAGGATGGCAACAACAACGCCTATTGCCAGGACAACGAGATCTCTTGGCTGGACTGGACCAAGGGTCGCGCGGACCTGACGCAAGCGGTCGAAGCCCTGGCGGCGTTCCGGTCCGAGATGTCGCTGGCCTGCAGCCGGTTCGCCGACAAGCCCGACCAAGCCGAGGACGGTCAGCCAACCAGCCATTGGCTGCATGCCCGCGGCGACGCAATGACCGACGCGGATTGGGCGGACGAGGATCTGCGGACCGTCGGCATGCTGATGCGCCAGCCTTCCGGCGACGAGGTCCTGATCCTGCTGAATGCGGGAGACGACATGGACTTTGTCCTACCCGAGGGCGAGTGGCGCCTGCGCATCGACACGGCGCGTCCGGACGTCGCCTGCGACGAGGCGGTGTCGGGGCAGGTCCCTCTGGGGTGGCAGGGTGTCGTCGCGTTGACGCGCTGAACCCTGGAACATATCGACCGATGCCGGGTTTCGCGCCGGCATCGTCAGGGAGGATGATATGGACAGGACGGAACAGATCCGGGCACGCGCCCATCAGATCTGGGAAAGTGAAGGCAGCCCCGAAGGCCGAGAAGCGGACCATTGGGCCGAGGCCGAGCGCCAGCTGCGCGACGAAGGTGTCCTGTCCGGCCAGGACCGGCAGGACAGGGACGACCGTGATCTTCTGACCCAAGGCGACCGTAGCCCGGATCTGGATCAGGACCGGCCCGACGACATGGGGCTGGAAGAGGTGGCGCGGACGCCCGGCACCGTGGGCATCGGCGGGTCGGACAACTGGGGCAGCGATCTGGACGATGCGCAGGACGCGTCGGACCTGCCGGACGCCCAAGAAGTCGAACTGATCAAGCCGCGCACCGGCCGGCGCTGACATGACGCACCGCGCCCCCAAAGGGGCGCGGCTTTTTCCGGGACCGGTGGGCCATGGGCACTGCCGGTTCCGATATTTGGACAAAGGGGACCACCATGATCGAGTTGACCGTCAACGGCCAGTCGCAACGCTTCGACGGCGATCCGGACATGCCGCTCTTGTGGTTTCTGCGCGACCAGCTGGGAATGACCGGGACCAAGTTCGGCTGCGGGGCGGCCTTGTGCGGGGCCTGCACGGTCCATATCGACGGCACGCCCAGCTTTTCCTGCATCACGCCCCTGTCGGTGGCCGAGGGTGCCGAAGTCACCACGATCGAGGGGCTGTCGGCTGACGGATCGCACCCCGTGCAGGTCGCCTGGCGGGACCTGAACGTCGCGCAATGCGGGTACTGCCAGTCGGGCCAGATGATGCAGGCCGCGGCCCTGCTGGCCGAAACGCCCGAACCCACGGATGAGGATATCGACGCCGTGATGAGCCAGAACCTCTGCCGCTGCGGGACTTATCCGCGCATCCGCGCCGCCATCAAGCGCGCGTCCGGTCAGGAGAAGATCTGATGGAACATCTTCGCAATGTCAGCCGCCGCGCCGTCCTGATGGGCATGGGTGCGGGCGCACTTGTCCTGTCGATCGGTCTGCCCGGAGCGGCGCAGGAACCCGAAGCGCCGCTGGAATTCGGCGCCGATGCCATGCCGCATGGCTGGCAGGACGATCCGACCATCTTCGTGGCGATCGACCCCGACGGAACCGTCACCGTCACGGTGCATCGTTCGGAAATGGGTCAGGGGGTCCGCGTCTCCATGGCGATGGTCGTGGCCGATGAGCTGGAGGCCGATTGGGACCGGGTGAAGGTCGCC
The DNA here is from genome assembly GCF_048538155.2 of Paracoccus sp. T5. GTDB lineage: Bacteria > Pseudomonadota > Alphaproteobacteria > Rhodobacterales > Rhodobacteraceae > Paracoccus. Next base: position 126,503 of record NZ_JBLWIC020000002.1, read on the forward strand.
CAGGCCCCTGGTGACGAGCCGCGCTTTGGCAACCAGGACACCGACGGCTCGCGCAGCCTGCGGCACTTCTTTCAGCCCATGCGCCGGGCGGGCGCCGCAGCCCGGCAGATGCTGCGCGAAGCCGCCGCTGCCGAATGGGGCGTCCCGGTCAAGGAAATCGAGGCGCAGAACCACATGCTGCGCCACGCCGCCTCGGATCGCAGCGCCGATTACGGCGAAATGGCCGCCCGTGCCGCAGAGGCAGAAATCCCCGATCGCCAGACGCTGACCCTCAAGACGCCTGACCAGTTCCGCTATGTCGGCCGCGACGATATCGGCCTGATCGACAACCCCGACATCACCCGCGGCACCACGCGCTATGGCATCGATGCCAAGGCCGACGGCATGCTGTTCGCCGTGATCGCCCGCCCGCCGGTGCTGGGCGGCCGCGTCGCCAGCCATGACGACACGGCTGCGTTGGAGGTGCCGGGCGTGCGCCGCGTGGTCGTGCTGGAGTCGCCGGCGCTGCCGTCCGAGTTCCAGCCCCTGGGCGGCGTGGCGGTCATTGCCGACAACACCTGGGCCGCGATGCAGGGCCGTGCCGCGCTGGAGATCGAATGGGAAGGCGGCGAACACGGCAGCTATGACTCGGAAGCCTTCCGCACCGAGCTGGAGCAGTCTGCCCGCGAGGGCGAAGGGGTCGAGGTGCGCAATCAGGGTGACGCCCGGGCTGCCTTGGAAAGCGCCGCGACACGTGTCGAGGCAGAGTACTACATCCCGCACCTGGCCCAGGCCCCGATGGAGCCACCGGCTGCGCTGGCGCAGATCCGCGACGGCAAGTGCGAGGTCTGGGCCTGCGTGCAGGCACCGCAGGTTACGCGCGTTCGCGTGGCCGAGAAGCTGGGGCTGCAGCCCGAAGACGTCACGGTGAACGTGACCCTGCTGGGCGGCGGCTTTGGCCGCAAGTCGAAGCCGGACTTCGTGCTGGAGGCGGCCGTCCTGTCGCGCGAAATGGACGGCGCACCGGTCAAGGTCACCTGGACGCGGGAAGACGACCTGCACCACAGCTTCTTCCATACCGTCTCGCTGGAGCGGCTGGAGGCGGGCTTGGACGAAAACGGGCGGCCGGTCGCCTGGCTGCACCGGACAGCGGCGCCCACGATCGGGTCGATCTTTGCACCCGATCCGCAGCAGAAGCTGCCTTTTGAACTGGGAATGGGCCTGACCAACATGCCCTTGGACATTCCCAATGTGCGCGCCGAGAATCCGCAGGCGCAGGCCCATGCGCGCATCGGATGGTACCGGTCGGTTTCGAACATCCCCCATGCCTTTGCGATCCAGTCCTTTATCACGGAATTGGCGCATGAGGCGGGGCGCGATCCGCGCGATTACCTGTTGGAGGTGATCGGCCCCGCACGACAGATCAACCCGACCGAGATGGGGGACGTCTGGAACTATGGCGAAGATCCGGCCCGCTATCCGCTGGACACCGGCCGTCTGCGCCGCGTGATCGAGGTCGCGACCGAAGCTGCGGGTTGGGGCCGGCAGATGCCGGCGCGCTCGGGCCTCGGGTTGGCCGCGCATTACAGCTTTCTGACCCATGTGGCCGTCGTGGCCGAGGTCGAGGTGTCCGAGGCGGGCGACGTCCGCATCCCGCGCGTCGACATCGCCGTCGATTGCGGCGCCCATGTGAACCCCGACCGCATCCGGTCGCAGATGGAGGGGGCGGTGGTCATGGGCACCGGGCAGGCATTGATGTCGCAGATCACCTTTGCCGAGGGTCGCGTGCAGCAGGACAACTTCGACAGCTACCTTGTGCCCCGCATGGAAACCGCCCCGCGCGAGATCCGGGTGCATCTGGTCGGGGATCAGGGTTACGACAGCCCCCTTGGCGGGGTCGGGGAACCCGGCCTGCCCCCCGTTCCGCCCGCCATCATCAACGCGATCTTTGCCGCAACCGGCCAGCGCATCCGGCACCTGCCGGTGGGCGACCAGCTGCGCGCCTGAAGGAGACGAACATGCGCTTTACACGCAGCCTGACCGCCATCTGCCTGACCCTGGCGACTGCAGGGGCAGCATCGGCCGATTGTGCCGAGCGGCTGGATTTCATGGACGAGGTTCTGGATCAGGCCTCGCGGGCGGTGATCTCCGCCTCGACCGGGGGGCAAGGGGTGGCCGGTGCCCGCGAGGCGCAGGCCTTGACCGGGGACGGGACCACCACCGATCCGGGGGGTGATCGCCCCGCGGTCGATACCGAACCGCCGAGCGCCGAGGTCGGGTCGATGGAAAACGACGCTTCGGATGGCACTCAGGCTTCTGGACTTGAACCTTCCGCGGAAGCTGGAACCCGCGTCCAGTCGCTGCGCGCGGCCGTGGACGAGGCCCGTGCCATGGCAGGACAGGACGAAGCAGCCTGCAACGACCTGCTGCATCAGGCGCTCATCGACCTCCTGATCGAGGACGATGCCGAAGCCGCGCCTGAAGAAGAAGAAGCCAAGGCAGGCCAGTCCGGGTGACCATTCCCTGCACTGGCCTTCAGAAGAGGAGAGGCGGCCATGAACGACAGCCGCGACGATGATCGCCGACCCACAGAGGCGGGGCCACGGCCGGAACCTGACACCGGGCCCCTGAACCCCCGTGCCGCACAGGATCATCCGGGGCCGGCCGGGGGTGCCTTTGGCAGCCGAGGGCCTGTTGACCGGGTCGGCGATCCGGTCACGCCGGGCGAGGCGCAGGTCGCCGAAACGGCCAACCTCGATCGCTCGGCCGGAGAGGCGGGTGCCCCCGCCGACATGGATTACTATCGCACCAGCCAGAAATCAGGTACCGGACTGGCGCTGTCGGCGGTGGCCCTGCCCATCGCCCTGCTTCTGCTGGTAATCGTGGCGGTGGTCTGGTTCTACCGCTGACCGGCTCGAGGTGTCGGCTTGTGCCGTTGGTAAGGGGCCGGCAGCCGGTTCAATGGATGGTCGGAGTGTGGCCATCGGACTCGCCAGTAGGATCAGCCGCAACCGCTTCTAATCCTTGGAGTGGCGCCACCGACAGCTCCAGCGCCATATGCCGGAAAGCGGGCTCAGGCCAGCACAAGAGTACGGGAGAAGCCGCAGGCTCTCTTGGCGAACTTGCTTTGCCGCAGCCTGCACCAGGCATCTGCAGCCGCAGCCCGCCCGGTCTGGCAGGATTAGCTTCTCCGATCCGGATCGCTCGACTTTGATAGTGAATGCGCAGCGGGAGGGAAGAAGAGCCTAGGGCCATCTTTTCCCCAAGACCCGCAGGGAATTCCCCCTGCATGAAGCTGCCGTCAGCCGCCGATCCCGCGCAGCTCAGGGAACCGGCCGGCGCCGCAGTTGTTCCCGACCCTGCGCGCGGCAGTCAAGGCCCGCCGTCACCAAGCCCGATCCCCGCCGCATCCGCGGCCTGAACCCCGGAGGTGCGATGTCCCGCTGGACAGAGACAACCCTGATCTTCCTCGTGGCCCTGGCCCTGTCCTGGGCCGCCTGCTTTCTCATCTATCGGCTGGTGCTGCGCGGGCTTGTCCGCGACACCACCTTCTGGCGGCCGCTGCTGGCGCGCACCCGCGGGCCGGTCCAGCTGGGCCTGATGGTCGTGGCCCTGTCGATGGCCGCCAACGCCGTGCGCCTGCCCCCAACCGAGGGTGCGGTGCTGCGGCACCTGCTGTTGATCGCCTTCATCGGCTGCGTGACCTGGTTTCTGAAGACGACATTGGAGATCTGGATGACGCTGCACCTGCGGCGCTTCCGGCTGGATGTCGAGGACAACCTGCTGGCGCGCAAGCATGTCACGCAGACCCGCATCCTGCAGCGCGTCGGTGTCATCCTGATCGTCGCGATCGGTGTCAGTGCCGCGCTGATGACCATCGACGGCGTCCGGCAATACGGGGTCAGCCTGCTGGCCTCGGCGGGGGCCGCGGGCATCGTGGTGGGCTTTGCATTGCAGCCCGTTCTGCGGAACATCGTGGCGGGCATCCAGTTGGCCCTGACCCAGCCCATCCGCATCGACGACGCGGTGATCGTCGAGGGCGAATGGGGCAATGTCGAGGAGATCACCGCGACCTATGTGGTGGTGCGGATCTGGGACAAGCGCCGCCTGATCGTGCCGCTGAACCACTTCATGGAAAAGCCGTTCCAGAACTGGACCCGCAGCGATGCCACCCTGATCGGGGTGGTGATGATGTATGTCGATTTCTCCGTCGATGTGCCCGCCCTGCGGGCCGAAGCCGAGCGGATCGTCAAGGCCTCGCGCCTGTGGAATGGTGACGTTTTTGCGCTGCAGGTGACGGACTATACCGCCCGCGAGGCGGAGATCCGGATCCTGGCCAGCGCAAGCCATGCGGGCCGCGCCTTTGACCTGCGCTGCGAAATCCGCGAGGCGCTGCTCGCCTATCTGCAGCGCGAACAGCCGCAGGCGCTGCCGCGGACGCGCAACGATGTCACCACCGCCGCAGCGCCCGCCGAGACGCAGCCGCGCCTGAGCCTGGAGGCCTAGCTGCGCAGGTAGGCCTCCAGCGTCGCGCGGACGCCCTGACGATGCAGGGATTGCAGCTGTGCCGCGAAGGCCTGCCGCAGCGGCTGCGACCGAGCCAGATCGCCGAAGATGGCCGGATTTTCCAGAAAGGCATCGGGGCGATCGCGGGCGGCCAAGGCCCGCTCGCGCAGCGCCGCGTGATTGTCGTCGTTGGGGGGGATAGCCTCGCCCGCCTCGGTTGTCCCTTCGCAGTAGCGGCACCACAGCGCCAGCTCCAGCGCTAACCCGTCGATGCCGCCGCCCGCCACCAGTCGGTCGCGCAGCGTGGGCAGGATGAACTTGGGCTGTCGGTTCGACCCGTCCAGGCACAGCCGCGGGATGGTGTCGCCGATCTCGGGATTGGAGAAGCGGCTGACGATCAGGGCCAGGTAAGCGTCATAGCTGACGCCGGGGATCGGCTGCAGCGTGGGCAGAATTTCGCGCGTTTCCAGCGCCCGCAGCCAGTCCGCAATCAGCGCGTCGGCCATCGCGTCATGGACGAAATGATGCCCCAGCAGGGCAGAGGCATAGGCGATCGCCGCGTGGCCCCCGTTCAGGATGCGCAGCTTCATCAGCTCGTGCCGGCTGACATCGGCAACAAATTCTGCGCCAACGGCTTCCAGCGCCGGGCGGCCTTGGGGAAAGTTGTCCTCCAGCACCCATTGGCGGAAAGGCTCGCAGACCACGGGCGCGGCATCGAGTATGCCAAAGCGGTCGCGCACCAGCGCCCGTTCCCGGTCCGAGGTGGCGGGCGTGATGCAGTCCACCATCGAGTTCGGAAAGGCGACATTCGCGGTGATCCAATCCGCCAGCTGCGGGTCGGACAGGCGAGCCAGGCCGGTGACGGTGCGCTGGCAGACATGGCCGTTTTCCGGCAGGTTGTCGCAGGACAGCAGCGTGAAGGGCGGCAGTCCCGCCGCCCGCCGGGTCCGCAGCGCAGCCAGGATCATGCCGAACACGCTGCGCGGCGCCTCGGGATGGGCGGCATCATGGACCATGTCGGGATGCGCGGCGTCAAAGCCGTCGGTCTTGGCGTCGACGTAATAGCCGCCCTCGGTGATGGTCAGCGACAGGATGCGGATCGTGGGATCGGCCATGGCCGCGACGGTCGCCGCCGGATCGACGGGCACGAAGTCGACCATCGATCCCAGCACCCGCACCGATAGGCCCGCCGGGTCCAGTTCGACCAGCGTGCTCAGCCAGTCCTGATCGGCCAGGCGCTGGCGCATCTGGGCGTCGCCGGGCCGGACGCCGGCGCCGACCAGCGCCCAGTCATGGCCCTGGCCGGACTGGAACAGCCGGTCCAGATACCAGGCCATATGCGCGCGGTGAAAGTTGCCGACTCCCACATGCAGGATGCCGCGGGTCAGCGCCGCTCGGTCATAGCCGGGGCGCGCGACCGTGTCGGGCAGCTGGGGCAGGGCGGCCTGGGTCAGGGGGATGGCCATGCTTGGACCTTTCGTCAGATCGTCCGGCGCAGTGCCCGGGGGCCTGCGGGGACCGTGGAATTGCAGGAAGAAAAAACGTCAGCTCATCCAGTTGCCGCCGTCGACATTGTAGGTCTGGGCGACGATGTAATCGGCATCGGACGAGGCAAGGAACACCGCCATCCCCGTCAGGTCGGCAGCGGTGCCCATCCGGCCAAAGGGAACGGCCGCGCCGACCTCGGCCTTCTTCTGGCCCGGGGCCTTGCCCTCGTAGCGCGCGAAGAAGGTATCGACGCCGTCCCAGTGTTCGCCATCCACCACGCCCGGCGCGATGGCGTTCACGTTGATGCCATGCGCGATCAGGTTCAGGCCCGCCGACTGCGTCAGGCTGATGACAGCGGCCTTGCTGGCGCAATAGACGGCGACCAGGGATTCCCCCCGGCGCCCGGCCTGGCTGGCCATGTTGATGATCCGCCCGCCTTTGCCGCGCGCGATCATCGACCGTGCCACGGCCTGCATCATGAACAGTGTGCCTTCGACATTGACCGAAAAGATGCGGTTGTAATCCTCGCGGGTGATCTCGGCCAGGGGAGCAGCGCTGAAGAGGGCGGCATTGTTGATCAGGATGTCGATCCCGCCAAAGGCCTCTTCCACCACCGTCACGCAGCGCTCGATGCTGTCGCGGTCGGTGACGTCCAGCGCCACGGCAATTGCGCCGTCGCCCAAGTCGCGCGCGGCGGCCTGGGCCGCCTGTTCATTGATGTCACAGATGGCGACCTGCGCCCCCTCGGCCAGATAGGCGCGCGCGAATTCCAGCCCGATGCCCCGCGCGGCACCGGTGATCAGCGCGGATTTTCTCGACAGCCTCATGCGATGCGGTCTCCGTTTTCGTCAAAGCGGTGGATGCGGTCTGGGTCCGGGGTCAGCCAGACCGTATCGCCATGATGCAGATCGATGTCGCCGCCCGCACGCACGGTAATGGTTTCGGCCAGGCCGGTGTCCTCGACATAGAAGAACGTGTCGCTGCCCAGATGCTCGCTGACGCCGACGCGGCCTTTCCATGTCCCCTCTGTCGCGGAAACACCGACATGTTCGGGACGGATGCCGATGGTGGTGGCGTCGAATTCGGCGGCCGGCGCGCCGGTCAGCAGGTTCATCCTGGGGCTGCCGATGAAGCCCGCGACGAACAGGTTCCGGGGCGCGCGATAGAGGTCCATCGGGCTGCCCACCTGCTCGATCCGGCCGGCCTGCAGCACCACGATCTTGTCGGCCATGGTCATCGCCTCGACCTGGTCATGGGTGACATAGACCATCGTCGTCCGAAGGCGGTTGTGCAGTTCGCTGATTTCCAGACGCATGCCGACGCGCAGGGCGGCGTCCAGGTTCGACAGCGGCTCGTCGAAGAGAAACGCCGAAGGTTCGCGCACGATGGCCCGCCCGATGGCCACGCGCTGCCGCTGGCCGCCCGACAGCTGGCCCGGGCGGCGGTCCAGATAGGCGGTCAGGTTCAGCGCCTTGGCCGCGGCCTCGATGCGACGATCCTGTTCGGCCTTGTCCAGGCCCGCCATGCGCATCGGAAAGGCGATGTTCTTTCTGACCGACATGTGCGGGTAGAGCGCGTAGGACTGAAAGACCATGGCCAGCCCGCGCTTGGCCGGCGGGGTATCGGTGGCGTCCTGGCCGTCGATCAGGATGCGCCCGCCCGACGTGTCCTCCAGCCCCGCGATCAGCCGCAGCAGGGTGGACTTGCCGCAGCCGGACGGCCCGACAAAGACCACGAATTCGCCGTCGCCGATGTCCAGGTCCAAGGGCGGGATGACCTCGACCTCGCCAAAGCGCTTGGTCACGTTCTCAAGGGTGATGCGTCCCATCATCGTCTCCTATTTCACGGCGCCGAAGGTCAGGCCGCGGACGAGTTGTTTCTGGCTGAACCAGCCCAGGATCAGGATCGGCGCGATGGCCATGGTCGAGGCCGCGCTGAGCTTGGCGTAGAACAGCCCCTCGGGCGATGAATAGCTGGCGATGAAGGCGGTCAGGGGCGCCGCCTTGGCGGCGGTCAGGTTCAGCGTCCAGAACGCCTCGTTCCAGGCCAGGATGATGTTCAGAAGCATGGTCGAGGCGATCCCCGGCACCGCCATCGGCGTCAGCACATAGAGGATTTCCGACCGCAGCCCGGCACCGTCCATGCGCGCGGCCTCCAGGATCTCACCGGGGATTTCGCGGAAATAGGTGTAAAGCATCCAGACGATGATCGGCAGGTTGATCAGCGTCAGCACCATGACCAGGCCGATGCGCGTGTCCAGAAGCCCCGTGTCGCGGAACAGCAGGTAGATCGGCACCAGCACCCCCACGGGCGGCAGCATCTTGGTGGACAGCATCCACATCAGCACGTCCTTGGTGCGCCTGCCCGGCACGAAGGCCATGGCCCAGGCCGCCGGGATCGCGATCGCCAGCCCGATCAGGGTCGAGCCGACCGAGATGACGACCGAGTTCCAGAAGTGCCGGAAATAGTCCGAACGCTCCTGCACGGTGACATAATTTTCCAGCGTCCAGTTGAAATTCAGGAAGCGGGGCGGGATGGCGATCGCGTCTGCCTCGGTCTTGAAGCTGGTCAGAACGGTCCAGAGGATCGGAAAGAAGATCAGCAGGCCGACGGTCCAGGCGATGACGGTCGTGACGGCCTTGCGGCGGGTGGTGACGGCACGGGGCATGATGATCTCCTATGCGTCGAGGTTCTTGCCGATCATCCGCATCAGGAAGATCGCCACGATATTGGCCAGGACAATCGCCACCACGCCGCCCGCGGAGCCCAGGCCCACGTCGAACTGCAGCAGCGACTGCATGTAGACCAGGAAGGTCAGGTTGGTGCTGGCCGTGCCCGGACCGCCATTGGTGGTCACCAGGATCTCGGCAAAGATGGACAGCAGGAAGATGGTCTGGATCAGGATGACGACGGTGATCGCCCGCGACAGGTGCGGCAGGGTGATGAACCAGAACCGCTTGAGGGGCGATGCGCCGTCCATCTCGGCCGCCTCCATCTGCTCGCTGTCCAGCGACTGCAGCGCCGTCAGCAGGATCAGCGCGGCGAAGGGCAGCCACTGCCAGGCCACGATCCCGATGATCGACGCCAGGGGCGCCTGAGTCAGGAAGTCATAGGGCTGCAGGCCGAACACCCGCGCCAGCCAAGCAAAGACGCCGTTCACCGGGTTCATGAACATGTTCTTCCAGACCAGCGCCGAGACGGTCGGCATCACGAAAAAGGGCGCCAGAACCAGCAGCCGCACGATCCCCTGCCCCCAGAAGGGCTGGTCCAGCAGCAGCGCGACCAGGATGCCGCCGATCACCGTGATGACCAGGACGCCGCCGACCAGCGCCAGCGTGTTGAACAGGGCCGCGCTGAAGGCCGGGTCGGTGAAGAAATAGCGATAGTTCTCGAACCCCGCCCAGCTCTCCATGCCCGGCATCAGCAGGTTGTAGCGCAGGAGCGAGAAGTAGAGCGTCATCGACAGCGGCACGATCATCCAGGCCAGCAGCAAGAGGACCGCGGGCGAGATCATCAGCCGGGCCGCGGTCCGGGATGCCTTGGTGGACATGGAAAAGCCCCTTCGTCGGGCGGCACGTCAGGTGTGCCGGGACAGGCGGGAAAAGGGCGGGCCACCCCGTTGCAGTCGAGGAAAGGCGGCCCGCCGAGGGAGGTTCGGCTTACTTGGGATAGCCCGCGCGGGTCATCTCGCGCGTGGTCAGGGCTTGGGCATTCGACAGCGCCTGTTCGGCGGTCGATTGTCCGGCCAGGGCGGCCGCGAACTGCTGGCCCACCGCGGTGCCGATCCCCTGGAATTCCGGGATGGCAACGAACTGGATGCCGGTATAGGGCACCGGATCCACGGTCGGCTGCGTCGGATCTGCGGCCTTGATGCTGTCCAAGGTCATCTTGGCGAAGGGGACCTTCTGGTATTCCGGGTTGTCATAGAGCGACTGACGGGTGCCCGGCGGGACGTTGGCCCAGCCCTCCTTTTCGGCGACCATGGCGGTATATTCCTTGGAGGTCGCCCAAGCGATGAACTCTTTCGCGGCATCGACCTTCTGGCTGCCGGCGGGAATGCCAAGCGACCAGGCCCACAGCCAGTTGCCGCGCTTGCCCAGGCCGTTGTCGGGCGCCAGGGCAAAGCCGACCTTGTCGGCCACGGTCGAATCCTCGGGGTTGGTCACGAAGCTGGCGGCGACCGTAGCGTCGATCCACATGCCGCACTTGCCCTGCTGGAACAGCGCCAGGTTCTCGTTGAAGCCGTTGTTCGCCGCGCCCGGAGGCCCGTATTCGTTCATCAGCATCAGGTAGTCGTCCAGCGCCGCCTTCCATTCGGGGCTGTCGAACTGGGGGTTCCACTCCTCGTCGAACCAGCGCGCGCCATAGCTGTTGGCCATCGCGGTCAGGAAGGCCATGTTCTCGCCCCAGCCTGCCTTGCCGCGCAGGCAGATGCCATAGACCTCGGCCTCCTTGTCGGTCATGGCGGCGGCGGCTTCCTTGATGAAGTCCCAGGTGGGTGCCTCGGGCATCTCCAGACCGGCCTCCTCCATCAGGTCGGTGCGGTACATCACCATCGAGCTTTCGCCATAGAAGGGCGCCGCATAGAGTTTGCCATCCACCGTCAGGCCATCGCGGATTGCCGGCAGCAGGTCGTCGACATCGTAATCGCCCGGCAGGTCGTTCAGCGGGACCAGCCAGTCCTGCGCGCCCCAGATCGGAACCTCGTAGGTGCCGATGGTCATCACGTCATACTGGCCGCCCTTGGTGGCGATGTCGGTGGTGACGCGCTGGCGCAGGACGTTTTCCTCCAGGGTGACCCATTCCAGCGCGATGTCGGGGTGTTTTTCGGTAAAGTCGGACGCCAGCGCCTGCATCCGGATCATGTCGCCGTTGTTCACGGTCGCGATGGTCAGCGTCACGTTGTCCTGTGCGGCGGCGATGCCGCCTGCGGCGCACAGGGCCGTAGCGCCCAGAAGGGCGCGCAAAGTGGTGCTCATGAAGTCCTCCCTTGGCGGTTGGGCATTTGCCCTTCCGATGGGCATATACTCAACCCCGGACACGATTCTGTCAACGGGCAGCTTCGGCGTCCCGAAAATTGGTGTTTCGATGGGGAAAGGGATCAGGCCAGCAGGCGCTCGGCGGTGGCCTCGGAGGTGATCAGGCCATTGATCAGCCGTCCGGTCAGTGCCGCGCGGATCGCCGGCAGCTTGGCCTGTCCCGAGGCGACCGCCATCACCGGACGCTCGCCTGCAGGGGGCAGGGGGGCCGAGGCCACGCGCCGGTTGAAGGCGCAGTCGATGATTTGGCCCCGCGCGTCATAGACCCAGCTGGTGATCTCTCCGACCGCGCCGGCACGGGCCAGTTCCTCCATCTCGGTGCGGCCCAGAAAGCCGTCCACATGCAGCGGCGCGGTCATGTCCATCTGGCCGATCCCCACCAGCGACAGGTCGGCCTGGGCGCACAGGCGGATGGTGTTCTGCGCGGCCTGCTGCTGCTGCATGGCCGCCAGTTCCTGCGCATCCCGCGCCAAAACTGGCAACGGATAGGGAAAATGCGGCGCCCCGATCCGTTCGGCCAGGCGGATGGTCGCGTTGTAAGGCGTGGCCGATCCGTCCTCCATCATGTTGCCAAGCCGCGAGACGACGACATGCTGTGGGCAAGCCATGCGGGGCAGCTGTTCCACCGTGGCGCGCAGGTTGCGGCCCGTCCCCAGGCTGACGATGCGGCGGTCGGGCGACTTCAGCACGCGCTCCAGTTCGGCGGCGGCGGCGATGGCGATGCCGGTCAGCAGGTCCGGTGCCTCGGGGTCCGAGGGCGCGACCTCGCAGGTGATCAGGTCAAAGCGGTCGCGCAGGGCGGCGGCCAGGTCCATGCAGCGCCCGATCGGGTGGTCCAGCCGCACCTTCACCAGCCGCTCGGACAGGGCCATCGCCACCAGGCGCTGCGCGGTCTGGCGGCTGACGCCCATCTTGCGCGCGATCTCGTCCTGGGTGTTTCCCGCGACGTAATAAAGCCAGCCGGCCCGGGCCGCGTCGTCCAGGCGGGTGGTTTCGGGCGTGAAGCGGTTCTGGCTCATGCCGGGGCGCCCTTGTCCAGCCGGGACAGCAGGCCCGGAAAATTTGCCCAGTCCGCAAAGCTTTTGGCGTCGTCCGGTGCCGGCTGGCCCGCCAGATGCGCGCCCCCCGCATAATGCAGCACCCGCATTCCGGCCGCGCGCGCGGCCTGAAGGCCGGGCATGCTGTCCTCGATGACCAGGGCATGCGCCGGGGCGCAGCCCATCTGCGCCGCCGCGAAGAGGAACAGGTCGGGCGCGGGCTTGCCATGCGCCACCTGGCTGGCGGTGAAGACATGGGGGCCAAAGCGTTCGGCCAGCCCCAGCACCTGCAGGGTGCGCGCCACCCGGGGCGGACTGGACGAGGTCGCGACACAGATGGGCCGCCCCGCCAGCCCCTCCAGCACCGGAAGAATGCCGGGCGTGGCGGTCAGGTCGGAGGCAAAGCGGTCCAGCAGGCGGCTGCGATAGGTCGCCTCGAAATCCGGCGGCAGGATGCGGGCAAAGCGCGTGCGGATCGTGGCGGCGACGGTGGGAAAGCTGCGGCCCAGGAAATCGCGCCGCACATCCTCCATGGTGATGGCGACACCCAGCTGCGCCAGCTGGTCGATCAGGACCTCGGCAGACAGGACTTCGCTGTCGGCAATCACGCCGTCGCAGTCAAAGATGATCAGGTCGACCCGCATCTTGCGCCCCTTTGCCATTTTCGGCAGCCATAGTCGCAATTTGGGTTCCGGGGAATAGCCGACATCTGCCGGGACATGAGGCAGGGATGTTCAACAAACTTGCCAGCTGTTGAACATGCCTGTATTCAACAGTTCTAACGATTGTTGAACAATGATGCCCCTGCGCCATTCCTCGCTTGCCCATGCGGCCTATCACGACCTGCTGCGATCGCTGCGGGACGAAGGGCTGCGCGACCTGCGCGGCACGCCCACGCTGGTGACGCGGAACGGGCGCGGCTACTGGTATGACAGCTTTCGCGTCGGAACCGAGGTGCGCAAGCGTTATCTGGGCGAGGACAGCCCGGACATGGCCGCCCACATGGCGGCGCTACGCGAGGATCTGGCGCCTGCGGAACAGCGTCGCCGCGATCGCGCGCGCCTGGTGCGGCTCTTGCGCGCCGAAGGTTTCCTGGGGCTGGACCCGACCAGCGGCAGCCTGATGGCGGCGCTGGCGGCGGCGGGCGTCTTTCGCCTTGGCGGCACGGTCGTCGGCACGCATGCCTTTCGGCTTTACGAGGGCGAGCTGAACCTGCGCCTGTCGCTGGAGCAGACCGCGCAGACCGACGATCTGGACATCGCCAGCTTTGAGCGCCTGTCGCTGGCGCTGGAGGATGCGGCCGCCCCGCCGGTCCAGCAGGTGCTGGCGGATTTCGACTTTGCCCCGGCGCCCAGCCTGGAACCCGGCCGCGCCTGGCGCTGGCGGCAGACCACGGGAAATGCGCTGGTCGAGTTCCTGACGCCCGCCTTTGGCGAGGAGGGGCTGCGCGACCTGCCGGCGCTCGGGGTTCAGGCCCAGGCCCTGCACCATCTGAACTACCTGATCGCTGAACCGGTCCCGGCGGCGATCCCCTATCGCAGCGGCGTGCTGGTGCAGGTGCCAAGGCCCGAGCGTTTTGCCATCCACAAGCTGATCGTGGCCGACCGCCGCCGCGCCGACGACCGGATGAAATCCGCCAAGGACCGGGCCCAAGCCGCCGTCCTGATCGAGATCCTGGCCCAGGATCGCCCCGAGGATCTGGCCGAAGCACTGGAGGATGCACGCGACCGTGGCCCGCGCTGGCGCGACCGCATCGACGCCAGCCTGTCGCGCCTGCCCGACACGGCCGCGCGGCTGGCCACCCTCTAGGGCTGCGCGACCTCGATCCGCGTTTGCCAGGCGTCGCAGGCCCGCGACAGGTCGCCGGGCAGCGGGCGGTCGGTGAACATGCAATCCAGTTCGGCCAGAGAGGCGATGCGTGCGGGCGCGCTGCGCGACAGCTTGGAGTGGTCGGCCACAAGGAAGGTGCGGCGTGACTGGCGCAGGATCGTCTGGCTGACGCCGACCTCCTGGATGTCGAAGTCCAGCAGGTCCCCGTCCCGGTCCAGCGCCGAGCAGCCGATGACCGCCAGGTCGAACTTGAACTGCCGGATGGTCTCGGCCGCAAGCGTGCCCACAAGGCCTCCATCGGCCCGGCGCAGGCTGCCCCCCGTCACGATCACGTCGCAATGCGGATTGGCGGCCAGGATATTGGCCACGTTCATGTTGTTGGTGACGACGAGGAGGTTGCGGTGGCCCAGCAGTTCGCGCGCCACCGCCTCGGTGCTGGTGCCGATGTTGAGAAACAGCGAGATGTTCTCGGGGACCTCGGCCGCGCAGGCACGGGCGATGTCGGTCTTGGCCGCGTGATGCAGGGCGCGGCGCTCTTCGTAGCCGATATTGGCGACGCCGGAGGGCAGGATGGCGCCGCCGTGGACACGCTCCAGCCGACCCATGTCCGCCAGTTCCGAAAGGTCGCGGCGGATGGTCTGCAGAGTGACGCCGAAATGCGTGGCCAGACCCTCGACCGTCACCTTGCCGTCGCGACGGGCGATCTCGAGGATCTCGGGCTGGCGGAAGGTCTGCGACATCAAAGGCACCTTTGGCTTTCTCCAGATGTGACACGCCAAGGACGAACAAGCAAGATGTTCGCTTTCGCGCGTTTCATGGTCGGAGCGCCGCTACGCTTAGTGAGAATCACCATGAATCGCTTTGATCCTGGCGCTGATACGGTCATCTACCCTGACCCAAAGTAGACTAACAGACTGAAATTTCATGATCCTGCCAAAATGAAAAGAAACGAAAACAAAGTTCTTTCTTTTTCGTTCGGGCTGAGGCAGAAATGGAGACGAGATGAAGGAGTCCCGATCCATGCCCGCGACCGCCGACAGCCCCGAACCCATGGCCGACCTGTTCGTGATCGGCGGCGGCATCAACGGCTGCGGCATTGCCCGGGATGCGGCGGGACGCGGGCTTTCGGTGACCCTGGCCGAGATGGGCGACCTGGCACAGGCGACGTCGTCGCAATCGACCAAGCTGTTTCACGGCGGCCTGCGCTACCTGGAATATTTCGAGTTCCGGCTGGTCCGCGAGGCGCTGATCGAGCGTGAGGTCCTGCTGCGCGCGATGCCCCATATCAGCTGGCCGATGCGCTTCGTGCTGCCCTATCACCCCGAGATGCGGTTTGAATCCGACACGCCCACCTCCAAGCTGCTGGGCGTGGTCATGCCTTGGATGAAGGGGCGCCGCCCGGCCTGGCTGATCCGGCTTGGCCTGTTCCTTTACGACAACCTGGGAGGCCGCAAGATCCTGCCCGGGACGCGGACCCTGTCGCTTGACGGCACCCCCGAGGGCGCGCCCCTGCAGGAACGCTTTCACCACGCCTATGAATATTCCGATTGCTGGGTCGAGGATTCGCGCCTTGTGGTGCTGAACGCGCGCGATGCCGAGGCGCGGGGCGCCCGGATCATGACCCGAACCAAGGTGATCTCGGCCGAGCGCGAGGGCGGGCTGTGGATCATCACGACGCAGGATGTCGAGAGCGGCGAGACACGGACCCATCGCGCGCGGATGCTGGTGAACGCAGGTGGCCCCTGGGTCGGCGACATCATCCAGAGCAAGATCCGCCTCAACTCGACCGAGGGCGTGCGGCTGGTACGCGGCTCGCATATCGTGACCCGCCGGCTTTACGACCATGACAAGTGCTATTTCTTCCAGGGTACCGACGGGCGGATCATCTTTGCGATCCCCTATGAGGGTGACTTTACCCTGATCGGGACCACGGATGCCGATCACGACGATCCGTCGCGCGCGCCCGAATGCACCCCGGAAGAGCGTGACTATCTGCTGCGCTTTGCCAGCCAGTATTTCCGCCAGACGCTGACGCCCGAGGATGTGGTCTGGACCTATTCCGGCGTGCGCCCCCTTTACGACGACGGCGCGCAGAGCGCCACGGCTGCAACCCGCGACTATACGCTGAAGGTCGATGAGACGGGCGGCGCGCCGGTGCTGAACGTCTTTGGCGGCAAGATCACGACCTATCGCCGGCTGGCGGAATCCGCGCTGGAGAAGATCGGCGCCCATTTCCCGGGGCTGGCGGGCCCCTGGACAAAGGGCAAGTCCCTGCCGGGCGGTGATTTTCCGGTGGACGGGGTCTATACCCTTGTCGCCGACCTGCAGGCGGCACATCCCTATCTGACGGCCAAATGGGCGCGGCGGATGGTGCGCGCCTATGGAACCGAGGCAGCCAGGATCCTGGCGGGGTCCAAGACGCCCGCCGATCTGGGGATCGATTTCGGCGCGACCTTGACCGAGGCCGAGGTCGTCTGGCTGATGGAGCATGAATACGCGCGGCGCGCCGAGGACGTGGTCTGGCGCCGCAGCAAGCTGGGGCTGCGCCTGGATCAGGGGCAGGTCGCGGCACTGGATGAATGGATGCGGGCCCGGAGAGGCCGAGCGACCGCCGCCGCCGAATAGGGCGGCGGTCGAGGGGAGGGAAGATGACATGACTTTGGAACTGAAGGGCGTCAGCAAGATCGTCGAGGGGCAGGTGCATATCCACCCCACCGATCTGACGCTGGAACGGGGCACGATGAACGTGCTGCTGGGTCCGACCCTGTCGGGCAAGACCTCGCTGATGCGGCTGATGGCGGGGCTGGACCGGCCCGCCGCCGGCAAGGTGATCTGGGAAGGTCAGGACGTGACCGGCATGCGGGTGCAGGACCGCAGGGTCGCGATGGTGTATCAGCAGTTCGTGAACTATCCGGCCATGACGGTATTCGACAACATCGCCTCGCCCCTGCGGCTGATGGGCGTGGACCGGGCCGAGATCGACCGCCGCGTGCGCGAGACAGCCGAGATGATGCGCCTGACGCCCATGCTGGAACGCAAGCCGCTGGAACTGTCGGGCGGCCAGCAGCAGCGCTGCGCCCTGGCCCGCGCGCTGGTCAAGAATGCCGGGCTGGTCCTGCTGGACGAGCCGCTGGCCAACCTGGATTACAAGCTGCGCGAGGAGCTGCGCGTCGAGATCCCGCGCATCTTCGAGGCTTCGGGCGCGATCTTTGTCTATGCCACCACCGAACCCGAGGAGGCGCTGCTGCTGGGCGGCAATACCGCGACGCTGTGGGAGGGGCGGGTGACGCAGTTCGGGCCGACGCCGCATGTCTATCGCCAGCCCGTCGATGCTACCACGGCACGGGTGTTTTCTGACCCGCCGATGAACTTCCTGCCGGTGACGAAAGTGGGCGGGCAGCTGACCTTCGGGGACGGGCAGGGGGTGCCGGCGGCCACGTTGGCAGGCCTGGCGGACGGCAGCTATCTGGCGGGTTTCCGGCCCAACCACCTAGAGATCCGGCAGAACGCGCCCGACGCAATCCGCTTTGAGCCCAGGCTGGTCGTGACCGAGCTGACCGGGTCCGAGACCTTCATCCACCTGGACCATCACGGCCAGCGATGGGTGGGCCTGATCCACGGTGTCCACGACCTGCCTCTGGGCCGGTCGCTGCCGGTCTGGCTGGAGCCGCGCCACATCTACATCTTCGACGAGGATGGCCGTCTGGTCACCCCCGCCGCCTATGCCGCTGCCGCCTGAGGAGGAGGGGACGATGGCCAAGATCACGCTGGACAACCTTGCGCATTCCTATCTGCCCGACCCCAAGGGGCCGCAGGATTACGCGCTGAAGGAACTGAACCACGATTGGGAGGACGGCGCCGCCTATGCGCTGCTGGGCTCGTCGGGCTGCGGGAAATCGACCCTGCTGAATATCATCTCGGGGCTGCTGATCCCGTCGCAGGGGCGCATCCTGTTCGACGGGGTGGACGTGACCCGGGCGCCCACGGCCGAACGCAACATCGCGCAGGTGTTCCAGTTCCCGGTCGTCTATGACACGATGACGGTGCGCGACAACCTGGCCTTCCCGCTGCGCAACCGGGGCCGTCCCGAAGCCTATGTCACCGAGCGCGTTGCCGAAATCGCGGCCATGATCGGCATGGAGCACATGCTGGACCGCAAGGCCCGCGGCCTGACCGCCGATGCCAAGCAGAAGATCAGTCTGGGGCGCGGGATGGTCCGCAAGGACGTCAACGCGCTGCTGTTCGACGAGCCGCTGACCGTCATCGACCCGCACATGAAGTGGGAATTGCGCACTCAGCTGAAGAAGCTGCACCATGACTTCGGCCACACGATGATCTACGTGACCCATGACCAGACCGAGGCGCTGACTTTCGCAGACAAGGTGGTGGTCATGTATGACGGCCGCGTGGTCCAGATCGGCACGCCGGAAGAACTGTTCGACCGGCCCGAGCATACCTTTGTCGGCTATTTCATCGGCTCGCCGGGCATGAACCTGCTGCCGGCCAAGATCGACGGGCGGCAGGCGCTGGTCCCGGGCGGGACGACCGCGCTGTCGGGCAGCTATTCCGGCCTGTCGGGCAATGTCCAGATCGGCGTGCGCCCCGAACATGTGAGACTGTCCCGCGACGAGGGGCTGCCCGTGACCATCCGCCGGATCGAGGACGTGGGCCGCCACCGCATCATCCGCGCGGACCTGATGGGCCACGATCTGAACATCATCGCGCCCGAGGACCAGGCGATCGGATCCGACATGACCCGCGCGGTCTTTGATCCGGCCCGCGTCAACGTCTACGCCGACGACTGGCGCGTCAAGGCCGCCTGAGGGCGCCCGAGGGAGGGGAAAAACATGGATAAGACGGTCAACCACAAGGCCTGGTTCCTGGTCCTGCCGGTGCTGGTGCTGGTCGCGTTCTCGGCGGTGATCCCGCTGATGACGGTGGTCAACTATGCCTTTCAGGACACGTTCGGGAACAACGTCTTCTTCTGGAACGGACTGGGATGGTTCGAGGATCTTCTGGCCTCGCCCCGGATGTGGAACGCGCTGGTTCGCCAGCTTGTCTTCTCGGCCATCATCATCGCGATCGAGATCCCGCTTGGCATCTTCGTGGCGCTGAACATGCCCAAGCGCGGGGCATGGGCCAGCCTGGTGCTGGTTCTGATGTCGCTGCCGCTGCTGATCCCGTGGAACGTCGTCGGCACGATCTGGCAGATCTTCGGACGCGTCGACATCGGACTCTTGGGCTATACGCTGGACGCCCTGGGCATCGACTACAACTATACCCAGAACCCCATCCATGCCTGGGTCACGGTGATCGTGATGGATGTCTGGCACTGGACGTCGCTGGTCGCGCTGCTGGCCTATGCGGGGCTGCAGTCGATCCCCGACGCCTATTACCAGGCGGCCAAGATCGACCAGGCCAGCCGCTGGAAGGTCTTCCGCTATATCGAGCTGCCCAAGATGGCGGGCGTGCTGATGATCGCCGTGCTGCTGCGCTTCATGGACAGCTTCATGATCTATACCGAGCCCTTCGTGGTCACCGGCGGCGGTCCCGGCAATGCGACGACCTTCCTGTCGATCGACTTGGTGAAGATGGCGCTTGGACAGTTCGACCTCGGCCCCGCCGCCGCGTTCTCGCTGATGTATTTCCTGGTCATCCTGCTGATATCCTGGGTGTTCTACACCGTGATGACCAATCTGGACAAACGGGGAGGCTGACATGACCGCAACCGCCACTAATTCCGCCACCACCGCCCACCGCAGCCGCGCCATGCCGCGCGTCAAGGGCAGCGCGATCGTGATGGGCCTTTATCTGCTGTTCCTGATGCTGCCGATCTACTGGCTGATCAACATGAGCCTGAAGACCAATGCCGAGATCACCGGCACCTTCAGCCTGTGGCCGCAAAACCTGACCTTCAGGAACTACGTCACCATTCTGACCGATCCCAGCTGGTACATGGGTTACGTGAACAGTCTGATCTATGTGGTCATGAACACGGTGATTTCCGTGGCCGTGGCCCTGCCGGCGGCCTATGCTTTCAGCCGCTATCACTTCATGGGCGACAAGCACCTGTTCTTCTGGCTGCTGACCAACCGCATGGCACCGCCCGCCGTCTTTGCGCTGCCGTTCTTCCAACTCTATTCGTCCGTTGGCCTTTTCGACACGCATATCGCGGTGGCGCTGGCGCATTGCCTGTTCAACGTGCCGCTGGCCGTCTGGATCCTGGAGGGCTTCATGCGCGGCGTGCCCAAGGAGATCGACGAGACCGCCTATATCGACGGCTACAGCTTTGGCCGGTTCTTCACAAAGATCTTCATGCCGCTGATCTCGTCGGGAATAGGTGTTGCCGCCTTCTTCTGCTTCATGTTCTCTTGGGTCGAGCTGCTGCTGTCGCGCACCCTGACCTCGGTCGATGCCAAACCGATCGCGGCCACCATGACGCGGACGCAGGGCGCGTCGGGGGTCGATTGGGGCGTCTTGGCGGCAGCGGGGGTCCTGACCATCGTGCCGGGTGCCCTGGTCATCTATTTCGTGCGCAACTACATCGCCAAGGGCTTTGCCCTGGGCCGCGTCTGAGGGAGCGACATCATGAGTTGGATGGCCTGGACCACCCCCACCGCACTGTTCTTTGTCACCATCGCCGGCCTGCTGATCGTCTTTACGATCCTGGCGATCCGCTTTCCCGAGACCCCGCGCCACGGCGTGCTGGGGATCGAGACGACGCGGGGCGACCGCCTGTTCATCACGCTTCTGGGCTCTGCCTTCATCAACCTGGCCTGGCTGGGGATGATGGGGGCGGCAATGCAGCCCTGGGCGCTGCTGATCTGCCTGATCTATGCTGCCGCCGTCTTCCGGTGGGTGTGATCGGGCACGGCCTGCGGGGGTGAGGGGTCCCGCAGGCCTGCTGAAGAACCTCGAATGACTGAGCTCCCAGGGAGGGAAACATGAACCTGAAACTTCTGTCCACAACGGCGGTGCTGCTGGCGCTCAGCGGCCCGGCCTTCGCCGACATCGAGGCCGCGCGCGCCTTCCTCGACAAGGAGATCGGCGACCAGTCCGTGCTGACCCGCGACGAGCAGGAAGCCGAGATGCAGTGGTTCATCGACGCGGCCGAGCCCTTCAAGGGCATGTCGATCAACGTCGTGTCGGAGACCATCACCACGCATGAATACGAAAGCCGCGTCCTGGCGCCGGCCTTCACCGCCATCACCGGCATCGAGGTCACCCATGACCTGATCGGCGAGGGCGACGTCGTCGAGAAGCTGCAGACCCAGATGCAGACCGGCGAGAACGTCTATGACATGTACATCAACGACGCCGACCTGATCGGCACCCACTGGCGCTATCAGCAGGTGCGCAACATCACCGACTGGATGGCCGGAGAGGGCGCCGAGGTCACCAACCCGAACCTGGACCTGGACGACTTCATCGGCCTGGCCTCGGCCACGGGTCCCGACGACAAGCTCTACCAGCTGCCGGTCCAGCAGTTCGCCAACCTCTACTGGTTCCGCCACGACTGGTTCACCGATCCCGAGATCATGGCCGAGTTCCGTGCCGAATACGGCTATGACCTGGGCGTCCCGGTCAACTGGTCGGCCTATGAGGACATCGCCAAGTTCTTCACCGGGCGCGAGATCGACGGACAGCAGGTCTATGGCAACATGGACTATGGCAAGAAGGACCCTTCGCTCGGCTGGCGCTTCACCGATGCCTGGATGTCGATGGCGGGCATGGGCGACAAGGGAGAGCCCAACGGCTTTCCGGTCGACGAATGGGGCATCCGCGTCAACGAGAACTATCAGCCGGTCGGATCCTGCGTGGCCCGCGGCGGCGCCACCAACAGCCCGGCCGCCGTCTATGCGATCGAGAAATACATCGACTGGCTGAAGAACTACACGCCCCCCGCGGCTGCCGGCATGACCTTCAGCGAGGCCGGTCCGGTGCCCGCGCAGGGCAACATCGCCCAGCAGATGTTCTGGTACACCGCCTTCACCGCCGACATGGTCAAGGAAGGCCTGCCGGTCATGAACGAGGACGGCACGCCGAAATGGCGCATGGCCCCCTCGCCCTATGGCGCCTATTGGGAAGAGGGCATGAAGGTCGGCTATCAGGACGTGGGGGCCGCCACGCTGATGAAGTCCACCCCGGTCGACCGCGCGCAGGCCGCCTGGCTCTATGCGCAGTTCATCGTCTCCAAGACCGTGGACACGAAGAAAAGCCATGTCGGCTTGACCTTTGTGCGCGACAGTTCGATCCGGCACGAAAGCTTCACCGAACGCGCGCCGAAGCTGGGCGGCCTGATCGAGTTCTATCGCTCGCCCGACCGGACCCGCTGGTCGGACACCGGCCTGAACGTCCCGGACTATCCGCGCCTGGCGCAGCTGTGGTGGCAGAACATCGGGGACGCCTCCTCGGGTGCCAAGACCGCGCAGGAGGCGCTGGACGCGCTTTGCGAACAGCAGGAATCCGTGCTGGAGCGTCTGGAGCGTTCGGGCGTCCAAGGCGACCTGGGGCCGGTCCTGAACGACCCGGAGGACCCGCAGGTCTGGCTGGAGCGCGAAGGCGCGCCCAAGCCCAAGCTGGAGAACGAAAAGCCCGCGCCGGTCACCATCGCCTATGAGGACCTGATCAAGCGCTGGCAGGAATGATCCCGCGGCGCTGACCATTCGGGGGCGCGGGAAACCGCGCCCCCTGTTCGTGACGAAAGGACCGCCCATGACCCATATCCTTGCCATCGACCAGGGCACGACGTCGTCCCGCGCCATCATCTTTGACGACAGGATGACCCCCTGCGCCAGCGCGCAGGAGGAGTTCCCGCAGCATTTCCCGCGCTCGGGCTGGGTGGAACATGATCCGGCCGATCTCTGGGCCAGCGTCGCCGCCACCTGCCGCGCCGCGATCGAGAAATGCGGCAACCCGCAGCTGACCGCCATCGGCATCACCAACCAGCGCGAGACTGTGGTGGTCTGGGATCGCAAAACCGGCAAGCCCGTCCACAACGCCATCGTCTGGCAGGACCGCCGCACGGCCGAATTCTGCCGCGAGCTGGAGGCGGCGGGCCATGCCGACATGATCACGACCCGCACCGGGCTACTAGTCGATCCCTATTTCTCAGCCACCAAGCTGAAATGGATCCTAGATAACGTCGACGGCGCGCGGGCGCGGGCGGAACAGGGCGAACTGGCTTTTGGCACCGTGGACAGTTGGCTGATCTGGAACCTGACTGGCGGCGCGGTTCATGTGACCGATGCCACGAACGCCGCCCGCACGATGCTGTATGACATTCACAAGGGCCGATGGTCCGCCACGATCTGCGGCCTTTTCGACATTCCCATGTCGATGCTGCCCGAGGTGCGCGACTGCTCGGCCGATTTCGGCACCACACGCCCCGACCTGTTCGGCCGGCCGGTGCCCATCACGGGCGTGGCGGGCGACCAGCAGGCCGCCACCGTGGGCCAGGCCTGCTTCAAGCCGGGGATGCTGAAATCCACCTATGGCACGGGTTGCTTTGCGCTGCTGAACACCGGCGACAAGCCAGTGGCCTCGTCGCAGCGGCTGCTGACCACCATCGCCTACCAGCTGGACGGCAAGCCGACCTATGCCCTGGAAGGGTCGATCTTCATCGCCGGCGCGGTCGTGCAATGGCTGCGCGACGGGCTGAAGATCATCCGCGACGCCAAGGAGACGCAGCCTTTGGCCGAACGCGCCGATCCGGGCCAGCGGGTGATCCTGGTCCCGGCCTTCACCGGTCTTGGCGCGCCCTACTGGTCGCCCGACAGCCGCGGCGCGATCTATGGGCTGACCCGCAATTCGGGCCCCGCGGAACTGGCGCGCGCCGCGCTGGAGAGCGTGGGCTTTCAGACGCGCGACCTGCTGGAGGCGATGAAGGTCGACTGGCAGCCGCGCGGAGAGACGGCGCTGCGCGTCGATGGCGGGATGAGCGCGTCGGACTGGGCCATGCAGTTCCTGGCCGACATCCTCGGCGCGCCCGTGGACCGGCCCAAGGTGACGGAGACGACCGCCCTAGGCGCGGCCTGGCTGGCCGGGCAAAAGGCGGGGCTTTATCCCGATGCCGAAGGCTTTGCCAAGGAATGGGCGCTTGACCGCAGCTTTGCCCCGCAGATGGAGGACAGCGACCGCGACGCCCGCTATGAGGCCTGGCGCCGGGCCGTCAGGGCAACGATGAGCCTGTGACGCAGGCGCAGGGCAGGAACTGATCATGCACAAGGTGATCCTGGACAGCGACCCCGGCGTGGATGATGCGCTGGCGCTTTATTACCTCATCCGGCATCCGGACATCGACCTGCTGGGGGTGACGACGGTCTTTGGCAACGCATCGGTGGGCATCACGACGCGCAATGCGCGCTTTCTGCTGAAGGCCTGGGGCCATGACGCACCCGTCCATCCCGGCGCCGCCGGGCCGCTGACCTTGGACATGCCGCCCGAGGCGTATCCCGTCCATATCCATGGCGAGAACGGGTTGGGCGGCTATCCCGTTTCCGATGAGGCAGTAGACCAGCCCGAAAGTGCCGCGCAATTCCTGATCGACCAGGTCCGCGCGAACCCGGGGCAGGTGCGCATCCTGGCCGTAGGGCGCATGACCAACCTGGCCCGTGCCCTGCAGCTGGCGCCCGACATCGCCGGTCTGGTCGCCGATGTCGTGATCATGGGCGGTGCCTTCCGCGTCCCCGGCAACGTCACCCCGGCGGCCGAGGCCAATATCTGGGGCGATCCCCTGGCGGCGGACATCGTCTTCGGTGCGCCCTGGCGGGTGACGGCCATCCCGCTGGACCTGACCACCCGCACCTTCATGACCCGTGGCATGCTGGCACGGCTTGCAGCTGAAGGAGGACCGGGCATGCAGCTGATCGCCGACCTGTCGCAGGACTATGTCGGGTTTTACGCGCAATCGGGCTATGACGGGATGCTGGTCCATGATTGCACCGCCGCCGTCTACCTGACGGATCCCGGCCTGTTCGACCTGGCCCAAGGCGAGGTCCGGGTCCTCAGCCAGGGGATCGCCCTGG
Source organism: Paracoccus sp. T5 (assembly GCF_048538155.2). GTDB lineage: Bacteria > Pseudomonadota > Alphaproteobacteria > Rhodobacterales > Rhodobacteraceae > Paracoccus. The sequence continues at coordinate 151,409 of NZ_JBLWIC020000002.1, forward strand.
GGCTGACCCTGATGAATCCGGTCACGCGCCACGGGCCCCTGGCCGCGTGGGACGGTCGTCCCCGCCAGTTCGCGGCTGTTGACGGACAGCCCGACGCCATCCTGTCGCACATCGCGCGCACCTGCGTCGGGAGTTAACCCTGTCGGAACGATGGCGCGCGATTGTCCCTCCTGATCGAACACAGAGCGCGGAATTTCGCGTCTAATCGGCGCCGCTACATCCACTTATCTGACAGTCATCGAAACGACACATGTCGATGACCAAGGAGATATGACGATGAAAGCTCTTGTGCTTGCAATGACCGCCCTGACCCTCGCCACCGGTGCCGCCAGCGCCGCCACCGGTTCGAACGAGCGCCCCGAATTCACCGCTCCGGCGAAGGCTGCCGAAACGGTCCAGGTTCCCGCGGGCAGTGTCATGACCACCCGCGAACTGGTGCAGGCGGGACTGTCGGCTGATGACCTGGTGACGATCACCCGGATCAACACCACCGAACAGACCGCCAGCATTGATAATTCCAGCCGCGGCTTCTACTGATCGCGTCAGGGGTACCGACCCTTCGGGGCCGCCGGGCCGCCACCCTTCGGGGCTGGCGGCCTTGCCTTGTTCGGGCCCTGCCCACGGCCGCATGACGGAATTTATGATGGACATCAAGGCGCTGCGCAGCTTTGCCGCGATCATGGAAGAGGGCAGCTTTGCCGCTGCGGCCCGCCGGATCGGCGTCTCGAAAAGCATGTGCAGCAAGATGATCGCCGATCTTGAGGCCGATCTGGGCACGCGGCTTTTGACGCGGACGACCCGCGCCGTGACCCCGACCGCCGCCGGCCAAAGCTTTTATGCCGAGATCAGCGACATCCTGGCGCGTCTGGACGCCGCGACCGAGGGGGTAAGGGCCGCCTCCAAGCGGCCGTCGGGGCCGCTGAAGCTGGGCGCGCCGGTGCAATATGCGCTGAGGGTCTTTCAGCCGCACCTGATGCGCTTCATGGAGGAATACCCCGACATCCAGCTGGACGTCGTTCTGGATGACAGCCGCGCCGACCTGACCCGCGACGGCTTTGACGCCGTCATCCGTGTCGGATCGCTGGAGGACAGCGCCCTGCTGGCCCGGCGCCTGCATGATGCGCGCATCATGCTGGTCGCATCGCCCGGCTATGTCGCGCAGCATGGCAGCCCGGCACGACCTTCGGAGCTGCGCAACCACCTGTGCCTGCACTATACCAACCTGCGCGGCCCCGGCACCTGGCCGCTGCGCCAGGGGGACGAGGTCGTCTACCAGAAGATCACGCCCGCCTTTTCCAGCAACAACGGGGAGCTGTTGCGGGGTCTGGCCGTAGGGGGCAAGGGCATCGCGCTGACGCCGGAATTCCAGGTGGCCGAGGACTTGGCCCAGGGGCGGCTGGTCCCGGTGATGGCCGACTATGCGCTGCCCCGGGTGCCGGTCCATGTGGTCTATTCCAGCCGCAAGCTGGTCACTGCCGCGCTGGCCGCCTTCCTCGATTTCGTCGGCCGGCTGCACCTGGATTGAAGGGGACAAAACGCCGCCTTGCGCGCCCGGCCGCAAGCTGACCTGATGCCGTCAAAAGGAAGGGCATGCATGGACAGGCAAAGGCAGGTCGCCATCGTCGGCGCGGGGATCACCGGGCTGACCTGCGCACGGGCGCTGGTCGAGGCGGGCTGGCAGGTCCGCCTCTATGACAAGGGGCGCGGCATCGGCGGGCGGCTGGCAACGCGGCGGACCGAGACGGGACTGCGCTTTGACCATGGCGCGCAATATCTGTGCCCGAGGGACCCGGCCTTTGCGGCGCTGCTGCAGGGGCTGGCGACTGGCGGGCATGTCGCAGACTGGCCTGAAGGACCCGAGGGCGGTCGGGTCGGCCTGCCCGGCATGGCGCAGGTTGGTCGTGCCTTGGGGCAGGGCCTTGACGTGGTGCAGGGGGCAATGGTGACGGGCCTCAGGCGCGCCGGTGCCGGCTGGCAGCTGCGGGTCGATGACCGGACAGAGGCAGCCGATCTGGTTGTTCTGGCGATCCCGGCCCCGCAGGCGCGCGATCTGCTGGGGCAGGATCATCGCTTTGCCCCCGATCTTGCCGCCGTGCGGTATCAGGCGAATGTGACGGTGATGTTGGGCCTGGACCCCGTCGCGCCGCGTCCCTTTGCGACCCGCCGGTCCGAGGGCGCGCTGGCTTGGATTGCGCAGGACGGGACAAAGCCAGGGCGTCAGGGTCAGCCGCTGACCACCTGGGTCGTGCAGGCCGATCCCGACTGGAGCATGGCCCATATCGATCTGCCCTTCGCCGAGCTGGCGGATCTGGTCGCCCCGCAGCTGCTGGCGCTGCTGGGCGCCGATCCGGCGCAGCTGCAGCACAAGGCGGCGCATCGTTGGCTTTATGCGCAGGCGGACCGGCCGCTTGGGCGGCCCTTTCTGGTCGATGATATGACAGGCCTGATCGTGGGCGGAGACTGGGCGCTCGGCCCCTCGGCCGAGGATGGATGGGCCAGCGGCCGCGCCATGGCCGCCCATCTGCTGGCGTGCTGAGATGAAGCCGGAGGATCGCCGCCCCCGCGCCGTGCCCCAGGGGCGTCTGTCCCGGATGCTTCGGATCGGCGGGCTGGCCACCGGCATCGGTGGCCGTGCGTTGGCGCAGGGCGCCCGCCAGATGGCGGGGGGTCAGCGGCCGCGGGCCCAGGATCTGCTGCTGACGCCGGCCAATGCGGCGCGACTGGCGGGAGAATTGGCGCAGATGCGGGGGGCGGCGCTGAAGATGGGCCAGCTGCTGTCGATGGACGCGGGCGATTTCCTGCCTCCGGAACTGATAGCGATCTTGGCCCGGCTGCGGGCGGATGCCGACCCGATGCCGCCCAAGCAGCTGCAGCGCGTGCTGGACGCCTCCTGGGGCCGTGACTGGCTGCGCAGATTTTCGCGGTTCCAAGTGCAGCCGATCGCGGCGGCCTCCATCGGACAGGTCCATCGTGCGCGGACCAAAGATGGGCGCGACTTGGCGATCAAGGTCCAGTATCCGGGCGTGCGGGCCAGCATCGACAGCGACATCGCGAACCTCGGCCTGCTGCTCAAGATCCCGGGCGTGATGCCGCCCGGCATCGATCTGCCCGCGCTGATGAAGGAGGGGCGCAGCCAGCTGCATGCCGAGGCGGACTACCTGCGCGAGGCCGAGCAGATGCGCCGCTATGCCCTCCATCTGACCGGGCAGCCGGAATTCCTGCTGCCGGAGCCGGATGCGGAATTCACCACGCCGGATGTTTTGGCGATGACCTATATCGACAGCCGCCCCATCGAAACGCTGGCCGAGGCGCCGCAGCCGGTGCGCGACAAGGCGGCGGCAAGCCTGGCGCGGCTGGTTCTGGACGAGTTGTTCCGCTTCAACCTGATGCAGACGGATCCCAACTTTGCCAATTATCGCTGGCAACCCGAAAGCGGGCGGATCGTGCTGCTGGATTTCGGTGCGACGCGCAGCTTTTCGTCCTCAGTCGCGCCGGATTACCTGCGCCTGCTGACGGCCGCCTTGGCGAATGACCAGGCGGATGTGCGGCAGGCCGCCATCGACATCGGCTATTTCCGGTCGGGTACAGAACAAGTTCACCAGGACATGCTGATGCAGATGATGGACCTGGCTTTTGCACCGCTGCGGGCCGGCGGTGTCTTCGATGTCGCGGCAACTGACATTCCACAGCGTGTGGCCGAGATGGCGATGCAGGTCGGGCAGATGCGCACCCGCGCCGAAATGCCCCCGCCCGAGATCCTGTTCCTGCATCGCAAGATCGGCGGGCTTTACCTGCTGCTGGCGCGTCTGCGGGCGCGGGTCGATCTGGACGACCTGCTGGACACGGCGCGTCTTCGGGATCAGCTGGACGCCCGGGGCTAGCGCAGGGAGTCCTCGTGCAGGCGATCGCCCACCAGGCGCAGGATCATCTGGTATTCCTCGGCCGCGGCCAGGCCTTGGCCCAGGTTGTCGGTGGGCACGGCGCCAGGGTCCTCCTGGCCGTCGCGCATGGTCTCCCGCTGCCCCAGCCAGTCCATCACCGGCTGGCGCGCCTCGGGGTTCAGGGCGGCGACAAGACGCGCCAGCAGGCGACGCTGCGCGTCCAGGCGGGCTTCGATCGTGGCGATGGCTTGATCGGTCATGGCAGTCCTCGTGTTGCGTGGGGAAGAACCCGCTTGGGCGGAGCAATCGGATAACGCGGCGGACGTCGTGCTGGATCCGGCGGGACATGCGCTGTGACAGTCGCCGGTCCGGCGGAACATCTGAAACGCCCGGGTGTTGGTGCGGCCTCGGGGAAAAGGATGCCGGCAGATGTGGGAATGGATCTCGGAAAACAGCGGATTGGTTCAGGCCAGCATGGCCGCGATCACGGCCGTTGTCTGGATGGTCTATCTTCATATCATCGTGTCGGGGCTGCGCCGCCAGCGGCGGACCGAAATCCTGATCCACCTGGGCGGGGCGCGCGACCTGTCGGCCCGCCTGCTGGTCAGCAACCTGGGTTTCGAGCCGATCTATGTGCTCGAGATCATGCTGACCGTCTGGACCGCCTCGGGCGAGCGGATGTCGTCAGTCGCCGACCGGACCGAAATCGCCCGCGACCAGCATGCCAGTCCGCGCGAGGCGACGCTGCAAGGGCCGCTGAAAAGCGGAGATTCCGTCGATATCGGCAGTGCGCAGAACCTGCTGGACCGAGCCCGGCACAGCAGCTTCGACGCCTTGGAACCAGATGACGTCCGCGAGGTCGAGGTGACCGTGGCAGCGGTGACCGCCGCAGACAGTCGCATTGCAGCCGCCTCGCGCAAGTTCACCATGAAGGTGCGCGAGGGCGGCGTCTGCATCTTTCCGCAGAACCTGACCGCCCGGCAGATCCGGTCAAGCTGGCGGCGCCGCCGGATCGAGGCACAGTTGAAGGCCCTCCTGTAGGGCCTCAGTCCTCGCCGAAGAGGTCGCGGGTATAGACCTTGTCGGCCACGTCGCCCAGTTCCGGCGTCAGGCGGTTCGCGACGATCAACTGGGCGCGCGCCTTGAAGTCGGCCAGGTCGCGAACAACCTCCGACCCGAAAAAGCGGGCCTCGCGCATCGCGGGTTCATAGACCAGCACCTCGATGCCCTTGGCCTTCAGCCGCTTCATGATGCCCTGGACCGCCGACTGGCGGAAGTTGTCGGATCCCGCCTTCATCACCAGCCGGTGGATGCCCACCACCTGCGCGCCTTGGGACACGATATGATTGGAGATCACGTCCTTGCGGGTGCGGTTCGCCTCGACCACGGCGGCGATCAGGTTCTGCGGCACGTTGCTGTAGTTGGCCAGCAGCTGCTTGCTGTCCTTGGGCAGGCAGTAGCCTCCGTAGCCGAACGACGGGTTGTTGTAATGCGTCCCGATCCGCGGATCGAGACCGACGCCGTCGATGATCTGGCGGCTGTCCAGCCCGTTGGTCAGGGCATAGCTGTCCAGTTCGTTGAAATAGGCCACGCGCAGCGCAAGATAGGTGTTTGCAAACAGCTTGATCGCTTCGGCTTCCGTCGCGCCCGTCAGCAGGACGTGGACGTCGGCGTCCAGCGCGGCTTCGGCCAGCAGGTCGGCAAAGGCACGGCCGCGCGGGCTGTCCTCGCCCACCACGATCCGAGACGGGTGCAGGTTGTCATGCAGCGCGCGACCCTCGCGCAGGAATTCCGGGCTGAAGATGACCTGCTGGGTGCCAAGCCGGCGCGACACGTCGCGGGTGAAGCCCACCGGCACCGTCGACTTGACTACGATCACCGCCTGCGGCGCCAGCCGGATCACGTCGCGGATCACCGCCTCGACGCTGGAGGTGTCGAAATAGTTGCTGACCGGGTCATAGTTCGTGGGGGTGGCCACGATCACGAAGTCCGCATCCTCATAGGCTGTCGCGGGGTCTGTCGTGGCGGTCAGGTCCAGCGCCTGTTCGGCCAGATGGCGTTCCATGTCGGCGTCGATGATCGGGCAACGCCGGTCGTTCAACATGGCGACCCGGCCCGCGTCCACGTCCAGCGCCCGCACGCGATTTCGGGCGGCCAGAAGAACGGCGTTCGACAGTCCAACATAGCCGATCCCGGCTACGGCGATTTTCTTACCCGACATTCCGGTGCTTTTCCTTTCCAACTCGGCCCGCACCATCTTGTGCGGCAGCAGCATCACAACCGCCGCCGCATCTTTTGGTTCACTGATGCAATGCCTTGGCCTCGGCGCGCCGCTGGTGCAGCGCGGGCTCTGTATAACCGGACGGTTGGGAAGCGCCAGTCAGGACAAGGTCACGCGCGGCCTGGAAAGCGGGGCCGTCGAAGGATGGCGCCATCGGCCGGTATCCCGGATCGCCGGCATTCTGGCGATCGACCTTGGCGGCCATGCGGCGCAGCGCATCCTCGACCTGATCGACGGTGATCACCCGGTGCTCCAGCCAGTTGGCCAGGTACTGCGCGCTGATCCGGCAGGTGGCGCGGTCCTCCATCAGCTGCACGTCGTCGATGTCGGGCACCTTGGAACAGCCGATGCCCTGATCCACCCATCGCACGACATAGCCCAGGATCCCCTGGGCGCTGTTGTCCAGCTCGCGCAGGACCTGCTCCTGCGGCATGGGCTCGCGGGCAAGCGCCGGGGTGAGCAGCAGGTCGAGATCGGGCAGGGGCTGGCCCTGCAGCTCGTCCTGACGGGCGGCGACATCGACCATGTGGTAGTGCAGCGCATGCAGCGTCGCCGCCGTGGGCGAGGGCACCCAGGCCGTCGAGGCGCCGGACTTGGGATGGCCGATCTTGACCTCCAGCATCTCGGCCAGGGCATCGGGCTTGGCCCACATGCCCTTGCCGATCTGCGCGCGCCCCCGCATGCCGGCGGCCAGACCGATCAGCACGTTGCGGTCCTCATAAGCCTTCAGCCAGTCGGCGGATTTCATCGCCTCCCGGCCCAAAAAGGCGCCGGCCTGCATCGAGGTATGGATCTCGTCGCCTGTGCGGTCCAGGAAGCCCGTGTTGATGAAAAAGATCCGGTTGCGGATCGCGTGGATGCAGGCGGCCAGGTTGGCGCTGGTCCGGCGCTCCTCATCCATCAGGCCCAGCTTGACCGTGTTCGGTGCAAGGCCCAGCACGTGCTCGACATGACTGAAGACCTCGTCGGCAAAGGCGGCCTCGTCGGGGCCATGCATCTTCGGCTTGACCACGTAGATCGCGCCGGCGCGGCTGTTGCGCGGGCCGTCGGTCTTGGCCAGGTCATGCAGCGCGCAGGCCACCGTGACCATCGCATCCATCAACCCTTCGGGCGTCGGCCGGCCGTCCTTGCGGACGACCTCCGTGGCCATCAGGTGCCCGACATTGCGGACCAGCAGCAGCGCGCGGCCGGGCAGGGTCAGGGTGCTGCCGTCTGGGCGTGTGAGGTCACGGTCGCCGGCCAGCCGGCGGGTCATGGTCTTGCCGCCCTTGTCAAAGCTTTCGGTCAGGTCGCCCTTCATCAGGCCCAGCCAGTTGCCATAGACGGCGATCTTGTCCTCGGCATCGACGGCCGCCACGCTGTCCTCGCAGTCTTGGATCGTGGACAGCGCTGCCTCCATCACCACGTCGCGCAGGCCCGAGGCCGAGGCCGCGCCGATCGGATGACCGCGGTTGATTACCAGTTCGACATGCAGGCTGTTGTGGCGCAGGACATATGCCCTGTCATCGCCCTCGGTCCGCAGGCCGACATAGGCGGCCGGTTCCGCCAGGCGCAGGGACTGGCCCTCCACCGTGGCGATCAGCCCATCGGCATCGGCGGCATAGTCGGTGACAGCGACGTGGCTGCCGCCCGTCAGCGGGAAGGTGCGGTCCAGGAACTCCGCGGCGCGGGCCACGACGGCATCACGGCGCGCCTCGTCAAATCCCCCGGCCGGCGCCGGCCCCATCACGTCCGAGCCGTACATCGCATCATATAGCGACCCCCATCGCGCATTCGCCGCATTCAGGGCAAAGCGGGCATTGCTGACCGGCACGACCAGCTGCGGGCCGGCCATGGTGGCGATCTCGGGGTCGATCTGGCCGTTCTCGACGGTAAAGGGCGCTGGTTCGGGCACCAGATAGCCGATCTGGGTCAGGAAGGCGCGATAGGCCGCCTTGTCCCAAGGCTGGTTGCCGCGACCGCGATGCCAAGCGTCGATCTGCGCCTGCAACTCGCTCCGGCGCTCCAGGAGGGCCTTGTTCCGGTCGGCAAAGGCGTCCAGCAGATCCGCATAGCCTTGCCAGAACACCGCGCTGTCCACGCCCGTGCCGGGCAGGACCTGCTCCTCGATGAATGCGGCAAATCCCGTGTCGACCTCCAGCCCATGGCGGGCGGTGATGCTGGCATCCATGCGTGTTCCTCCTGAAGCTGATGAAAGACCGGTCCCCGTGGCACCAGTTCCTTGCCTTCCCATCTAAGGCAGGGGAGTGTTTTTGCCAAGCGGCACGGAAAGTTTTTCCATTATTTTGAAAAAGCAAGGCAGGAGGTCACGAAACGAAAAAGGACGTTCATGCCTTGTCTGACCCGCCATAGCCGCACCGGCACATCTTTCGCCATGACGATGCGGCGGCTGTCACCACGCGCGTTAGAGCAGGCAAGCGAAAGACACAGTCGAGCAAAACCTGGAATCGGCTCTGCCTGAATTTCACGGGCTGCGCGGGCAAGCATTGAAAGGCCGAGGCCGATGAGAAGGGCGAGGCAAGGCGCAAACGGCATTCAAGAAGCCCGGAGCACAGATAGGCCGACAGTTGATTTTCCTTTCAGAACAACAAGCGGGTCGAGGATGAATGCACAGAGGCGGCATCCAGATGTACAGGCCGCCTATGTCGGCGGGACATGTCCGGCCGCGCTGACGCTGCCAATCCGGCCTTGCCGAAAAGCGATGAATTCCGACGTACATGTCTGAATCCGGCATCTGAATGTCGCAATCCAGCGCGGGTGTCGCGCGCGCACCATTAGGTTACCGCGAATCCCACCAGCAGGACGACCGAACCTTTCAATGACCCAGACCACGATCGCCACCGGGCTTGGCCCCCACCTGATCAACCTCTCCCGACCATCCGAGAAAGGTTGCGAAGATCTGCCGTCCCTTGTAGGCGGCAGGAAGAGGATCGGCGTTCCGCCGGCCCATGGGCAGCACCCGGTTCTCGATCAGTCCGACACGCAGCAGGCGGCAGCATAAGATGAAGAAACCTCGACTGAACTGGTCCTCCGAGCCGTGGTCCGATGACGAACCGCTGGAATGCGTCATGGTCGTCCCCGAGACGCGCGACACGGCGACCTTCATATTCCGCGCGCCGTCGGGCGCCTGGTTCGACTATCAGCCGGGCCAGTTCCTGACGCTTGACCTGCCCGTGCCGGGCGGCAATGTGCAGCGCACCTACACGATCAGCTCGTCGCCCTCGCGGCCGCTGTCGATCTCGGTGACGGTCAAGGCGCAGGCCACCTCCATCGGCACGCGCTGGATGCTGGACCACCTTCGTCCGGGCATGCGCATCAAGGCCTTCGGTCCGGGCGGGATCTTCAGCTTTCATCGCCACGTGGCGAAGAAATACCTGTTCATCTCGGCGGGGTCGGGGATCACGCCGATGATGTCCATGACGACCTGGGCTTGGGACCAGGCGCAGGACACGGACCTGGTCTTCGTGCATGCCGCGCGCAGCCCCTCGGACATCATCTTCCGCGAGCGGCTGGAACAGTTCGCAGCCCGCGTGCCTGGCGTGCAGTTGCGCTTCACCATCGAAGAGCCCGAACCCTTCAAGACCTGGCACGGGTATCAGGGGCGCCTGAACAGCCTGATGCTGGGCCTGATGGCGCCCGACTATCTGGAGCGCGAGGTCTTCTGCTGTGGCCCCGAGCCATTCATGCAGGCCGTGCGCGACATGCTGGGTTCGCTTGGCTACGACATGAACCATTATCACCAGGAAAGCTTTGGGGCGCCCGTGGCCACCGAAGCCGATGCACCGGTGATCGACGACGTGTCCCCCGAAGAGGGGGCCAGTGCCGAGGTGACCTTCAGCACCAGCGGCGTCACGTCCTCCTGCGCCGAAACCGACACCATTCTGGCGGTGGCCAAGCGGTCGGGTCTGAACATCCCGTCGGGCTGCACCTTTGGCCTGTGCGGAACCTGCCGGATCCTCAAGACCTCGGGCGACGTGCACATGGTCCATAACGGCGGCATCAGCGACGAGGATATCGCGGAAGGCTATATCCTGGCCTGCTGTTCGCACCCGATGGGCAAGGTCACGGTCGAGGTCTGACGCGACTTGTCACCAAGAGGGAATTGAAGGGGCGGGGCCGGAGGGTCCCGCCCTTGGCCGTTGCATGTCCTGGAACCAATGCAGTCGACACCATTCATCCTGCTTCGCGAAGGTGCAGGTTCCATCAAGCACCCCAGCCCTCTGATCGGGAAGCGACCGGTCAACCGCACGAACAGGTTGAGCCTTTCTGTGGTGCCAGTCGTTGCTTGCACAGGATGAACAGCAGCGGCTTTGAGTCGACTATTCGTCGAGGCGCTGCCTGGCTGCACTACCCACAGAAGTTGAAGTCGCCGTTCCGCAGAATCCGCTAAGATTTCGGGCCTGGGAGTGGCATGCTGATCATGATCCGGATCCCGCGCGACGACGTCCTCATGCAGGTGGTGTCAAGTTCGCGGTCGGTCGGCAGCAGCAAACGCGGTCAAACAACAAAGGGCGTCACCAGTTAAACTCCGCGTTTGCCGCAAAGACCGACTGAAAAACTGTGGCAAAAAACGCGCCGCTGATAAGTGAACCCGCCACAGTAAATCGCTCAGTTCGCCAGCATAAACTCTTGCCGGTAGCCCGACATTAGCATCAGCCGAATTGGCTTCACAACAGAGGATGATACTTTTGGATGGGAAGAGACCTATCCTTTTAGATAGGAGGGGCGGGTACAAGGGCCAGTCGCGTACAACTGTTGGAGGATCGCTTTTGTCTGTCTCTCAATGCGGTCTCAGATGATGTCCCAAAGCTTTGAGAAGTGCATGCCAATATACAGCCATAGATTGTATATCATTGCTCAAAAATCTACTCTTAGGCGTCCATCTTTAGAGACATCCTCCGATTTTCGCTTAAGCCGAAGGCCGGCTTACTTGATCAGGAAAGATCAGGGCCATCTTTTTAATAAAAAAAACCGTGGGCAGATTTCCAAACATATACCTAACCGATACTGTAAGATTATCTTTGGCTAACCTGGCACTTATAATATGATCGAAAATGGAATTTATATCGTAAGCGATTTGCTGCGGCTAAAAGCAATAGCATTCTGAGAGGCGATGAATTCGGTCTGGGCGAGTGGGAGGGCATTGCTTGAACGATAGCCGAAAGTTGTAGAATGCCTACTGGCAGCATGGCGCTTCCACCGAATCGAAGGGCGGATCTACAGGGGCGTGGGCTAGGCAGATGAACGGTCCGCGTCCGGAGGCCGGTGCAGCCATCAAAATCAGCCGAGATGCACGCGATGTTCAACCTGTCCCTGCACGCCGGCATCGACGGCAAATGTGCATCCATCCTGTGCAGCCGGGGCCGAAAGCCCGTCTCGGGCCGAAGTCGCGAACAGCGTTCCCAGGTCGCGACCGCCGAAAGCAGGGCACGAGATCTGGCTGGCCGGCAGACTGATCGCGCGGTCGAACCGGCCGTCACGGTCATACCGGGCCACGCGTCCCGCGCCCCATTGCGCCGACCACAGGAAGCCTTCGGCATCGATGACGGCGCCATCCGGGCTCAGCCCCTCGGGTCGCAGATCGATGAGCGCTTCCGGCTCGCCCAAGGGCCAGCCTTCGCGGTCCAGGCGCACGCGGTGGATCACCCCGACATCGGTATCGGTAAAGCAGGCATGGCCACCATCCGGGCTGAAGCAGATGGCGTTGGTGATGGTGATGCCGGGAAACAGCGGGCGCAGTTCCCCCTTCCAGAAGCGCCAGATCGTCCCGGCCTTGGGTTCCGCGTTCAGGCCCATCGTGCCGATCCAGAAGCCTCCGTACGGGTCCGCACGACCGTCGTTCGAGCGGGTCACGGGATTGTCCGCCTCCAGCGGCGCCAGCAGAGTGGTGCTGCCGTCGCGCAGGTCCATCAGCGACAGCGCCAGCGACGACGCGACCAGCACCCGGTCCGCGTCCACGATCCCCGCGGCCGAGACATGGTCCGCGAAATCCCACTGCTGCCGCGCGCCGTCCAGCGATTTCAGATACATTCTGCGGGACAGGATGTCGAACCAGATCAGTGCGTTGCGGTCGCCGTGCCACAGCACGCCTTCGCCCAGGGCGCAGGGGGTGTCGTCAAAGATCATCATGCTACCTCGTCCCACGCGGCGACCATCACCCGTGCCTTTTCCGCAACGACTGTCGCAGAGTCGCCGGGCTTGTAAAGCGCCGAGCCGATGCCAAAGCCCGCTGCGCCCGCCTTGCGCCATTCGACCATGTTTTCGGCAGAAACGCCGCCCACCGCCCAGCAATCCGTCCCGGCAGGCAGGACGGCGCGCATCGCGCGCAGACCGGTCGGTCCGATCAGCTCGCCCGGAAACAGCTTCAATCCGGATGCGCCGGCCGCCAGTGCCACGAAAGCCTCGGACGGGGTCATGACGCCCGGAAAGCTCTCCATTCCGGCAGCGCGCGTGGCCCGGATGACCTCGGCGTCGCAGTTGGGAGACAGGACCATCCGTCCCCCGGCCTGCGCCACCGCCTGCGCCTGCGAAACGGTCAGAACCGTACCCGCGCCGATCAGGCTCTGATCACCGAATTCGCGCGCCAGGATGCGGATGCTGTCCAAGGGGTCAGGGGAATTCAGCGGCACCTCGATCCGGGTGACGCCGGCATCGATCAGGGCGCCGGCGATGGCAGGGGCCTCCTCGGGCGTCAGCCCGCGCAGGATGGCGATCAGCGGTCGGGAAGCGGGGGTCATGGCAGGACTTTCAGGTCGTGGTCAGGAATTGCTGATGGGCGGCGGCAAGCCCGGCAAGGGTGGCATCCTCGTCCGACATCAGCGCCGCGGGAACGCCCTGTGCCTCCAGCGCCGCCGCATAAAGCGCCGACAGGGCAGGGGCGCCGATGATGGTCACGTCGCAGCCCAGCCACCAGGGCCGCGCCGCCGCCAGTTCCCACCCGATCAGGGTGCCCGAGAGCCGCCCCTTGGCGACGGCCGGGTCGAGCCCCGCCAGCAGGGATTCGGCACGGATCTGGAACAGCGCGCCATAGCCGCGCTCGGGGCGGGCCATCGCGTCCGAGACCGCAGCGCGGAACGCCTCGCCGTCCCCTTCCGCCTCGCCCATCGAATGGCGCAGGACGGACTGGCCCGCAATCAGGGCAAACAGCTCTCCGGTCATGAAGCTCTTGAAGTTGCAGATTTCGCCGGCCGAGATGCGGACCCACTTGGTATGCGTGCCGGGCAGGCAGGCGATGCCGTCAAAATCCGGCGACAGCGCCAGAAGGCCGGCGATCTGCGTCTCCTCGCCGCGCATCACATCGGCGGGACTGTCCTGTCGGACGCCACAGACGATGCCGACGGCGCGGCCGCCCGGCCGGCCGGGCACGGAGACGAGGCGCGGCGTCGCGGGGCAGGGCACGGCGGCATAGGGCGCCTCGATCCAGCCCTGACGCGAGCCGACCATGCCGCAGGCGACGACGGGAACGGCTGGCCAGCCTTCCGTTGCCTCCGCCAGGACCGGGGCAAATTCGTCGGGGCGCAGGCCGCCCATGCCCCGTGCCTGGACGCGCCGCTCGACGGGCTTGCGGCCGGACATGGCCCAGAGCCGCAGGTTGGTGGTGCCCCAATCGGCGGCGATCCAGTCTATGCTCACAGTTGCGTCCCTTCGATGACGGCAATGGTTTTCGGGTAGGCGGGCGGCAAGGCAACCCCCTGCGCCATCAATGCCGCGCCCTCCAGCACGACATCACCCGCACTTAACGCCGTCACGGCACTTTTGTGCCCAAGCGGATGCTGGATCATGCGCAGGCGATAGCGCGCGGCGGGATCCAGTCCCGTTAGGCGCAGCAATGGCGGCTGCAGCGCCACCGGCGCGTCGATCTGGGCCGCGAAGATGACAAGGCGGCGGCCATCGGCCGAGAGCTGCATTTCGGCCAGGGCGCCCGACGGACGATCCAGCCGCCAGATGTCGCCCGTCATCATCCAGGCCCGGTTCGCCTTCCACCAGGCGGTGACGCGGGTCAGGGTGTCCGCCTCATCCGGGGTCAGCTCACGCGGGTCCATCTCGAAGCCCATGTGCCGCTGCGCGGCGGTCCAGGCGCGCAAGGCCATGGGCAGCACCCGCCCTGAGGTGTGGCAGTCGCGCGGCCCCACATGGCTGCCCGTCACGCAGGCGGGCAGCAGCATTGCCGCATGATGCTGGATCCGCAGGCGTTCCACCGCATCATTGCTGTCGGACAGCCAGACGCGGCCGCAGCGGGTCAGGATGCCCGCATCGATCCGCCCCCCGCCGGAGGCGCAGCTTTCGAATTCGACCTTGGGATGGGCCGCGCGCAGGCGGTCCAGCAGCGCATAGACGCCGCGGGTCTGCGCCGCATCGGGAAAGGGCGTCAGGCGGTTGTGGTCCCATTTGACATAGTCGATGTCCCATGCGTCCAGAATGCCGCCGATGTAACCAAACAGGTGATCGCGCACATCGTCCCGCGACAGGTCCAGATGCAGCTGGTTGCGCCCCCGGATCTGGTCCGCCGGCCCCAGCACCCAGTCCGGGTGGTCGCGATGCAGGTCGCTGTTCTCGTTGATCATCTCGGGCTCGAACCACAGGCCGAAGCGCATGTTCAAAGCGTGCAGCCTGTCGATCAGCGGCTTGAACCCCTGGGGATGCTTGCGCGGGTCGATGGTCCAATCGCCCAGGGAGGAGGTGTCGTCGTCGCGCCGCCCGAACCAGCCGTCGTCCAGGACGAGCCGTTCCGCCCCCAGTGCCGCGGCGCGTTCGGCGATGTCGGCCAGTTCGGCGGCGTCGTGGCGGAAATAGATCGCCTCCCACCCGTTGTAATGTACCGGACGGGGCTGGCGCACGGGGGGCAGGGCATCGCGGATTGCCCGCTGGAACGGGATGGCGACGCTGTTCAGGCCCGCATCGCCCCGCGCCAGCCAGATTTCGGCCGTCTCGAAGGTGGTGCCAGGCATGCGCTCCGAGCCGGAACAATGGCCTAGCTGGATCTGGCGGCGGCCTTCGGGCAGGGTCTCGACCAGCATGCGGTGGCCGCCGGACCAGCCGTAATGCAGGGCCACGGCCTCTCCGGTGGTGTTGGTCGTGCCGGGGGTCGTCAGCCACAGATGCGGCGGATGTTCGTGCCCCGACCGGCCCGTCCGGGCGTCGCGCAGGCGGGCGCCGTGGTCCAGGGTGCTGGTCACAGGCTGGAATTCGCGTGTCCAGCGGCCCGCCAGTTCGGTCAGTTCCGACAGATGCGCGGGCAGGGGCAGGGCCAGCGCCAGATGGTGCAGCGTGATGGGCGCATCGGCCGTCATCCGCGCCCGCAGGCCGATCAGCCCATGATCCATCGCGCGGATCGCGACGTCCAGCCGCAGCCCCGGTGCAGCGTGGCGCAGGACCAGGGCGTCGCCCTCATCGGCGCCCTCCAGCCGCCAGTCAGGCTCCAGCGGCAGGCCGTCCCGGAACGCCACCAGCCCCGGCTGGCCCGGGAAGCTGCGCCGCGCCTCGGGGATCAGAGACAGGGGCGGCAGCGCGTCCAGCATGCCGCCGGTGATGCCGCCCATGCCCGCCGCCACCAGCGTGCCGAGGTCGGTCGTCGCCGGCAGGGGCGCACCCCAGTAATGGCAGCAGGCCATGCCGCCGTCGCTGCCCAGGACCATGGTCTGCGCAGGGGTGTCGATGCGCCAGAACCTCATTTCACCGCGCCCAGGGTCAGGCCCGCGATGAAGTGCCGCTGCATCAGGAAGAACATCAGGACCGGCGGCAGGGCCGCCAGGATCGAGCCCGCGCTGACCAGGTGCCAAGCCGCGATCCACTGGCCGTTCAGGCTGTTCAGACCCGCCGTCACCGGCTGCGTGCTGGCGCCGGTGGTCAGCACCATTGCCCAGAAATAGTCGTTCCAGATGAAGGTGAAGACCAGCACCGACAGCGCCGCGATGGCGGGCCGCACCAGCGGCAGCACGATATGCCAGAAGATCTGCCATTCGGTGACGCCCTCGACCCGGGCGGCCTCGATCAGTTCGCGCGGCAGGGCCTTGATGAAATTGCGCATGAACAGCGTGCAGAAGCCGGTCTGAAAGGCGATGTGGAACAGTGCCAGCCCGGTGATGGTGTTGTAGAGGCCCATGTTCACCGTCAGGTCGCGCACCGGCACCATCAGGATCTGAAAAGGCACGAAATTGCCCGCAACGAACATGAAGAACACGACCAGCGACAGGCGGAACTTGTAGACCGCCAGCGCGAACCCGGTCAGGCAGGACAGCCCCACGGCGCCGATCATCACCGGGATGGTGATGCGAAAGCTGTTCCACAGGTACTGCGCCAGGGGCGAGTTGCGGAACACGTCGGCATAGTTCTCCCACGCGAAGCGCGAGGGGATGCCGAAGTAGTTGCCCGCGGCCAGGTCGCCCGAGGGGCGGACCGAGGTCATCGCGACCCCCAGCAGCGGCAGCAGCCACAGGACCAGCATGATCGGCAACACGATCTTGTAGGCGCGCTGCGCGGCGGGGGACATCGTCTGGATGGGACGGGGGAACATGGCTCAGACCCCTTTTTCGTCGCGCCACATCTTCCAGATGAAGCCCGAGATGAAGATCATCATGATGCCGAACAGGACCACCGCGATCGCCGCGCCGTAACCCATGCGATAGCCGTATTCCGACAGCGCCTGTTCGTACATGTAATAGGACAGGACACGCGACGACCCGAACGGCCCGCCCGATGTCATGATGGAGACCAGGTCGAAACTGCGCAGCGCGCCGATGACGGTCACGACCACCGCGATGAAGGTCGCCGGACGCAGTTGCGGCAGGACCACGTGCCACAGCATCCGCCAGCCCTTGGCGCCGTCCAGGCGGGCAGCCTCGATCTGGTCGGGCGCGACCGCGTTCAGGCCGGTCAGGTAGAGGATCATGCAGTAGGCGATCTGCGGCCACAGGCCCGCCGCGATGATGCCATAGGTGACATAGCGTTCGTCGGCCAGGATCGCCACGCCCGTACCGCTGACCCATTCGATCAGCGCATAGAGGAGGCCGAAACCCGGCGCGTAGAACCAGGAAAAGATCAGCCCCACGACGACTTGGCTGATGACGAAGGGAAAGAAGAACAGCGACTTGTAGATGCGGATGCCGCGCACGGTCTGGTTCAGGAACAGTGCGATCATCAGCCCCAGGGGCACCGCCAGCAGGTACAGCGCCAGCCAGAGGATGTTGTTCTTCAGGCTGGTATAGAAGGCTTCGTCCCACCACAGCTCGTCATAATTGGCCAGGCCGATCCAGCGCTTCGGCCCCAGCCCGTCCCAATCGTGGAACGAGACCCAGACCGACTGGAAGATCGGGATCAGCACATAGACCCCGAACATCAGAAGGCCCGGCGCCAGGAACAGCCAGGGGGTCAGCCGACGCCGCGCGCGGCGGCGTGCGGGTCGGTGGGCGGCTCGGGGCGGGTGGGTGTCGGGCAGGGCGGTCATGGGCCAGCTTCCTGTTCAGGGGGTGCGGCACGGGCGGCCCATTGGGACCGCCCGCGTCACGTCATTGGGCGTAGACGCGCTGGCGCATCCGCTCCAGCCGCTCCAGGATCGCGTCGAGCCGCTCGGGCCGGACCATGAACTCCTGGAAGCCTTCCATGCCGGCCTTGGCCATCTCCGGCGGGGCGTCGCGGTCGAAGAACTGTGCGATGCCGCCTTCGGCCGTGGACAGCAGCTCGAAGCCGGCCTGCAGGAAGGGGTCGTCGCCCACGCTGCTTTCGGCGTTGATCGGCAGCTGGCCAAGCGTCGTGTTCATTTTGGTCTGCACGTCGGGCCGCGCCAGGAAGGCCAGGAACAGCTTGGCGTCGTCCGGGTTCTTGGCACCCGCCGGGATGTGGACCGTGTCGGTCGGTGCCTCCTCCGCGCGCGGGATGTCGGGGTTGATGGTGGGGAAGGGCATGAAGCCCAGGGTTTCGTCCGTCATGCCGCCGTCCTTGAACGCAGCCACGGCAAAGTTGCCCATGACATAGTTTGCGGCCTTGCCCTGGACCAGGTTCGACACCGCATCCTGCCAGTCGATCGCGGCATGATTGGCCGAGACATAGGGCAGCACCTTGGCGAATTCGGCAAAGACCGCGCGCACGCTGTCGTCGGTCCAGGGGATTTCCCCGTTCGTCAGCTGCATGTGCCAGTCATAGCCGTTGGTGCGCAACGAGAGATAGTCGAACAGCCCCGCCACCGGCCACAGCGCCTTGGACCCGGTGGTCAGGCAGTCGATCCCGGCCTCCTTGAACTTCTCGCAATTGGCGATGAACTCGTCCCAGGTCGCGGCGGGCTCGACGCCGACCTGCGCATAGACGTCCTTGTTGGTGTAGATGCCCCACTGGTAATAGGTATAGGGGATGCCCCACTGCTTGTCGTCGATAGTCATGGACGACAGCGCGGACCCCAGGCTGTCCCTCAGCCCGTTTTCCTCCCAGACATCGGACACGTCCAGGAACTGCCCGGCATCGACGAAGGGCGCCATCCGGTTGCCCGCATACCAGTTGGCAAGGTCCGGTGCATCGGCCGACAGGAAGTTGCGGATCGCGGTCTTGTAGCCCTCATGATCGAAGGTGTTCACTTGGACGTCGACCTCCGGGTACTCGGCCTCGAAATCCGCGATCAGCTGGTCGAAGGCCGCCTTGGGTGCAGGATCTGACGCGTCCGTGTTGAACACGAGGACGCGGCTCTGCGCGATGGCGGGGGCGGCGGTGGACAGCAGCAGCGCCAGCACCAGCCCCTTTTTCAGATGAACCATGGTCTCCCTCCCCTTAGGTTCCATTTATTGAAACTCAGTTTTGAATATTGAAACTATGCGGCGAATCGCCTAGCCTGTCAACATCGGGGGAGGGTGACGTGACGGTGCAGGGACGCGAGACGACAGATGGCACTGTGGGCCGCACGCTGGCCGTGCTGGACCTGGTGGCCGGCTATGGCCGCCCCGTGCGGTTCGCGGAGATTCTGCCGGCATCCGGCCTGCCCAAGGCGACCCTGTACCGCTTCCTGCAGGCGCTGACCCATCAGGACATGCTGGCCTATGATGACGACCGCCAGACTTACGCGCCCGGCATGCGGCTGGTGCGGCTGGCTCACGCGGCCTGGGCGCAATCGAGCCTCGCGCCCCTGGCGCAGGAGGTTCTGGACCGGCTGGCGACCGATCTGGGGCAGACCGTCCACCTGGCGCAGCTGGACAACGGCGCGGTCCTTTACGTGGACAAGCGCAACGCCGCGATGCCGGTCGAGATGTTCGCACAGTCGGGCAAGGTCGGTCCCGCCTATTGCACCGGGGTCGGCAAGGCGATGCTGGCTCATCTGCCCGAGGACAAGCTGGCCGCCGCCATCGCGCGTCAGTCCTTTCACGCGCATACAGCGAACACCCTGACCACGCCCGACGCCTTGCGCGCCGAGCTGGCCCGCATCCGCGAGCGTGGATACGCGCTGGACGACGAGGAGCACGAGACGGGCATCGCCTGCATCGCCGCCCCCATCCTGTCGGGCACGGGCCGGGTGCTGGGCGCGGTTTCCGTCACCGCAACGACCGCCACGACCCCGCGCGACCAGCTTCTGGCGCTGGCGGGGCCCGTGCGCAAAGCCGCGGCGCAGATCGCCGCCACCGCCGACACCTGGCGGTTCCCCGAACACAAGTCATGAGGTTGCCATGTCCGGTGTCCAACTGAGCCGCGTCACCAAGGATTTCGGCCCCGTCAGGGTCGTCCACGGCGTCGACCTGCAGGTCGATCAGGGCGAGTTCTGCGTCTTCGTCGGCCCCTCGGGCTGCGGGAAATCCACGCTGCTGCGCATGATCGCCGGCCTGGAGGAGACCAGCGCCGGTGCGATCCGCATCGAGGGGGACGATGTCACCGATGCCGAACCGGCCGACCGGGGCGTGGCAATGGTGTTCCAGACCTATGCCCTCTATCCGCACATGACGGTCGCGCAGAACATGGGCTTTGGCCTGAAGATGAACGGCCACCCCAAGGCCGACATCGCCGCCAAGGTGGCCGAAGCGGCCCGCATCCTGAAGCTGGACCCGCTGCTGGACCGCAAGCCCGCGAACCTGTCGGGCGGCCAGCGCCAGCGCGTGGCCATCGGCCGCGCCATCGTGCGCGGCCCCAAGGTGTTCCTGTTCGACGAGCCGCTGTCCAACCTGGACGCCGAGCTGCGCGTCGAGATGCGGACCGAGATCGCGCGCCTGCACCGCGAACTGGGCGCGACGATGATCTATGTGACCCATGACCAGGTCGAGGCGATGACCATGGCCGACAAGATCGTCGTCCTGCGGTCGGGCAGGATCGAGCAGGTGGGCCGGCCGATGGACCTGTATGACGACCCCGACAACCGCTTTGTCGCGGGCTTCATCGGCAGCCCGGCGATGAATTTCGTGGCGGGGCAGGTGAAGGGCGGACAGGTGGTGACGCCCGCCTTTGGCGTGCCGCTGGACCGCAGCAGCGCCGCCCTGACCGACGGCCGCGCGGTCGAGATCGGGCTGCGCCCCGACGCGCTGACCCTGACGCCCGACGGTCCATTCCGCGTGGATCTGGCGGAAAACCTGGGCGGCACCACCTTTGCGCATCTGCGCGCGCCCACGGGAGAGAAGCTGGTCGTGCAGACCACGCAGCGCCTGAACCCGGCCGGTGGCGGCAGCGTTGGGCTGACCTTTGACGCGGCGGATGCGTTCTTCTTCGACGCGGATACCGGGCAGCGCCTGAGATGAGCTTGAGGACCGGACCCTTGGGCCTTAGCGCGATTGCGCGTGCGGCAGCTCCTTTGCGCCATTGCAGCGATCGAGCCGCGAATACGCCCGGCCTTACACCCGCTTTCGCGACCCGGTGGCTTTGGCCGACAGCAGGTCTTACACAGCCGCCACTGGTCGCCGAGGCCTTCCTGACGGGCCGCCAGCATGCGGCCCCCGCCTTTGAGGACCACCCATGAAAATCACCGCCGTTGAGACATTCATCGTCCCGCCCCGCTGGTGCTTCGTGAAGATCAGTACCGACGAAGGCATCAGCGGGTGGGGCGAACCCGTGCTGGAGGGGCGCGCCGCATCCGTCGCCGCCTGCGTCGAGGAGCTGTCGGATTACATCATCGGTCGCGACCCGCGCCTGATACAGGACCATTGGACGGTGATGTATCGCGCCGGGTTCTATCGCGGCGGCGGCATCCACATGTCGGCCATCGCCGGCATCGACCAGGCGCTGTGGGACATCAAGGGCAAGGATCTGGGCGTGCCGGTCCATGCCCTGCTGGGCGGTCAGTTGCGCGACCGTATCCGCGTCTACAGCTGGATCGGGGGCGACCGGCCCGGCGACACCGCGCGGATGGCGCGCGATTGCGGGGACCGGGGCTTTACCGCCGTCAAGATGAACGGCACCGAGGAGATGCAGTTCGTCGACAGCCATGCCAAGGTCGACCAGGTGCTGGCGCGCGTGCAGGCCATCCGCGAGGAGATGGGTCCGGATTTCGGCATCGGCATCGATTTCCACGGCCGCGTGCATCGCCCGATGGCCAAGGTGCTGGCGCGTGAGCTGGAGCCCTTCCGCCTGATGTTCATCGAGGAACCGGTGCTGTCCGAACATGTGGAGGCGCTGCGCGAGATCGCCAACCATTGCTCGACCCCCATCGCCCTGGGCGAGCGCCTTTATACCCGGTGGGATTTCAAAGGGATCCTGCAGGGCGGCTATGTCGACATCATCCAGCCCGATCCCAGCCACTCCGGCGGCATCACCGAGACCTATCGCATCGCCGCCATGGCCGAGGCGCATGACGTGGCGCTTGCGCTGCACTGTCCGCTTGGCCCCATCGCGCTGGCCGCGAACCTGCAGCTGGATGCCGTCTGCTACAACGCCTTCATCCAGGAACAGTCGCTTGGGATCCATTACAACCAGGGCAGCGACCTGCTGGACTATCTGACCGACCCGTCGGTCTTTGCCTATGACGGCGGCTTCGTTGCGATCCCGCAGGAGCCGGGGCTGGGCATCGAGGTGAACGAGGATAAGGTCCGCCAGATGGCCGCCCAGGGGCACCGCTGGCGCAACCCCGTCTGGCGCCATGCCGACGGCAGCTTTGCGGAGTGGTGATCATGCGCACCATCCAAAAACTGAACCACGGCTGGATGTTCGCCGAAGGTGCGGCAGACCCCGCCGCGGCGCTGGTGGGCGAGGCAGTCACCCTGCCGCACAATGCGGTGGACCTGCCGCTGAGCTATTTCGATGAGACCTGTTATCAGCGTCCCTTCACCTATCAGCGCGTGATCACGTGGGATGACGCATGGGCGGGCCGCCGGGTGCAGCTGCGGTTCGATGGCGCAATGGCCGACAATGTGGTCTGGGTGAACGGCGTGCAGGTGGTGGCCCATCCCGACGGCTATACGCCTTTCGTGGCGGACCTGACCGACCACCTGCGCCCCGGCGACAACCTGGTCACGGTGCGGATCGACGGGTCGGAAAACCCCGCCATCCCACCCTTCGGCGCGCAGATCGACTATCTGACTTATGCGGGGATCTATCGCGATGTCTGGCTGATGATGCTGCCGGAACGGCACCTGACCAACGCCCGCATCCTGACGCCCGATGCGCTGTCCGACACCAAGACCGTCGTGATCCGGCCCGAGGTCACCGCCCCCGGCCCGGTCCGGGCCCGCCTGCTGGACGGGGACAGGGAGATCGCCGCGACCGAGGGGGAGGGGGAACTGATCCTGCCGGGCCTGAGTGGTCTTTCGCTGTGGTCGCCCGAGAACCCGCAGCTGTACACGGTCGAGCTGACCCTTCCCGACAGCGGCGACGTGACCACCCACCGCTTCGGCTTTCGCACCGCAGAATGGACGCCGCAGGGGTTCCTGCTGAACGGCCAGCCGATGAAGCTGCGCGGGCTGAACCGGCACCAGAGCTGGCCTCATCAGGGCTATGCCGCGGGCCGCCATGCGCAGGAACGCGACGCCGAGATCCTGCGGTTCGATCTGGGCTGCAACATGGTGCGCACGTCGCACTACCCGCAGAGCACGTGGTTCCTGGACCGCTGCGACGAAATCGGGCTGCTGGTGTTCGAGGAGATCCCCGGCTGGCAGCATATCGGCGACGCCGCCTGGCAGGATCGCAGCGTGGACAACGTCCGCGCGATGATCACCCGCGACTGGAACCACCCCAGCATCGTGATCTGGGGCGTGCGCATCAACGAAAGCCCGGACAGCCACAATTTCTATGTCCGCACCAATGCGCTGGCGCGCGAGCTGGACCCCACGCGGGCCACGGGCGGCGTGCGCTGCATCACCGACAGCGAGATGCTGGAGGACGTCTATACGATGAACGATTTCATCCTGGACGAATCCGAATTGCCGCTGATCAACCGGCCGCGCACCGCCCTGCGCGCGCCCTCCGAGGTGACGGGGATCAAGAAACCGGTGCCCTATCTGGTGACCGAATATAACGGCCACATGTTCCCGACCAAGGCGCAGGACCCTGAGCTGCGCCAGATGGAGCATGTGATCCGCCACCTTGAGGTGCTGAACGCAGCCCATGGCGATCCGGCCATATCGGGCTGCATCGGCTGGTGCATGTTCGATTACAACACGCACAAGGATTTCGGCGCGGGCGACCGCATCTGCCATCACGGCGTCATGGACATCTGGCGAGAGCCGAAGTTCGCGG
Organism: Paracoccus sp. T5; assembly: GCF_048538155.2. Taxonomy (GTDB): domain Bacteria; phylum Pseudomonadota; class Alphaproteobacteria; order Rhodobacterales; family Rhodobacteraceae; genus Paracoccus. Next base: position 175,196 of record NZ_JBLWIC020000002.1, read on the forward strand.
CCCATGCCTATGGCAGCCAGAAGCCGCCCTCCGAAGGCATCGTCATGGAGCCGGTGACCTTCTGGGCGCGCGGCGAACGCAACATCGGCGGCGTCCTGCCCCTGATCGTGCTGACAAATTGCGACGAGGTCGAGTTCGAATGCGCGGGCGTCACCCGCCGCGTCGGGCCCGACCGTGAACGGTTCCCACATCTGCCGCACCCGCCAGTCATCATCGACCACCGTCATATCAGTGCCGAGGAACTGGGTCGGTGGGGCATGAGCTGGCATCCCGGCCGCATCACCGGCTGGCTGAACGGGGAACAGGTCGCGGTGCGCGACTATGTCGCCGATCCGCTGCCCACCACGCTGCAGATCGCGCCGGACCGCGACAGGCTGCCGATGGACGCGGATATCGACCTGCGGGTGATGCTGCGCGCGCTGGATCAGGTGGGGAACCGGCTGCCCTTCCTGGACGCCGGGATCGCCGTGACCATTGACGGCCCCGCGCGCTTGATCGGGCCGGACCTGCGGATGCTGCAGGGGGGAACCACGGGGATGTGGCTGCGCCTGACGGGCGATGCGGGCACGATACGCATCACCGCCCGCCATCCGCAGTTTCCAGTAGCCACGCGCGAAATCATGGTGGGTTGACCCAAGACCAACCTGACGTGCCGGTTCTTTGTGACACGCAAGGCGCCGGCGCGCTACAAGTCCCGCGCGCTCAGGTTTTGGAGAGCGACCGCTCAACCCGCCGATATGCCGCCTGCAATTCCTTTGCGAACTCTCCGGGCGCAAACTCCCGTAGCCCTGAATGCGCGGCGCAGAGCCACCGGAGCTGGCTGCAGCGTTGCGCCAAGGCATGCAGCCACTCCCGGAACTGCTCATGCGCGCCTGCATCGGTCAGCATGGCCTTGGGCAAAGAGGGGTGCAGGAAGACGCGCGGGCGGGGAAAGAAGGGCCGCAAAAGGCGCGGCACCGGCAGCAGGTTGATCGTGTCATCGACATGCAGGCTGCGGCTTGCAGGGTGCCAAGCCAGCAGAGAACCCGCGTGGACGCGCTCATTGCCGCTGATGTAGTCGATTCCCGCCGGCAGGGTGAACTCCAGGTCCGGTGCGAAGATGGCCGCCACCGCGTCGCTTTCGACAGGTTCGGGCTGCCATGAGAGGTTCGGGTATTTCGCCCAGTGACGTTGCGAACCATACAGCCTCGCCGCAGGGAAATCGGCAGCAGTGGTGGCGCAATGCAGCGTGTGGAACGGGTGCAGGTTCAGGATCGCGTCCACCGACCGACCATCGTCTGTCAGCGCCATCACCTGGTCTCGCAATGCGCCCCGCAACGGGTAGCTGTCCAGCATGACGAAGCGGCCGGTGGTCAACCGCACCAGTGCCGCTTGGGTGCCGACATTCAGCACCCCGCCGATCTTCAGGTCGCCGCGGATGGTCCAAAACCCCGCGCCCAGATCCCGGATGCTTTCACTCATCGCGGTGTCCCTTCGCAGCCATCACGCACCGGGAGGCAAACCGCTGTCGCGGCTTTGCGGTTCGGGTTGGCTTACCTGGCGGCAGATCAGGCGCAGGGCAGCCTTCATCCCTTCCTCCAGGGTCGGGTGATAGAATGGCATCTCCAGCAGTTGCGGCGCGGTTGTTCCGGACTGGACGGCAAAGGCCAGCAGATGCGCCATGTGCTCGGCCCCTGGGCAGCAGAGATCACCACCGATCAGCCTGCCTTGGGGATCGGCATAGAGCGTCATTCCCCCCTCGGCGCGTGCATCGACGCGGGCGCGGCCCTGGTCCGAATAATCCGAATGGCCCGTGATTGTCCCATCACCCGGCCCGCTTCCGACGGTGGCCACCGGGGGATCGGTGAAGGTCAGGGTGAAGGCAGCACTGCGCTGCTGTGGCGTGACCTGCGGGAATGATGCGGCATTGGCGCCGGCAATGGCCCCTTCGGTCGAGGCCTCGTGCAGCAGCGGAACATCCGCATCGGCATCTCCGGCCAAGAAAACGGGCGCGGCGCCGCACTGCATCGTCTGCTTGTTGAACAGGGGCGTGCCATTGTCGTCCAGTGACAGCCCGGTAGCCTGGAGGTCGAGACCGGCAAGGTTTGGCGGACGCCCGGTCGCGACGAGCACATGGCTGAAGATGGCCTCTCCCGGATCGTCGCCCTGCCAGCGGATGCAGATGCCGTCCGCGACCTTGCTGGCCTCGGTCTCACAACCGAGGCGTAGGGTAACATCGCGGCCAACCGCCGCCTTCAAGGCCTCGTTCACCATCCCGCACCTGGCCTTGGCCAATATCCTTGACGTGTCGAAAAGGGTGACGGGGACGCCAAGCCGCCCCATGGCCTGCGCCAGTTCCAATCCGATCGGGCCGCCACCGATCACACCCAGACTTGCGGGAAGATCCTCAAGGTCGAATACTGTCTCATGCGTCAGGACGCGCGGCCCCAAGTCGCGGAAGGCGGGGGGGATCATCGGGGTGGCGCCGGTCGCGATGACCACTGCACCCGCCGTGATCCGGCGCCCGTCGTCCAGCGCCAGCTCTGTCTGTGACAAGAAACGCGCCCGACCGGTCACGGCCGTTCCCTCGGGCAGGTCGTCGAAGGTCTCCTTGGTGAACGACACGAAGCGGTCGCGCTCGTCCCTGACACGCTTCATGACCGCTGGACCGTCGATCTGGACGCCCTCTGGAAGAACGCCGAAGAGAGGTGCCCGGCGCACGTCATTGGCCGAGCGCGCCGCGGCGATCAGCAGCTTGGAGGGCATGCAGCCGGTATTGGCGCAGAGGGTGCCGCGGAATTCCGGATCTATCAGCAGGGTCTTGGCGCCTGCCTTACGGGCGGCACGTTCTGCGGCGATGCCAGCTGTGCCGGCACCGATGACCACCACGTCGCAGGTCAAATCGGTGGCAGCCAACTTTTTTAGGGTGCTCATGGCGTTATCAGCCACGCGAAGTGGAGCATTTGGAACGAGAGAGTTAGCATCTGAGCTTCCCATTGCGCGGCGAGGTGTCAACAACGGCAGCAGCCGAACGTTCCCATTTGGATCATCACGCGAACGTGATTGCAGGTCTGGGCGAAGCTGAAGCCTGAGTCGTCGGAAGCCGGACAGCCTGTATTATAGAATGTCCATGTCTTAGAAATAGTGCATAACTATGATTATTCATGAATAGCGGTTGGCGGGTAGCTCAGCCCCAGCACCGCTCCAACCACGCTTTCTCAAGAGCAACTGCGCGACCCATGCCCTAGGCACAACGCAGCGCATCTCTACTGTCTAGCTTCCAACGCTAGCCAAGGTCTTGAAGGCCAACCTGCTCGGCCGAGAACACAGAACGCAGAAACTTTCCCGGCAACCACTGCCGCATGTGGGCTAGAAGGTCTGGTTGGCGCAGTATGGCGGAACGCGATTACCCGGCGCTGTCGATCGGTCAGCAGTGCGCGCTACTGTCGATCCTACGACCTTCGTTCTACCGCGCACCGCAAGGTCAAGCGGAGCAGAACCTTGCGTTCGCCATAGATCGGAGGATCCAATGGACGCAGCCGTTCACCGTTTGCCGCCGCTTAAACGCGAGGAGCCCAAGGCTGCCGGTCACGGCCCTGCGGCATATTCAGTTGCAGCTGATTTGAAGGAGTCATAACTGCTGCCAAGGATCATCAAGCGCGGTACTGCAGCTTCTTCAACCGCGGTGTCAAAGACTGGATGATTGGGCCTGTCGCAGAGTGTCAACTACCAAAATTAAGGCTTGCACGGTCCTATGCTTCTATTAAACATGAAATATGGAAAAGAATCGTACTTTGGACGCGTTGTCTGCACTCGCACATGACATCCGGCTGGACGTGTTTCGCCTGCTGGTGAAGGCCGGTTCGCCGGGCATGGCGGCCGGCGAGATTGCGGCAGGCTTGGATATCCGGCCAAACACGCTCTCGAACAACCTGACGATCCTGACCGCGGCAGGTCTGGTCTGGTCGGTCCGTGAAGGCCGCTCGATCCGCTACTTTGCGCGGATGGAGACGATGCGGGACCTGCTGGGCTTCCTCATGGAGGACTGCTGCGGTGGGCGGCCCGAGTTGTGCCAGCCGGTTCTAGACCAAATCGCCTGCAACTGCTGATTCCAGGCCCGACCCCTTACACATAGGCCCGATGCGATGACTGACATGACACAGCCCCGATCCAGTCCCTTGGGAGCGTTCGAGCGCTGGCTGACCCTCTGGGTCGGGCTTGCCATGATGGCGGGTCTTGCCCTGGGGGTAATGGCCCCCGGTCTGGTGCAGGCCATTGCCGGGGCCGAAGTGGCCTCGATCAACCTGGTCGTTGCCATGCTGATCTGGGCGATGGTCTACCCGATGATGGTCAGCGTCGACTTCGGCGCCGTCGCTGGTGTCGCGCGACAGCCCAAGGGGCTGCTGATCACGCTGGCGGTCAACTGGCTCATCAAGCCCTTCACCATGGCGCTGCTGGCGGTCCTGTTCTTCGATCATGTCTTTGCCCCTTGGATTGCGCCGGACGATGCGCAGCAATACATCGCTGGCCTGATCCTGCTGGGCGCCGCGCCCTGCACCGCGATGGTCTTTGTCTGGTCGCAGCTGACACGGGGGGACCCGACCTACACGCTGGTGCAGGTCTCGGTGAACGACATCATCATGGTCGTCGCCTTCGCGCCCATCGTCGCGCTGCTGCTGGGCGTGACCGAGATCGTGGTGCCGTGGCAGACGCTGGTGCTGGCAACGGTCCTCTATGTCGTACTGCCGCTGGCGGCGGGGCTGCTGACGCGCCGCGCGCTTGGCAGCCCTGCACGGATCGAAGCCTTCGCGACACGGGTGAAGCCTTGGTCGATCATGGGGCTGGTCGTTACGGTCGCGATCCTCTTCGGGCTGCAGGGGCAGACGATCCTGGACCGGCCCGCCATCATCGCGTTGATCGCGGTGCCGATCCTGATCCAAAGCTACCTGATCTTTGCTCTTGGCTACGGCGCCGCCTATCTCATGCGCGTGCCGCACCGGATCGCCGCCCCTTGCGCCATGATCGGCACGTCGAACTTCTTCGAACTGGCGGTGGCCGTCGCAATCAGCCTCTTCGGCCTCAACTCCGGCGCGGCGCTGGCGACGGTCGTGGGGGTTTTGGTCGAGGTGCCGGTGATGCTGTCCCTTGTGGCCTTCGCCAACCGCACACGCGCCCGCTTTCCGGAGACCCCTGCATGATCGTCATTCACCACAACCCCGCCTGCGGCACATCACGCAATGTGCTGGAGATCATCCGCGCTTCGGGCGCCAAGCCTGTGGTGATCGACTACCTGTCCGAGGGCTGGACGCGCCCGCAGTTGCTGGCCTTGCTGGCGGCGGGCGATCTGACACCGCGCCAGGCGCTGCGAACTTCGAAATCACCCGCCGCTGAGCTGGGGCTGCTGGAGGCCGGCGTCACGGACGCCCAAATCCTGGACGCGATGCTGGCCCATCCCGTTCTGGTCAACCGCCCTATCGTCGTATCGCCGAAGGGCGTGCGTCTTTGCCGACCGTCCGAGGCCGTGCTGCCGCTGCTGGACAGCCTGCCACCCGGACCCCTTTACAAGGAGGACGGGCAGATGATCCTCAACGAGAAGGGCCAGATCATTGACTGACCTGCCGAACATCAAGGCCGCTTGTTTCGAGGCCATCGACCCTGAGCGCCTGTTCCCGGCCAAGCGCAGCACCCACCCGCCGCGCATCCTGTTGCTCTACGGCTCGCTGCGCGAGCGCAGCTTTTCGCGCTTCACTACAGAAGAGGCCGCGCGCCTCCTCACGGCCCTGGGGGCCGAGCCGCGCATCTTCGACCCGCGCGGGCTGCCCCTTGCCGACGCGACCGAGGCTGACCACCCCAAGGTCGCCGAGTTGCGCGATCTGGTCGGCTGGTGCGAAGGCATGGTCTGGTGCTCGCCCGAGCGCCACGGCGCGATGTCGGGCGTGATGAAGACGCAGATCGACTGGATCCCGCTGTCCCTGGGCGGCGTACGCCCCACGCAGGGCAAGACGCTGGCGGTAATGCAGGTTTGCGGCGGCAGCCAGAGCTTCAACACGGTCAACCAGCTGCGCATCCTCGGCCGCTGGATGCGGCTCCTGACGATTCCGAACCAGTCTTCCGTTGCCAAGGCATGGGACGAGTTCGACGCGGAGGGCCGCATGAAGCCTTCGCCCTACTATGACCGGATCGTGGACGTGATGGAGGAGCTGGTGCGCTTCACTCTTCTGACCCGCGACACGAAGGATCACCTTGTGGACCGTTACTCCGAGCGCGTGGAAAGCCACGCCGCGCTGTCTGAGCGTGTGAACCAAGCAAAAGCCGTGTGAGGTCATAAGGGATGAGCAACCCACCTGCCGCAAAGGCTTGCAAGGGCGGGCGACGCAGCGGTTTCCCCTATCCTCAGGCTGCATCTATATAGCCTGTAGTGGCAGGAGCGGCCGAGGGTTGGCTCACCGCTCCGCTCGGTGGACTCTTACGTTGCACGGCAGGCGCCAAAACTCTGGGGCGAAAATTGGCGGCACATGCCGCTGCGGTTGCCAGCACCAAGACTAACTTGTCCTTGCCGCAAGGCAACGGGAGCTCATGAGGAGGGTCACGCGTCAACGCCCACCCCGCACCGAAGGAGTTCTGTCGGCTTTCAGTACAACTTGGCACCCGCCTATGACGCTGCCCGCACAACAGTCTGTCGTGCAGGCGCAGTTTCTTCCGAAATCAGCTGCGTCAGCGGCCCCGCGGCACGTTTCTGTTACTGCCGCTCCATCCCGCGACCCCTCGCCACCTGGGCATGCTGAACCACGGTCCATTCCTCAGGTTCGATCCGGCGATAGACCGAAGTGCAGGCGGCTTCAAAGACCGTCTCGCCCTTCTCCGCCTTCACTTCATAACCGACAACAATCAGCCCTTCCTGAGGGCGAGAGACGTGCTGGTTCGAGAACGCGACCTTGTCCCAATCCGGCGTCCCGGTGACGGCTTCGACGGCAGCTTCGCCCTGAAAGAGAAACGGGGCGTGGCTCAGTGCCATGACACATTCCGGATCGACCCGCTCGTGATAGCGATCCTCGGATGCTTGCCAAAGGCTTTCCTCGAAGTTCCAGACCCGCTCGTCATCCATTCCGCATCCTCCAATGTACAACTGTGACAACCTCAAGGAACCGCCTCGGTTCCCCCCACCGCGAGTGGCAACGTGTGACGCCATTCCTCAACACTCAGCCGCTCGGTCACTGGCCAGGAAGAAATAGATCAAAATTCACGCGGCCTCACCCGGACCCCGCCCGAACCGCTGTTCAGCCCACCCGCCAGAGACGCGCGTAAAGGTCGAACCCGGATGCGTCGGGTGCCGGGCCATTCGTCGGAGCAGAACACCATTCATGCAACCCTCTTGCGCCGGGAACCTGTGGAGGATGCCTCTAAAGCCCGGTCCCCCGCCCGCCACCACGTTGCCTGCGCAAGACAATCCTCTCGTCGAAATCGTGGCAACCATGCTGAACCTTGAACGGTTTTGACGCCAGCTTAACGGCACCTTCCGTGGCTTGGCGCTCTCTTGTTCCGACCTACCCAAGGCAGCGTCAGTCCAGCTGCATGACCCGGGCCACTGCCAACTCGCTGGCAGAGGCTAGAAGACATGCGCCGCTCTACAGCTTTCCGGCCCCTGCCCCGTGATCGGCCGCCACGGCAAAACCCGGAACGAAGGCCTGCAAAAGAACGGTGTCGATCCGACCATTGCGCAGGTTTATTTCGATCCACCGAACCAACGGCCCGATGGCTGCGACTTGCGGGTCGATCGGTCGCGGATGGGGCCAAGCCTGCAGCGCCTCCGTTGCGGCGGCCTGCACCAAGGCTGACTGCTTGCGGGCCGTCGTGACCGCGGACAGCAGGCGCAAGGTCGAACGCATCCGTCTGGAGAATGCCTTGTGATCGCGTGTCTGGCGCCACACCGACAGGCTTTTGGCGCGGGTCCGTTCGCGCAGGATCTGCACGAAGATTTCGGCGACCGAACTGTCGGCAAGGGTCCTGGGCCTCACGAAGGGGATGACCCGGTTGCCGTATTCCTCCTCCATCAGCAGGCGGAACCTGACCGCCTTCTGCTTGTGATTGAAGCCGCCGCTCTGGGTGCGGGCCGCGATGTCGGCGGACACTTCCTTTGCCGCCAGCGCGCCGCTCGCGATGCCCTCACGGATGATCTGGTCGGCCAGCGGCGTGCGCGTGACGATGACGCTGTTTCCCATGCCGTCCTGCTTGTATTCCGGCAGCCAGGCATCGCCGAGCGAGATGTCCGCCAGCTCCGTCATGACATCGGTGCAGAAATCGCAGGCGCGGGACTTGAACAGCCCGGTCCCCCACATGTCCCCCAGCTTCTGCATCCGGACACGGTGTTCCTGTCCGTCGGCGATCTCCGTGGCCGCAAAGGAATAGTCACTGGACAGCCGCTCCGGGGATTTGACCCGGTATTCCGGATCCCGGTACACCCCTTCGATCCCGGCGCTTTTGGCCAGGAAATCGGTGTAGAACCGGCTTTTCAGGCCGCCGCAGATGATCCCGGACAGAAACGGGATCTTGTCGCGAAGCTGCGGATGATAATGCTGCTTGAGCCTGATCGCCTTGATGAAGCAGGCCACGCCAGATATGGCAACTCTTCCCTGCACTGCCTCGATGGCCGAAAAGAGCTGGTCCAGCGAAACGGGAAAATATCGGGTCTTGGACGTGGTCTCGATCTCATCGTCCCTGCCGAACAGCTGATAGGCATATTCCCCGTCCCCCGCCTTGCGCACGACAAAGAGCCAGTCGGCATGGCCCTGCCGCAGGAGCTGGTCGAAGACATAGGTGGCGATGCCGCCCGACGACGAGGTCGGCCGGAAACCCGTGCTGTAACCGACATAGGTGCCCAGGAACCGGCCCAAGCGCGGGTCAGACTTCCCGGTGTCGCGCAGGAACGTCCCGGCCAGCGCATCCTCGTCCTCCACGGCCTTTTCAGGCGCCGCATTGAAGGGACAGACGCGAACGGCATGCGCGGGAACGGGACCGGAAACCGCACGGGGCTCAAGAAATCCATCCGTGGTCCAGACCATCTTCAGGGCCCCCTGCGCTTCGGACACGCAAAGGCCGCACCCGGTGCAGTGGACGTTCAGCGGATGGCTGTCTGCACCGGGTGCGGCCTTCCGGGCAGCCAGATCCAGCGTGGCGGATGCCGGCGCCGGCGCCTTTTTGACTTCGCAGCCGGCTTCGGCAGCACCAACCGTTCCATGCCGGTCATGCACTCCGGCCAAGGCCTTTGTCAGGAACCGCAGGGATCGCGTGCGCAACGCCTTGACGCGCCGGTTGACCCCACGCCAGTCGACCGGTGCCAGGAGCCTCTGCAGGTCGACCTCCTCAGCGCCGGTGACGATCCGGTGCTGCAGCCCCACCGCCCCAAGCAGGGACTGGAACCGCGCCAGCCCTCTTTCGGCATTCCCGTAGGCCAGGAAGGGCTTGTTGAAGATGATCGAAAAGGCAACCCCGTGGAATGAATCGGTGACCACGAAGGCCGCGTTGCGGAACGAGCCCAGCCACCTCTCGACCGTCTGGTCGCCCCCCTTCGCCTTCAACGGATCGGCCGAGGCGAAGGGCTGCCCGCTGGCCGTTCGCGGCTCGACGCCAAGCGCCGCGGCCAGCCGCGAGACGACCTCCTGCTTGTCGGGCGTCGCGTCCAGGACATAGGTCAGCAGATGACCGCCCGGCGCCTGACGCTGCTTCTCGGACAACAGGGCGGCATAATCATCCTGGGACAACAGCAGGGTCGGGTCCAGGACATGTTCGGCCTCGACCCCGAACATGTCGCGGCAGAGAGTCACTGCGCTGTCCTCACGAACAGAGACCGCGTCGAAATCCTTCAGCAAGGATGCCGCAAGAGCCTTGTCCGTGGGGCCGTATTCATCCCGGTCGCTGCCAAAGGACGCCGCATAGGAGATGCGCCGCGTGGGACGGGTGCTTCCGTTCAGAAATTCCAGGAAGAAGTCCGGCAGGATGCCCCGGGCATATTTGGGACGCCAGACCTGGTCGCTGCCGACGATGACCGCGTCCAGGTCATAGCGGTCAACCTGCGCCGCCAAGGCCGCGCTGGAGGGAAACTCGCGCGAGATGGGGGTCACGTGCCGCTCCACGAAGAGGCGGTTCTGCACGTTTTTCCCCAGACCGATCCTGTCGGAATAGAGCGCGGCCTCGGCCTCCGGCGCCGCGGACGGTTCCTTGGCGCCGTGACGCCTGTTCAGAAGGACCGGGCGATGGCCGAGGTTGCGCAGGGTCTGCATCAGCGCAAAGGCTTGGAGATTTCCGCCATAATTGCGGTTCATGGGCAGCGTCAGGATGCCGATCTGCAGGGATCGCACTCCGCGGTCGGCCAGCGGTTCACCCGCATCCCCTCGCCCGCCCTGCGGCGGCGTCGCGGGGCTCTCAGCTGCGGGCTTCGTCTTCTGCCGCTTCCCCTTCTTTCGTGCCTTTTGATCATCCGGAACATCAAGCGCCAATGCCCCTCGCAGCAGGTCGGCCGCCAGGGGACCGGAGGGACCCCGCCCCTCGATGTCGCGGAGGGCGCTCGCCACCTCGTCCGGCCGGTCCAGATTGAGGACGACCGCCTGCGGATGATCCTGCAGATAGCGCCGGATGCGAAGCCGCGGGTTCTCCAGCTGCCCCGCCCGGATCAGGGCGGCAACCTCGGCCGCCGTCTCGGCTCCGGTCAGGACCTCGCCAGGCGAAGGCAGGCCGCGTTGCGGCCGCAGAAGATGCCTGGCCTTGGATTGTGCGACATGGGCCGGATAGCCGGCAAGCAGGTTCGCGTCGTCGCGTGTCAGGACAACCAGGATCTCATCGTCCAGGGGCCAGCTGTCCTCCGGAAGGGCACGGCGCTGGTTGTGGAACCAGCGCACACCCAGGCAGGCCGTGCGGTCGTTCTTCTGGGCGCGCTTCAGGCCCTCGACCAGGTTGGTGATCGGTCGGCGGCCGAACTTCTGTTCGGGCCAGAACATCACGCCGTTCTTGCGCGTCTGCTTGGACATCCGCCACAAGATCCCGGCCGCGTCCGCAAGGCCCGCATCCGTCAGGCTGAGCAGGGTCGAATGTGGGATGTCACCCTCGATCAGCGTGTCGGTCCGGACCACGGGCGACATCTGCGTCACCAGGTCCCGGGACTGCTGGACATCCTGCGCATCCATCTGCCCGGCCGTGCTCTTCTCCAGGATGGCGCGCAGCTGCTGCACATCCGGCTTGGCAAGGATCTTTGAAAGCCGGTCGACCCGTGCCGTCACGGAGCCGTGGTGCAGGCCTGCCAGGACCGGGTCCGCGAACAGACGTTCGTATTCCTGCCGAAAGCCCTGAACATTGTCGGCGACCACCAGATCGGAAACCTGGTTCTTGTCCGCGCCGCGCCAGTAGTCGATCCCGTGCCGGTTTGAATTCATCAGCCCGTCGCCGCGAAAGATCTTGAGCAGGTATTCGTCCAGGCTCTTGATCATGAAATGCGCCACTTCCGCCAGGTCGCGGTGGATCGTCTGGCGCCCTCCGTTCCAAGTCAGCCCCTCGCGCGCCAGGGGCTGGCCGCCGGCATCGATCCAGACCTGTCCGGCCGTTGCGGCGACCGGCTCTCCCCGCTTCATGACGTTCTTGGGGAAATGGATCGCCAGCCGCAGCTTGTCCCCTGTCCGGAACAGGGTCTTCACCCCCACCTTGGGCAGGTCCAAGGCATCCATCGACTGCGTGAACCGCTCGATCACCGGCCGGTCCTGGAACTCGGTGTTGTGCGACGATCCGAAGATGCGCCATGGGATCACCATCATGTCCGCCGACCGGTCCTGCATGGCCTCCACAAGCACGTCCAGCGTATGGGGCGGCTTCTTGACGACCAAGAACTCGTCGGCATCCAGGACCATGACGAAGTCCGCAGATTTGACCTCTGGCGTCAGGTTGGCGATCTTGAGTGCGCGGGAATGCGGCTTCTGTCCGACCGGAACCTTGTTCTCGTAATAGGCGATCGCGCCCATCTCGTGCAGGCGCAGCAGCATCTCGTGGGTGCCGTCGGTGCAGTCGTTCGCCAGGACGACCAGCCGGTCAAATCCGATCGCCCGGTGATAGGCCACCCATTCGATGATATAGGGCGCTTCGTCCTTCATGGATGTGACGAGGGTCGAGATCGGCATGGAGCTCCTGCTGTTTCATCCCCATGGGACGTCCTGGTCACAACACCCTTCAAAGGCACCCGTCCTTTCAGGTTACAGACGCCCCTGTGGCTCTGCAAGGACACAGCCCCGGCGCATCTGGCGCAACCCCGGCGTGCAGGACGAATTAGCGGCAAAGTTGCACCAGAGCCACGTTCCGCAGCCATGACCGGCCGCCCCGTTTGCAGACGCCGCCGCTCTCGTGCAATGGGAGGACCGACAGGAGGTGGAGAATGGAACTGCTCATATTGGTCGCGGCAGGTCTGGCCTCGGGCATGCTGAACGCCGTGGCGGGGGGCGGCACCTTCATCAGCCTGCCCGCGCTGATCTGGTTGGGCGTGCCGCCTGTCAGCGCGAATGCGACGGCCACCTTCAGCGCCCTGCCCGGCTATCTCACAGGCGCATGGGGATTTCGCCGGGACATGCAGGCCGAAGGGACGCTGTCCTTGCGCGCCATTGTGGCGATCGCCTCCATCGGCAGCCTGATCGGTGCCCTGTTGCTGATCGTGACGCCTGGGGAAGCGTTCATGGCGATCGTCCCCTGGCTCTTGCTGCTGGCGACCACGCTCTTTGCCTTCGGCCCGCGTATCCTGGCCGCGATACGCAACCGCGGCGGCGGCCCGGCGGGCGCGGGCCTGTCGGGAACGGCGATCCTGGCGGTGGCGATCTATGGCGGCTATTTCAACGGCGGCCTGGGGATCATGCTGCTGGCCGCTTTCGGGATGATCGGCTATGTCAACCTGCATGGCATGAACGGGCTGAAGAACGTCCTGTCGGCGCTGCTGTCGATGATCTCCTCGATCACCTTCATCCTGGCCGGCCTGATCTCGTGGGAACATGCGGTGGCGCTGTCGCTCAGCGCGGCGCTTGGCGGATACCTCGGTGCGACCTTCAGCCGCCGGATCACCCGCCTCGACCTGCTGCGCCTGTTCATCACGGCCGTCGGGGCGGCGATGACCGTTGCCTTCTTCCTGCGATAGACGAAGGCGCCCCAACCCCGTGGCACGGCGCTTCGCCCACGCAAGCGTGACTGCCCAGGTGCGCGGGCTGTCCCCATATCGTCCGGATGAAAAGACGCGCCCTCATCCTGACCGCCGCCGCCCTGCCCCTGCTGGCGGCCCCCCGCCTCGCCCGTGCCGGCCTTGCCCCTCTGCTGGCCGAAGCTGGGCAACCGCCGCCCCTCCGCGCCATCGCCATCTGGCGCGCCGACGGTGCGGCGGCGCTTCGGTTTCGGCCAAAGCCTCGCCCGCAACGCCCGGCCTGTTCACCGCCCTTGCTGCATGAAACCGCTCGGTCAAAACCTAATTTCGCTGAGGCGCATTTCGGTCACAAGCTGCCGCGGCAACTCGTTGCCGAAGGAGGGGTTGCGCCGCCGGGGGGTGTCACGCCTGCCCTTAGCAAGCCGACGACAAATTTGGGCCCTTCGGCGGTGAGCACCGCGTCGCAAGCCAGTTCTGCGGCGCAGGTTGTCACATGCCTGCCGGGGCAGCAGAACCCATGTTGGACCTGCATGACAAGGCCCTGATCTGCGGGTCGTCGGCCCCAGCGGTCATCCTACAGTCTTGCACATGGGTGGATTGCCGTCAAAGCGGCCAGATCACATCATGCTGGGCAGCCACAATGATATCTGTGGCACCGCCACCAGGATGACCGGACAGACCAGCATCGCAAGCCAAACGCCATGACACTGCGGAAGATGTCGATCAAAGGCATGTTCCTGGCCACCGATCTCAGGATGAAGACGTTGATCCCCACCGGGGGCGAGATCAGCCCCGTCTCCAGCGTCAGGACCACAGGACCACAGGACCACAGGACCACAGGACCACAGGACCACAGGACCACAGGACCACAGGACCACAGGACCACAGGACCACAGGACCACAGGACCACAGGACCACAGGACCACAAACCAGATCAGGTCGATGCCTAATTGCAAGACCACCGGTATGAAGATCGGCAAGGCCAGGACCAGCATCGCCAGCCCTTCCCACTCAAGTCTGTGGCGCGGTTACCTCAGCAGCGCAAACCTGAGGTGGCCGACACGGTCTGTCGCGGGCCCGCTGAGGCTCGCGGGGCAACCTTTCCCCTGCTAATATCGGATGAAGCCCTTCACGGCCGAACCAGACAACTGCTAGCGGAGAACCGGATGCCCGCAGAACGCACCGACACGGATTTGCAGCCGGTCATCCTGCTGCTGGCAGCAGGTCGGTCGTCCCGTATGCGCGGAGAGGACAAGCTGCTGCGGCCCATTTCCGGCATCCCACAGCTGCGGCGGATTGCGTTGGCGGCGGTCGCGACAGGCTGTCCCGTGATCGCCGCGCTGCCAGTGACGGGCAGCGACCGCAGGGCGGCGCTGGCTGGACTGGACGTGACGCAACTGGGCGTTCCGGATCGCGACGAAGGCATTGCCGCCTCGCTGCGCGCGGGGGCGGCGCTGGCGGCAGGCCGGGCGCTAATGGTGGTCCAGGCCGACATGCCGGAACTGACGGCGGCGGATATGACACGAATCTGCCACCAACATTGTCGCATACCCAAGGCGCTGTTGCGCGCAGAGAGCGACGGCCTACCCGGTAACCCGGTTCTGTTCCCCGCCGATCTTGTCCCGGCGCTGTTGTCGCTGACAGGCGATGTCGGCGCACGCGAGGTCGTCGCAACCTACCGGCATAGGGTCGTTCTGGTGCCGCTCCCGCCGCGCCATGCGACTCTGGACCTGGACACGCCGGAGGAGTGGGCGGCATGGGAGGCCCAGTACCGGGCCGAGGGACTGTAGATCACCGCCGGCGGGCCAGCAGCAAGAGCAGGACAGCGTTCCGACAGGAGCTACTCCCAAAGCGCATCGCACAACTGCAAACCATGGCATTGATGAGTATCATCCTGCTCAGCACATGCCGATCTTCTACCCGCGGCTTGCCACGGCTCTTAGAGAAGAACGGCTTCAGCCGCTCCATCTGCACCTCGATCGGCCAGAATAGGTTGCTCATCATCACCCGCGCAAGTTCGGGAGGTTGAGGCACGCAGGCCGGACAGCCTTAAGCAGATCAATGGCTCCTGACCTTAAACGGCTTCGAAAGCGCCGCCGGCAATGGCGGCACCGCCCGCGTCCCTCGCAAATCCAGGCGACAGGTCAAGTGATACAGGACCCGCCATCCGGCGGTTACTTGGGTAGCATTCCCTTACGACGACTGGACCGACGTGCCGCCCTGCTCAGGTGGCAATAATCGGACCGCATCGGCTGTTTTCCCTGTCATGCGGCCAATCGAGCCGTGGTCAGGCTCTCGAAAGACACAAGTCTCGCATTGTGCCGATGTGCGGCTGCTTCTAGGTTCGATGCATGAGCGACCTGTTTTCTCCCATGCGCCCGTTTCCTGCCACGGGCGGCGAATGCGCCACGATCCTGAACGCAATGGATTGGTCGGACCACCCCTTGGGCGAGCCGACGCTGTGGCCCGCCGAGTTGAAGACCGCCGTGCGGATCTGCCTGACGTCCAAATTCGCGGCCATGGTGCATTGGGGGCCCAGGCACTATACCTTTTACAACGACACTTATGCGGCCCGACTTGGGCGCAAGCACCCCGGCCATTTGGGGCAACCGGCCCATGACTGGTGGTCGGAAATGTGGAACCAGCTGGAACCGTTCTTCCAGGCGGTTCTGGCGGGCGAGAGCTACTATACGGAGAATGCCCGCTATACGCCCGACCGGGACGGGACTTCGCGCGAAGCCTTCTTCACGCACAGCCACAGCCCGATCTGGGATGACGCAGGTGTCGTTCGGGGGATTTTCCTCACTGTTGTCGAAACCACTGCCCAACTCGAGGCGGAGGCCCGCAGCGAGTTGCTGATGGGCGAACTCAAGCATCGCATGAAGAACATGCTGGCCGTCGTGCAGGCCGTCGTGAACCAGTCAGTGCGCCGCGCCGACAGCAAGGAAGATGTCGCTACCATCATCCATGCACAGATCGCGGCCTTGGGCCGGGCGCATGATCTCTTGACCCGATCCAACCATGTCGATGTGCCCCTGTCCGAGCTTGTGGGCGCCTCCGTGGATATCGAGGGTCCCTATGGCGACCGGATCCACGCCGGGGGCCCAGACATCGCGATCGGTTCGCAGGCGACAATGGCCCTGACCATGATCCTGCACGAACTGAACACGAATGCGATGAAATATGGCGCCTTGGCAAATGAGCAGGGCCGCATACAGATCTTGTGGCGGGAGCTGGGGGATGTCCTGGAACTGACTTGGCATGAGGATCAGGGTCCGGCCGTGACCCCTCCGGCGCGTCAGGGATATGGGACGCGCCTGATCATGGCGCTTGCGGGTGACTTGGGGGAGGGCGTTCAGATCGACTACCTGCCCGGCGGCATCAGGTTCATGCTGAGGGCGGACCTGTCGAAGGTCAAGGCAGTCGCGCCTGAGGCAGGCATCATCCAGCAACCCGCCAGCGTGGGTACAGTGGCCTACTGACACTGCTGCTCCCGAACGCCCAAAGGCACGCCTGCTGGCCTGCTCAAGCGTACGGCCACCGGATCAGGCGAAGTGATGATCTATCCCAGTGGCGCCAACCGCGCTCCCACGGTGCTGTCGCGGGCATCGGAACGCCTCCGGTCACGAGCCGGATGCGGAGCGGCAGGCGCATCCAGCGACGGCGCGACTGTGCGTGTCGGGGCTAGATCGGGATGCAGATGCCGCACCGCCACGCTCGAACGCAATTAAGCGCTAACGGCGCGTCCCTTCAAGGTATCAGGGCCAGCGGTCCGAGATCTGCGATGCCAGTTCGGTCAGGGTGCCGGCGACCAGATCGGGCATCGGCGCGACCTCTGGCAGGGGAGCGTTGACGCCATGCGTCACAAGGGCGCCCTTTCCGCCCAAGGCCTGCATGCCGATCGTGTCCCAGACATGGCAAGCCACCAGGCAAAGGTCAGCGATCGGCACCTGCAGCGCATCCGACACCAGTTGATAGGTCTGCGGCGCGGGCTTGAAGCAGCCGGTGGGCTGCACGCTGAAGCTCCTTTCAAAGAAACTGGCCAGGCCCGACCGTTCCAGTGCCGAGGGACCGTCGGACGGCGGCGAATTTGTCAGGGTGACCATCCGGAAGCCCTGCTCCCGCAGTTGGGTCAGGGCCTGAGCTGCATCTGCGTGGGGCGGTAGCCGGACGATGGCTGCGCTCAGCCGATCCAGGTCATCCTCGCCCAGGTCCCTGCCCCGGATCGTCCCCACCATCCGCAGCACCGCGCGGGCAAGATCCGCAAAGTTGCTTGGGACTCCGGCCAGGGTCAGGGTCTGAGAATAGAGGATCAGCTGGGCGAACCAGTCGCGCATCACCCGCTCATCTCCAAAGAGATCCGCGAAGACGGGATGCAGGTGTTCCAGGTCCAGCAGTGTTTCGTTCACATCGAAGACCAAGACGGGTTTGGTGGTCATCACTTTCTCCTCCATGTCGTGTTCGGCCTCTGGCTGGACCGATCATCTGGATCTTGCCGGAACTAACGCGCGGCGACCTGCGCAGGTCCCGATGCACCGATCTACTCCAGCGCGCTCATAGCTGCGGCCTTTGGCAGATAATGGTCCTGACTTTGTGAAGTCGTCACGGTTCGAATTTACCAGGAAGAGCAGTTTCCGTGGCATCCGCATTGCCAAGCGGGCCTAGATGGCCAAAAGCAGAAGCGCATAGGCCGCGGCCGTGCACACGAAGGGCCAGAGCCGGCTTTCCCTGTCTTCCGGCAGTTCCTCCTTGAGGACGTTCAGGACCACACCGCCGGCGATGAAGCCAAAGAGCAGCGCGATCCAGATTTCCGGCAGATCGGCCAGACGGCCGAGCAGCCAGCCCCCAAGGACCGCGCCAGCAAGGATCCAGCGGGCAATGCGATCGTAGCGCTCCTGATGATCCTGGCGCAGGCCGAAATCGTTGGTGACGAAATGGAGCGCCATTGCCACGCCATAAGCCAGAAGAGACCAGCCGCCGGTCTCCTCCCGGTGCAGCAGCAGATAACCGATGATCACGTTGTAGACGGAGAAGGAACCGATGTGGATCCAGAAGGTCCCAGCATCGGGCAGGTGGCCGTGATTTCCTTCGGCGGTGCGCTTGCGCGATACGCGGATAGCGCGCTCCAGGCCGTAGAAAACGACGAGGCCCGTCAGCGCAAGCGAATAGACCAGACCTTCGGCCGTGGCCTTGCTTGTGCCCAACTCCTCCGCGAAGGTCTGCTGATGCGCCGCAAGTTCGGGAAGAACGTGAAGGAAGACATAGGCCACAGCCACACCGCCTGCGGCCGACAACCAGCGGCTGCGTGGGGCCTGATCAAGAAACCTCATCCGACCGATGCCCAGATGAACCAGGGCGAAAAGGCCGGCAAAAAGGAGGCTGGTGATCGTCATGGAGATGAAATCCGCAGAGACCGGGACAAGTTCCCCACCTCCTCCTCGACCGGGCAAGGCACAGCTCCCTAATTCTTGCCCATTGACCCGATGCTCGATTGAAACCGCAGTTCCGGCTCGTGTTTCAGACACGCGGGTGAACCACCCCCGTTCGTGCAGCCGAACGGCTGCGGCTAATGCTCGACCGCATCTCAGGAACCGCCTTATGCCGCCACGCAACCTCCGGACTGCACTCTGCCCATGCGATCAGCGCGGAACATGAGATCCCGCATCAACAGCAAGATCTGCAAGCACGCGGTTCTTGATCTTCAACCGTCCTTGTTGCCACGCAGGGCGTGTGCGGTATCGACACCGGCCAGGATCAGCGTGAACAGCACGACCCCGCCAAGATCCAGGCGCGGAACATGCCAGACCAGGATCCCCAGGAATCCCAGCAGGACAATGTAGGCCAGAATCGCCATCAGCTTGTCTCTCATCGCGCCACTCCTTTCTCATGTGCTTGTCGGCGCATGAGCCATGCGGCCGTCCGGATCAGCCGTGCATCCTCGCCCCGGCGCCCGATCAACTGCACGCCCATGGGCCGCCCGCCATCATCCGCCAGCAACGGCAGGGTGATCGCCGGCACGCCGCAGAGTGTCCAAGGGCCGTTCATGGCCGGAGAGCCGGTGCTGCCTTGCGACAGCTCCGGCGCGGGTCCGGTGGCGGCGGGACAGAGGATCGCATCGCAGCGGGTCAGCAACTCGTCGACCCCTGCATTCAGCACCTGCCGCCAGTCGAGGGCCGACAGGTAGTCGCGGGCCAGGATGGACTTGCCCTCGTCCAGGGCATCGCGCAACTGCTGCGACAGCTGGTCCCTGCCCTGCCGCTCCAGCGCGTAATAGCACTTGGACATTTCGGCCAGGTTGATGCGGCGCCGGATCGCGTCCGCCTCGGCAAGCCCCGGCAGGGCGTCGACACGATGGGCGCGATCCCCCAAGTCGGCAATCAGTTCGGCAAGAGCCTCCTCCATCACGCGCTCGACCCCGGGCAGCGTGAGCACCGCCAGCAGCGGCGGCAGCGGCGGCGGCTGGACGGCTGCATCGGACAGGCGCGGCCTGGGCGCGATGTCGCTGGCGGTGTCATGGGGATCATGGCCCGACATCGCCTCGGCCAGCAGGGCTGCATCCTCGACCGAGCGGGCAAAGGCGCCGACCGTGTCCAGGAACGGCGATTGGGGCAGGATGCCGCTGCGCCCGATCAGGCCATAGCTGGGCTTGAAGCCGACCACGCCGCAATAGGAGGCCGGCCGGATCACCGAGCCTCCGGTCTGGGTGCCCACCGCAAGCGGCACCTGACCCGATGCAACCGCCACCGCCGAACCGGAGGACGACCCGCCCGGACTGCGCGTCGGATCATGCGGGTTCCGGCTGCGCGAGGGTTCGAGAAAGGCCAGTTCGGTCGTCACCGTCTTTCCGATGATGACCGCGCCCTCGGCCCGCAGGCGTGACACCAGGTGGGCATCCGTGGAGGGGACGCGGCCCCGCGTGATGGGGCTGCCGTATTCGGTCGGCATGCGGGCGGTGTCGATGACGTCCTTGATCCCCACCGGCACGCCATGCAGCATCCCGACGGCGCCCCCGGCTTTCCGCCGCGCGTCGAGCGCCTTGGCCTGCGCCATGGCATGGTTGCCATCGACATAGGCCCAGGCCTGCAGCGTCGGTTCGGTTTCGGCGATGCGCTTCAGACAGGCAGCGGTCGCCGCCTCGGCCGAAAGGGCGCCCGAGGTGATCAGGTCTCGAAGGGCGACCGCGCCCAGGGATGCGGGATCAGGAACCATAGATCATGTTCGGCAGCATGAAGACGATGTCGGGGTAGATGTACATGATCGCCATCGCGATGAATACCATGAGCAGGAAGGGCATGACGCCCGCGAAGATATGCGTCAGCTTCACCTCGGGTGGCGCGATGCCCTTCAGGTAATAGGCGGACATGGCCATGGGCGGTGTCAGGAAGGACGTCTGAAGGTTCAGCGCCACGAGGATGCCGAAGAACAGCGGGTCGATGCCGAACATCGGCAGCAGCGGCAGGAAGATCGGCACGAAGATGATGATGATCTCGGACCATTCCAGCGGCCAGCCCAAGAGGAAGATGATCAGTTGCGCCAGCAGCAGGAACTGCAGCGGGGTCAGGTCAAGCCCGGTGACGAATTCGGAGATCAGATGCTCGCCGCCCAGATAGGAGAAGACGGAGGAGAAGGTATAGGACCCGACGAACAGCCAGCAGACCATCGCCGTCGTCCGAACCGTCAGATAGACGGATTCCCGCAGCCGCTGAAAGCTCATGGCGCGATAGATGACCGCCAGAACCATGCCCCCGAGCGCACCGATCGCGGCCGCCTCGGTGGGCGTGGCCAGGCCGAAGAGGATGGAGCCCAGGACCGAAAGGATCAGCAGGGCCAGTGGCAGGAACGACGTGATCAGCATCCATGCCAGCTTGCCGGCGGGCACCGACGGCACCTCGTCCTCGGTCAGGCGCGGTGCGACCGAGGGCTGCAGGATCGAGCGCCCGACGATATAGGTCAGGTAGAGGCCCACCAGCACCAGGCCTGGCAGCATGGCCCCCGCATAGAGCCGCACGATCGACACGCCCGACGCCGCCGCATAGACGATCAGCATGATGGAGGGCGGGATTAGGATGCCAAGGGTGCCGCCTGCGCAGATGATGCCTGCGGCAAAGCGTGGGTCGTAGCGCGCCTTGAGCATTGCGGGAAGGGCCAGAAGCCCCATCAGCGTCACCACCGCGCCGACGATGCCGGTGGCGGTGGCAAACAGCGCGCAGGTTATCAGCGCCGCGACCCCCATCGACCCCGGCATCCGCCGTGACGCGATCGCCAATGTCGAGAACAGGCGGTCGACGATGTTCGCACGCTCGACCACGTAGCCCATGAACAGGAACAGCGGCACCGCCGTCAGGACCTCGTTCGACATGACCGTATAGGTCTGGTTGATGAAGAGGTCGAAGATGCGGTTGTTATAGAACCCCTCGAACCATGACATCTGCTGTGTCAGCCAGCTGGCATCCTCGGGCAGGCGGTCCAGCCCGCGCCACATGCGACCTGCGTCGAAATAGGCGTAGTAGCCAAAGCCGATCCCGAGGGCCATCAGGGTGAAGGCGATGGGAAATCCGAGAAATACCAGAAGGATGAAGATGCCCAGCATCATGAGGGCGACCTGAGGGTCCGTCACGTCCTGATCTCCGCAACCTGGGCTGATGAATTCTTGATCCTGCGCCGCTCAGTCGACATGGATGCCCTCTTTCTTGGCCTGCTCGCGCAGCAACAGCTCCTCGGTTTCCTCGACATCCTCATCCGCGGCGATCCAGACGCCGTCGCGCATGGCGATGACGCTGCGCAGCAGCTGCGCGATGCCCTGGATGAACAGAAGGATGCCGGCGGCGACCAGGACCGACTTGAACTGGTAGATCGGGATGCCGGTCGGGCTGTTCACGCTGACCTCGCCGTACTGCCAGGACCGTCCGGCATATTTCCAGCCCGACAGGATCAGCGCGGTGATGCCGGGAAAGAAGAAGATAAGATAGAGCACGAAATCGACCGCCCCCTGCACCCGCACCGGCCACAGCCGATAGATAAAGTCGCCGCGGACATGGCCGCCGCGCGACAGCGTGTAGGCGCCGCCCATCATGAACAGCGTGCCATACATGATGAAGGACACGTCGAGGGACCATGACGTGGGGCTGTTCAGCACATAGCGCACGAACACCTCGTAGCTGACCCCGAAGGTCATCAGCATGATCAGCCAGCCGAAAGTCTTGCCGAACCAGCCCGACAGGTTGTCGGCAAAGCGGATGAACGACAGCATCGCATTCTCCGATCGGACCCACCCCTGCCGCACGGCAGGGGCGGGCGGAAGGTGGTTACAGCTTCAGTTCGCCGGGGAAGAAGTGCTCGTAGGCCAGGGTATAGTTCGGCTTGTTCATGAGCTCGTAATAGGTCGTGCGCTTGACCCATTCCCGCTGGCTGTCCAGCACCTTCTTGATGAAGGGATCGCTTTCCAGCGTTCCGATCATCTCGGACCAGGCGTCCAGCTGCGCGGAGAGGATGCTTTCGGGCGTCCTGTGGATCGTGACCCCGCCTTCGTCGCGCAGCTTGATCAGGTCGGCAGAGTAGTTGTCCAAGGCAAAGGCGGTGTTGTAGGTGGACACGGCCTCGACCCCGTGTTCCAGGATGGCGCGCAGGTCGGGTTCCAGATCCTCCATCATGCTGCGGCTGAACAGGAACTCGAAGGCCTCGGACGCCTGGTGATAGGAGCCCAGGTAATAGTTCTTGGCCACGTCGGCCGCGCCAAAGCGAAGGTCGGAGGACGGGTTGTTGAACTCGAAGGCGTCGATCACCCCGCGCTCCATCGCCGGGACGATTTCTCCGCCCGGCAGCTGTGCCACGGACATGCCCATCGACTGCAGCAGATCCGCGGCAAGGCCGACGGTGCGATACTTCATGCCGCTGATGTCCTCGACCCCGTCGATCGGGTTCTTGAACCAGCCGAAGGGCTGCGCCGGCATCGGGAAGGCCAGCAGGCCGACCACGTCCAGCCCCATGTTGTCCTGCGTCAGTTCGCGATAGAGTTCGCGCCCGCCGCCCTGATAGAACCAGCTGAGCATGTTGGTCGGATCGCCGCCAAAGACCGGACCCGTGCCAAACAGCGACGCGGCCTTGTTCTTTCCATACCAGTAGGCGGACACCGAATGGGCAATGTCGATCAGGCCGTCGCTGACGCCGTCCATGACCTGGAACGCCCCGACCACCGCGCCGGCCGGCAACAGGTCGATCTTGATGCGTTCGCCGGACATGGCCTCCACACGTTCGACATATTGCTGGGCCATGGTCTGCCAGATGTCGGATGCGGGCCAGCTGGTCTGCATCTTCAGCACCAACGGCGATTGAGCCAGAACCGCTGGCGCCGCAAGCAGGGTGCTTGCCGCCGCGCCGCCTGCGATCGTTCCGCTGCGCCGCAGGAACGAGCGTCGTGAGACCGCCTTGGCCTCGTCGATGTCTTTGGTCATTCTTTCCTCCCGGTGAGCAGCCCCAGGCCTTCCTCCCGACCCTTGTGCCGCAACTGCCATACTGCGGGGCGACGATGCGGTCTGACAAGTCCTAGAACCTTGCCACTGACTTTCGGATGAGAAGGAGGGTCACCGCCGCAAGCCCTGACCACCCCCGCACCGTGGAACTGCTACCGGGGTCGGTTCAGACGTCCTCTTTCAGAATATGAAGCCTCAACAACGGGATGGAACTTCCAGAACGCGTTTCTTTGCCCGTCAGAAGCGGCAAATCTCCCACCGTCGCGACAATCTGTTTCATCGTCGCCGGTGGCACCACAAGAAATGAATTGAATTTGCGCAACAATGAAGGATCATTCCCCCCACAGGCTCAGGACAATCCGCAAGGGTCGAACAGGTTCGGCCGGCTGCGGTGCGGCCGGATCGGTTGCGGCCACAAGGTCGCCTGCGCCCTGGGAGGAGGCGCTGCCGAACCCGCCTGATACGCAGGACTTCATCAGGGAGGACACAGAATGAAATGCGCCAAACTTTGCGGACTGCTTCTGACCACGTCGCTTGCGGCGCCGGCCCTTGCCCAGGATAACCTGGAAACGCTGCAGGGCATGCAGCGCACCAATGCGACCTTCACCAAGATCGATCAGACCGGCCCGAACGCCGAATCGCTCAGGGCCATCCTGCCCCAGATCAACGTTCCCGACGGGTTCGAGGTCAGCCTCTATGCCGTGGTGCCCGATGCGCGTTCCATGGCCGTCGCGCCGCAGGGGACCGTCGTCTTTGTCGGCACACGCAAGGACAAGGTCTGGTCGGTGGTCGACCGGGACCGCAACCGCGTCGCCGACGAGGTCAAGGATTTCGCGCCTTCGCTGACCTTCGACATCCCGAACGGCCCGTGCTTTTCGCCTGACGGCTTCCTCTACATCGCGGAGCGCAACCGCGTGCTGAGCGTGCCGGCGGCCGAGTTCTTCTTCGAGGGGCCCGACCAGCCGGTTTCCGTCGTCGTGCCACAGGGCGAACTGGTCCCACCGGAGGAGGAAAGCTTCAACCACACGGCGCGGGTCTGCCGCATCGGGCCGGACGGCAAGCTGTATATCTCCCTTGGCCAGCCCTACAACGTCCAGCCCGTGGAGAAGCTGGAGATGTACGACCAGATCGGCATCGGCGGCATCATCCGCATGAACACCGACGGCAGCGAACGCGAGGTCTTCACGCGCGGGGTCCGGAACTCGGTCGGACATGACTTCAACCCGGCCAATGGCGATCTGTGGTTCACCGACAACCAGGTGGACGGCATGGGCGACGACATCCCGCCGGGCGAGCTGAACCGGCAGACCGAGGCCGGACAGCATTTCGGCTTTCCCTGGACGAATGCCAATGTCGAAATCCCCGAATACAAGGACGTGCCGCGTCCCGAAGGGGTCACCTTTACCGAACCGCAGGTCGAGATGCAGGCCCATGCCGCCGATCTGGGCATGAGCTTCTATCGTGGAAATTCCTTCCCCGAGGAATACCGCGACGGCATCTTCTCGGCCCAGCATGGCAGCTGGAACCGCACCAAGCCCGTGGGCGCGCGGGTCATGTTCACCCGCCTGAACGAGGACGGCTCCGCCGCCGGCACCGAGGTCTTTGCCGACGGCTGGCTGAACGAGGAGACCGGCGAGTATCGCGGACGTCCCATGGACATCGCGTTCCTGCCCGACGGCTCGATGCTGGTTTCGGACGACTTCGCGGGCGCGATCTGGCGCATTGCCCATACCGGCAGCGGATCAAGCGCGTCCCAAGGCGGAACCCCTGCGGCAAAGCCAGCCCCGGCCGAGGCAGCAGGGACGGCCGATGCGCCAACGGAACCGACGGCGGACGCGCCTGCCACATCCGAAGCCGCCAGCGATGACGCTGCCGCGGCACCAGCAAACTGATCCGGTCCGGGGTGGCACAAGCCACCCCGGCCTCACCCCGAGGAGCAGCCCCTAATGACTTCATTTCATGGTGCCGTGGCGCTTGTGGCTCTCTGCCTCAGCGGCAGTCCAACGCTGGCAGAGACCATTGGCGCAACCAGTGGCGAAGGATCTGGCCAAGAGGTGCCCTCCTCCGCGCAAACCTGCCGGGTCTGTCACGGACTGGATGGTGTGGGCACAAACCCCATGATCCCGAACATCGGGGGTCAGAGCCCGGAATACCTTTCCAAGCAATTGCAGGAGTTTCGGGCCGGGCGGCGCGAGGATCCACAGATGTCCATCATCGCCCGGGACCTCAGCAATGAAGACATCGCCGCTCTTGCGGCATGGTATGCCTCGATCAAGGCGACATACGAACTGCCGAAGTAGCAGTCATGGGTCATTTTCCCCGGCACCCGTGAGGCGGCTGCAGGCATGCGCGCCGTTCAAGCCGGTCATCAGCCGCTTTTGAACGGCAGCAGAGCATGTGACCGAGTTCGGCCAGGCGCCGCGACGCTGCTCGGGACAATGCTTTTATCATGTAGAGGAAGCGCAGGCAGTGCGATAGAACCGGTCCTTGGGATGATCCTCTGGCGGCGCTGAAAAGATATTGTTTTTGAAATTTGCGGCCGGGCTTGCGCATGCCCGGCTGAGATCGACACTGGAATACTGATATCATGCACGGAAATATCGGAGAAGATCCGCTCGCCCGAGTCCTGACCGGGACGGCGGGCCTAGATGCCGTCCTGCGCGGAGGCTTGACCCCGTCCCGGCTCTATCTGGTCGAGGGGACTCCCGGGTCGGGAAAGACGACGCTGGCGCTCGGCTTTCTGCTCGAGGGGCGGCGCGTCGGGGAACAGGGGCTCTATATCACCCTCTCGGAAACCGAGAACGAGCTGAGGGCCGTCGCGGCATCGCATGATTTCACGCTGGACGGCATCGACGTCTTCGAGATGGTGGCCGAGGACGAGTTCGGCAGCGACCATGAGCAGTCCCTCCTCCACCCGAGCGAAGTCGAGCTGGGTGAGACGGTGCGGGCCATCTTCGAACTGGTGGAAAAGACCGCTCCGGTGCGCGTGGTGCTGGACAGCCTTTCGGAGCTGCGGCTTCTGGCGCAGAACCCGCTGCGCTATCGCCGCCAGATCCTTGCGCTGAAGCATTTCTTTGCCCGCAGGAACTGCACCGTGCTGATGCTGGACGATCGCACGGCCGAGCCTGGCGACCTGCAGCTGCATTCGATCGCCCATGGCGTGATCTCGCTGGAGCAGCTGGCGAACGATTTCGGCGCGGAACGGCGCCGCCTGCGCGTGATCAAGATGCGCGGCCTCAAGTATCACGGCGGCTACCACGACATCACCATCCAACGCGGCGGGATCTGCGTCTATCCGCGCCTGATCGCCGCCAACCACCACCGCATCTTTTCTGCAGAGCCGGTAACCACGGGTCTTGCGGGGCTGGATGCGCTGCTGGGTAAGGGTCTGTTTCCCGGCACCAACACCCTGCTGGCGGGCCCGGCGGGCGTGGGCAAGACCACGACGGCGGTCCGCTGCATGATCGCGGCACTGCGCCGCGGACAGAAGGCGGCCTATTTCCTTTTCGACGAACGGCTGTCGACGCTGATGATCCGGTCCAGGGCGCTGAACATGGACCTGCAGCCCTTCATCGACAGCGGGCTGCTGGAGATCCGCCAGATCGACCCGGCCGAGCTGTCGCCCGGCGAGTTCGCCAGTGCGGTGCGCGCGGCGGTCGAGGAGGACGACGTCAGCCTGGTGGTGATCGACAGCCTGAACGCCTACCTTCACGCGATGCCGAGCGACAACTTCCTGGTGCTGCAGATGCACGAGTTGCTGAGCTATCTGTCGCAACAGGGCGTCGTGTCGCTGATGATCCTTGGGCAGCATGGGGTGACGGGCGACCTGCGGTCCGACGTGGACATCAGCTATCTGGCCGATACCGTGATGATGCTGCGCTTCTTTGAAGCCGATGGCGAGGTCCACAAGTCCATCGCCGTAATCAAGACCCGGACCTCGGACCACGAACGTGCCATCCGCGAGTTGAGGATCGACGCCTCCGGGATCGTCATCGGCGACCCGATCCGCGGCTTTACCGGCATCCTGTCCGGAACGCCCATTCTGTTGGCGCCGGATGGCAAGCTGCTGCCTGTCAAGCCGAACGAGGCCGCACCGTCGTGACCGAGAGGTTTGCGGAGCCTCCGGAACGGCATGACGCCGAGCGTGATCTCAGTTCGTCCGTGGCCATCCTCGCGCCTCGGGGGCGCGATGCCGCGGTTGCGGCCAGCCTTCTGGGCAAGGTCGGCATCTCATCCGTGGTCGCCACGACGCTTGGCGAGCTGGCCCAGTTGGTCAGGAAGTCCATCGGAGCCGCCCTGGCCACCGAGGAGGCCTTGGTCGCGGCGGATGACGACATGCTGAAGGATGCCCTGGCCGATCAGCCTCCCTGGTCGGACGTTCCGTTCATCGTTTTGGCCAATGGCACGGCACGCCATCGTTCGGAACAGGCCAAGGCACGGGTGGATGCCCTGCTAAACGCGGTGCTGCTGTCGCGGCCGCTGCACGCCGAGGAGCTTGTGCGCTCGGTCCGCTCGGCCCTGAAGGCGCGGGCGCGGCAGTACGAGGCGCGGGACCGGATGCAGGAGCTGCAGATCCGCAAGGCGCAGCTGCTGGAAAGCGAAGCCAAGTTTCACGCCATCGCGGATTCGGTCGATCCGATGATCTGGTCGACCCGTCCCGACGGGTTCCACGATTATTACAACCACCGCTGGTACGAATTCACCGGAGTGCCCGAAGGATCGACCGATGGCGAGGCCTGGGCCGGGATGTTCCATCCCGACGACCAGGACAGGACATGGGCCCGGTGGCGGCAGAGCCTTGCAGAGGGCGAGCCCTATGAGATCGAATACCGCCTCAGGCACCGGTCGGGCGAGTATCGATGGGTGCTGGGAAGGGCGAAGCCGGTCCGCGATGCGGAGGGTCGGATCACCAGGTGGTACGGGACCTGCACGGACATCAACCGGATCAAGGTCGCGGAAGGGCAGCTGCAGCTGATGCTGGGAGAGATGAACCACCGGATCAAGAACTCCATGGCCATGGTTCATTCGATCGTGTCCCAGACACTGCGCCAGGCGGAAAGCCTGGAAGATGCGCGCCTGTCGATCCAGTCGCGCATCGGGACCATGGCGCGGGCACATGATCGGCTGGTCAAGGCGACCTGGACCGAAACCACCGTGAGCGAAGTCATAGGCGCCGCGCTGACCCCGCATTGCAACAGCACCGGCCGCTTTGCCCTGGAGGGACCGGACCTGCCGATCGGCTCCAAGCAGGCGCTTGCCCTGACGATGGCCCTGCACGAGCTGGCCACGAACGCCGCCAAATATGGGGCGCTGTCGAACGATGACGGTCGGGTCCGGGTCGAATGGGGCCAGGATGAACAGGGTGGCGACGAATTCCACCTGCTCTGGAAGGAAAGCGGCGGCCCCTTGGTGCAGGAACCGACCCGGCGCGGTTTCGGCAGCCGCATGATCGAACAGGCCCTTGCCGGCTACTTCAACGGAACGGCGGAACTGGAATACCTGCCCGACGGTTTGCGTTTTGAATTGCAAGCGCCGCTGGCAGGTCTGTCGCAGCAGGAATGACGGCCAGCGGTCAAGACCGGTCCGACGAAAGGCAGTCATGTCACCCGATCCCGAACAACGCACCGCTGTCCTCGTCGTCGAGGATGACGTCCTGATCCGGATGGAGGCGGTGGACATGATGGAAAGCGCAGGCTTTCGCACCTATGAGGCGAAATCGGCGGACGCTGCCCTGGTCGTCCTGCAGGACAGGCCCGACATCGGGCTTCTGTTCACCGATGTGGACATGCCGGGGTCCATGAACGGCCTTCAGCTTGCGGCGCGAGTGAGTTCCCGTTGGCCCAAGATCCGGATCATCGTCGCCTCCGGAATACTGGGCGTGAAGCAGGAGGATCTTCCGGCAGGATCGATCTTTTTCCCCAAACCTTACCCCACTGACCAGATCATCCGGAAGGTTAACGAGATGATGGCCGGCTGAGGTCTACTGTTCTCGTTGCGTGGCTCAGAAGAATCGAACGCTTTTGGTCTGCTCCACCTGCCGGGTCCGGGCGCTAGATTGGGACGTTGACGCTGAGCTTGACCTTTGTGACTGGCTGGCAGTTGTGAATGCCTCTTTCTGACCATGTGCGCAGGTTCACCCACAAATAATTATGCGGGCAGCGCGGTCCGCGACCAGCCTGGTCAGCGCATTGGGACCGTCGGACGCCGTGGCGGGCATGACCGGAAGCCGGAGACATATGTCAGCGACATAGCGTTCCAGATTTGAAAGATCATCCGGTATAATCCCATGCAGGAGATGCCCTTGAGGTGCCAAGTGCACGCCTGTTCGCGTGACACATCGTCCTGGTTGCTGGACCCGGCCGCACCTGCATCCAAGCCCAGTCATCTTCCATCGCAGGCGGGACCGTTCAGCGGCACCGTGGCCCGCGACTGCAGGTCTTCATCCTGACGATTGACTGCCAGATTTCGCCTCTTCTGCTGAGCGGCCCTGTCCGGTCAGCCGGTGATCTGGTTCAACGTCGCATAGCGGCGCTGGAAATAGACCAGCGCGCTGCCCTTGGCGCCCAAGCGGATCCCCTGGACCTGGGCCAGGAAGATGGAATGGGTCCCAGATTCAAGGACCTCGGACACGCGGCAGTCAAAGGACACCAGCGCGCCTTCCAGCAACGGCGAACCGGTATGCAGCGGGTCCCACGCCACACCCTCAAAGCGCCGCTCTGCCGGGACCCCGGTCCGGCCCGCGAAATGGCCTGCAAGCTCCACCTGATCATGCGACAGGACATTGACGCACAAGACCCCGTTGTCGCAGATGATGTCATGGGACCGCCCCTGCCGGTTCAGGCAGACCAGCAGCGTTGCAGGCGTGTCGGTGACGCTGGTGACGGCGGTGACGGTCGTGCCGCAAGCGCCGGCCGGCCCGTCCGAGGTCACGACGCTGACCGCCGCCCCCAAGCGTGACATCGCCTCGCGAAACAGGTTGCAGTCCACATCGGCTTCCATTTTCTGAGCGCTATCCTTCATGCCAGCATTTCCGCGTCCTGTTCACAAATCGTCGGCGCGCCCGGCACTTGTAATGCCTTTCGTCGCGGGCCGATACGGGTCATCAGCCATAAAGGTCACAGCGAAACGTTCGAGGCCCGTCCGGTTACAGATGGGCCAGCGGCCTGACAGTTCCAAGACCTGGATGCAGTAGCTCTGGATCTGCCGATCGCGTTTGGCCGAGACGGATGATCTCGTGGTCCAGAACCGGCGACCCTTTCGGGCTGCTGATCGCTGAGGACCCTCGCCCTGCTGATGGACCAGACAACTCGATGATGCATTCCCGGGTGAACCGACCGCCTCCTGTTCATGGGTCCTCGAGGCCATTTCGCACAGAAAGCAGCCTCACAGACAGCACAAGCCGCTTTAGGGAACCGCAGAGTTGTGCTGGCAGAACATGCCCGCATCTTCAGCTTTCATGGCTTTTCGCTTGCCAACTGCTTGAGACAGCCAACCTCCTTTCTGCGATCAATATGTCGTAAAAACAGGATGGTCCGACCAATGAAGGTCTTGACCCGTGCTCAGACTGGCGCACAATTTCCGTATCGTTCTCTACGTTCGGTCCTTTCGATGCCGGGGGTCATGATGGACACTTATCTTTCTGCGGCCCGTGATCTGGTGGTCGAGGGAATGCGCGAAAGCCAAGTCGCGCTTTCCCCCGAACTGGAGTTTCACCTGTCCTCGACCCTGGCCCGCTACATGCATCGCCCCATCCGGCCCGACCAGCTGACGATCAGGCTGATGGATGCCGCGCAAAGGGGAGCGCACCGAGGCGAATCGCGCCGGATCGGCGACGAGTGCCTGATCTCCTGCGCCTTCTTCGAGGCGCGCCTGACCCGCAAGGGCGGCACCATCGTCCATTACGCCGGCTTGGGGCAGACCGCATATGCGGTCGCGGGAATGCCCGAGATGGCGGACGGATTTCCCGATATGCTGGATGTCCTGCAGGCAAGCCGTCCGAGGGTCGAGGATCAACCTTTGTCGCGGCGCCCTGCCGATGACGATGCGGACCAGCGCGGGCGCAGGATCCTGTTCATTCCGCCGCGGTTCAAGCATTGACTCACGAGGGGGCGCCTTAGCCTTTCTTCGGCCCCTGCCGCTGATCGGCGTCTCGCTCTATGGCACCACCGCGATTATCCTGATCGTCTAACTGGCGCGTTTCCGGCCGCTGGTCGTCAGAGCGGGAGACCATCTGCGGAACGGTCTCCCGCTCTGCAATAGGATGGGAAATTCGACCGGTGCCGCCGCAGTCTTGGTCCTGTCGACGCTGCGGCTGGTCATGAGGTGCGGGGCTGCGGAACTGGCCTTGGGCGGGCGCGGCGCCGCCCTGCCACGGCGGACCCGAGGCGCAACTGGCAGCTGGCATCAATGCGGCGCCCCGTCGCCGCGCGAAGGAACCCCTTCCCCCGCTTTGCGGTTGGCCCAGACACATCACAGGAGCCACGATGTTACGCTCAATCCTGATGGGGATGGTCGCGGGCCAGCGGTCGATGACCCCCCTTGCCGCACTGGCGGCCGCCGCGCAGCGCGGCACCCTTCCCCATGAGACCCCCGGGGGGAGGCTCATGGAGCACCCCGTCATCGCCGCCGGAGGCGTCGCGATGGCCGCAGCCGAAATTGCAGGGGACAAGATGAAGAGCGCCCCCGACCGGACCGTCTTCCTCGGTCTTTTGGCCCGGACCATCACCGGGGGCTTGGCTGGCGCAGCCCTGGCACCGCCCCGGCGCGGGCTGGAGGGCGCCGCGCTTGGCATCGGCGCAGCCGTGGCCTCGTCCTATTGCGGACTGGCGGCGCGCAAATGGGCCATGCAGCGGTGGGGCCAGACAACAACCGGCTTTGTCGAGGATGCAATCGTCCTGTCGGCGGCGAACATGATCGCTAACAAGAAGTAGCGCAATCCGGTGGTGCTGCTGGCTTGCGCAGGGCATCATCGCGAGGACGTTGCAGTGGCGGTCGGATGCCTCCGTCACCCAAAGCGTCGGCCGCGCGCGAAAAAGGGGCACGGGATGACTGACCAAGGGCATGTTGCCGGCCATGGCCGGGCCCGTACAAGGTTGTTGACGACCGTCACCATCATCCTGGTGGGCTGGGCCCTGCACGCCACCGGCTCGTTCATGGTGCCAGTGGTCTTTTCGATCTTCCTGGCGCTTTTGGTGGCGCCGCTGGACCGCAAGATCGCGCGACATGTCCCGGATTGGCTCGGCTGGCTCGGGCGGGTTGCCGCCATGGGAGTCATTCTTGCGACGCTGGCGATTCTTGTCGCCTTGATCTGGTTTTCGGCCCAGCAAGTGGTGCAGCGCTTTCCCGATCCTGAAAGCGCCGGCAACCTGCTGCCACGCTTCGGTCAGGAACTGCAAGGCATCCTGGGCGGACAGGCTCCTGGCCAAGGCATGGATCCGTCAACTATGGGCCCTTCCGACAGCAGCCCCTTCGGGCGCTTCCTGTCCGGCAGCGCCGTGGTCGAACAGCTGGGAAGTTTGGCCTCCGGAACCGCCATGACCGTCCTGAGCACGGCCAGCGGGCTGCTGATCGCAACCGTCGCAGTCATCTTCCTGACGCTTTTGATGCTGATCGAACGGGAGAAATGGAGCCAAAAGCTGGCCACCATGCTCAGCGGACGGTCACGCCGGGACGCGATGGAAACGATTGCCATCATCGCGGACCTGATGCGCCGCTACCTGATGACCCGCACGGTCCTCGGCGTCACGACCGGGCTTCTCTACGCGGGCTGGCTGTGGCTGTTCGGGATCGACCTTCTGGTGGTCTGGGCACTTCTGGCCTTCATTCTGAACTTCGTGCCGACCTTGGGGTCGCTCGTGGCGGGGGCGCTTCCGGTTCTCTATGCGGTGGTCCAGAAGGATCCCGCCACCGCCATGGCCATCGGCGCGGGCATCTTCGTGATCGAACAGGTGATGGGCAATTATGTCGATCCGAGGGTGCAGGGGCGTCAAGTATCGCTGTCCTCGCTGGTGGTGTTGATCACCCTTCTGGTCTGGGGCTGGATCTGGGGCATTGCCGGTGCGGTTCTGGCCGTGCCCATCACCATCGCCTTGATGATCATCTGTGCGCATATCGAACCCCTGCGCCCCGTCGCCCTGATGCTGAGCGACGCCAGCGACTACGAGGAGTTGGACCGGCAAGCCCGGCGTTAGCGCCTCTACCAGTTTATGCGGCGGTGAGCGCTGCCAGGCAATGCGCAGTCCCGCGGATGATCTTCATCCTTCGCGTGCCGTCTCCATGGCGGCATAGATCATGCCACGGTCGCCGCGGTCGGGGTCAGCACGCTCCCGAACTATCATCAGCGCGCCTATCAGAAGCCGGGAATGGTCAAGTCCAACCTGCTCCTGGCGGCGATGATGCACTGACGGCAGCGCCCTCAACCTCTCTCAGGTCCCGTGATCCGCGCCAGGCCCCGCTCGAAGGCCTGTGCATCATCGCCCAGCAGGGCGCGAAGCTCGTCTTGGAATTCGTCCGCGATAGCAGAGAGCCGCTCCATCAGCTCTTGCCCCAGCGGCGTCAGTTCCAGCACGATCAGCCGCCGGTCGCCACCGTGATCGGACTTGGCCACCAAGCCCGCCTCCTGCAGACGTGAGGCCGCACGACTGACGACCGATTTGTCCAGGTGGACCCGCTGCGTGATGTCGCGGACGCTGACGGCGCCCGAATGCCCCAGATGGGCCAGAACCCGCCATTCGGGAATGCTCAGCCCCGCCTCGGCCGCATAGCGGGCAGCAAAGCGGCGGCTGATCTCGGTCGCGGCGACGGACAGGCGATAGGGCAGGAACTGGTCCAGGTGAAAGGGCATCGGGCATCTCCTTGACGCGAAGATCAGCAGAAAACCGTTGCAGCCGCAACAGGACTTGACCCCGTTGCTGCCGCAACGATAACATCGTTGCAAACCCAACGAATCCGAGGGAGGAATGCCATGACCACCCACGACCTGCCGCGCGGCATGATCCGCGCCACGGCAACGACCGGCACGAACGAAGGCTACATGCCCGGCTTTGGCAACGACTTCGAGACCGAGGCCCTGCCGGACGCCCTGCCGCAGGGTCAGAACAGCCCGCAGAAATGCAACTATGGCCTTTACGCCGAACAGCTGTCCGGCACCGCCTTCACCGCGCCGCGTGGCCAGAACGAACGGACCTGGTGCTATCGCATCCGACCGTCGGTCCATCACACCGGGCGCTTCAGCCCGATCGATGTGCCCCACTGGAAGACTGCGCCGAACGTGCTGCCGAATGTGACCAGCCTGGGCCAGTATCGGTGGGATCCGATCCCGGTGCCGGATCAGGACCTGACCTGGATCACCGGCATGCGCACGATCACCACGGCGGGCGACGTGAACATCCAGGTCGGCATGGCCAGCCATGTCTACCTGGTGACCAGGTCAATGGAGGATGAATACTTCTTCTCGGCCGACAGCGAGCTGCTGGTCGTCCCGCAGGAGGGGCGGCTGCGGTTCTGCACCGAACTGGGCGTCATCGACCTGGAGCCCAAGGAGATCGCCATCCTGCCACGCGGCCTGGTCTATCGTGTCGAGGTTCTGGAAGGCCCCGCCCGCGGATTTGTCTGCGAGAATTACGGCCAGAAGTTCGACCTGCCCGGCCGCGGTCCGATCGGCGCGAACTGCATGGCGAACCCGCGCGACTTCAAGTGCCCCGTCGCTGCCTTCGAGGACCGCGAGGTGCCAAGCCGCGTCGTCATCAAGTGGTGCGGCCAGTTCCACGAGACGCAGATCGGCCACAGCCCGCTGGACGTGGTGGCCTGGCACGGCAACTACTGCGCCTACAAATACGACCTGCGGACCTATTCCCCCGTGGGCGCGATCCTGTTCGACCATCCCGACCCGTCGATCTTCACGGTGCTGACGGCGCCTTCGGGACAGGAGGGGACCGCGAACATCGACTTCGTTCTCTTCCGCGAACGCTGGATGGTGGCCGAGCACAGCTTTCGCCCGCCCTGGTATCACAAGAACATCATGTCCGAGCTGATGGGAAACATCTATGGCCAGTACGACGCCAAGCCTCAGGGCTTTGCCCCGGGCGGGATCAGCCTGCACAACTGCATGCTGCCCCACGGTCCCGATCGTGACGCCTTTGAAGGCGCCAGCAATGCCGAACTGAAGGCCGAGAAGCTGGACAATACCATGTCCTTCATGTTCGAGACCCGCTTTCCCCAGCACCTCACCGAATTCGCCGCCCATGAGGCGCCGATGCAGGAGGAGTACATCGAGGTCTGGAACCGGCTGGAGAAGAAGTTCGACGGCACACCCGGCGTGAAGTGAGGCATTGGCGCTGCGGCCGCCCCCGCAGCGGCGCCTTCAAAGGACCCCGAAGCAAGGCCAGCCTGCGCGCTTACTGCATCTGCACCGGATGCTGATATCCGCTTCAGACGCAACGACCATCACCCCCCAAGCGACCAAGGAGGCCCCGATGACCGACCAAGCCCTGCGCAGCTGGGTGGCTGCCGCGAACGAGCCCGGGTGCGACTTTCCAATCCAGAACCTGCCCTATGGCGTGTTTTCGGTTGCAGATCAGCAGCCGCGTTGCGGCGTGGCCATCGGGGACATGATCCTCGACCTGGCGGCATGCGAGGCGCGGGGGCTGATCGACGCGAAGGGCAGCTTTGCGCGGCCGGTCCTGAACGACTTCATCGAACAGGGGCGCGCGGTCTGGGACCGGACAAGGGCCCGCCTGACCGCCCTGCTGGCCGAGGATGGTGATCGGGGCCTGCCCCTGGTGCAGATGGCCGATGCCACGCTGCACCTGCCGATCCGGGTGACCGAGTTCACCGATTTCTATGCATCCAGAAATCATGCCTTCAACGTCGGCGTGCTGTTCCGGGGCCCGGAAAACGCCCTGCCCCCGCAATGGACCCATATGCCCATCGGCTATAACGGGCGGGCCTCGTCGGTCGTCGTGTCCGGAACGTCGATCCGCCGCCCCATGGGGCAGGTGAAGGGCGACTATGGCCCGCTCTGGTCGGCCAGCCGCCGCCTGGACCTGGAGCTGGAACTGGGCGCCATCGTCGGCGCAAACAGCCGGATGGGTCAGCGCATCAGCGTGGAGGAGGCCGAGGACATGATCTTCGGCTATGTCCTCCTGAACGACTGGTCGGCACGGGACATCCAGGCTTGGGAATACCAGCCGCTCGGCCCTTTCCAGGCCAAGGCACTTGGCACGACGATCAGCCCGTGGATCGTGACGCAGGCCGCGCTTGAGCCCTTCCGCAGCCCCGGTGCGGAGCGGACGAACCCCCTGCTGCCCTATCTGCAGGAACAGCGGCCCGGCTTTTACGATCTAGTCATGGGCTGGACCATGAACGGCCAGACGATGGCGCGCACGAATTACAACGTGATGTATTATTCCTCGGCCCAGCAACTGGCGCATCACGCGGTCTCGGGCTGCCCGATGCGGGTCGGCGACCTCTTGGGCAGCGGGACCGTTTCGGGGCCAGCGCCGGACCAGACCGGGGCGTTGCTGGAGATGACGCAGGGCGGCAAGCTGCCGGTCGAGGTGGCGGGACAGCCGCGCACCTTCATCGAGGATGGGGACCAGATCGGGCTCTTCGGCTATGCCGAGGGGGACGGATATCGCATCGGGTTCGGCCCCTGCACCGGCACGATCCTTCCCGCGCAGGAGTGACGGCATTGACCGCCCCTCCCGGGGAACGGCCGGTCCTGCATGATCATTGGCGATCCTCGGCCTCCTATCGGGTAAGGATCGCGCTGAACCTCAAGGACGTCGCCTTTGACCGGGCAGCGGTTGACCTGGTGGTGGGCGAGCATCGGCGGCACGACCATCTGGAGCTGAACCCGCAGGGTCTGGTTCCCGTGCTGCAGATCGACGGGCTGGTCCTGACGCAGTCGCTGGCAATCATCGAATATCTTGAGGAAACGCGCCCTGGCCCGCCGCTGCTGCCCGGCGATCACGCCGCGCGCGCGCATGTCCGCGCCCTGGCGCTGGCCATTGCCTGCGACCTCCACCCCGTCTCGAACCTGGCCGTGCTGGCGCGGGTCGAGGCCTTGGCCGGGGCCGAGGCGCGGGCTGCCTGGAACCGCGACAACATCGCGCACGGGCTGCAGGCGGTCGAGGCGATGCTAGACCATCGGGGCTCCACCGGGCGCTTCTGCCACGGCGATCGCCCCGGGATGGCCGACTGCGCGCTGATCCCGCAGCTTTACAATGCCGCCCGGTGGCAGGTGCCGATCGACCACCTGCCCCGCCTGTCGGCCATAGCCGACGCCTGTGCGTTCCATCCCGCCTTCACGGCCGCGCATCCGGCACATTTCAACCCTTCTCGGGAGGCCAAGATCGTTCGGGGAGACAGTTCATGAACGCCTGACGCTTCGCCTTTGCTGGCCGATCCTGTCCGGCGCGCCCCTTGCGGCAGAAGAGCCGATCAAGCTGTCCCGGCTCCCGCTCAGGCATTCCCTCGTCGGCACGAACTGAATGCGGTCGAGGAACATGCCGGGACGCATCTTCCGGGCCTGTTCATCCACGGGCCGCGCTTGCTGCACGATAATGCCCACAGATCGAAGCACCGGCTGACATACAACCCGCCGAATATCTATATTCCAGACGGCTGTGTGGGCGATGGCGTCGCCACTTGGGGCGTCACCGCTGTTCATGTCCCTTCCCGAGGTCAACGAGAAGCTGTCGCGGCGGATCATCGACAGTGCGGCTTTCACCCACGACGCAATGACCGTCTTCAACCTGAACGACCACATCAAGTCTCCCACGACGGTGCCGGGCGGGATCTACAACACCACGTGGTTCTTGGTGATAGATGCGGACAAGTGAAACGGCCTGCGTGAGGAGGACCGCGCCACCATCGGCGCGATCCTGAGCAAAGCCCTTGCCGAGCGCGTTGGCAAGGCATTAAACGAGGCCGACCGTGTCGCCAAGGAGGAGATTGGCGACACGGTCG
The DNA here is from genome assembly GCF_048538155.2 of Paracoccus sp. T5. Taxonomy (GTDB): domain Bacteria; phylum Pseudomonadota; class Alphaproteobacteria; order Rhodobacterales; family Rhodobacteraceae; genus Paracoccus. The sequence goes on from NZ_JBLWIC020000002.1 coordinate 213,770, forward strand.
ATTCTACCGCGCTGGCCGCGAAATGGTCGAAGCGCTTGGGCGGCCGCGACCTCGGCGCTGGCGCTCGGATACCTCGTTTGGCGGCTGGTGCGGATCGAGGCCCAGGTGCATGAGGGCGCGCAGTGCCTCACGGGCCCTGCCCATGACGCCGCTGGCACTTATGGCTACGGCCAGCCGCGCCCTCTCCGGTAGCCTCATGCTGCTGCCGCGGAGCGCGATCTCCTTTCATCCTCCTGCTGATGGTCATTTGCGAAGTATCGATCGCCTTCGCCATGCCCAACGTCGGCCGGGCTGGTGTCGGGCAGGCGCGACGGTCGGCAACGGGACGCCGACACGGTAGTGCTTCATCCGGACATTGCCGCCCGTGGACAGGGCGGTGACGGAGCCATTCAGGACTGCCAGCGGCTTCGGGTGGTGACAGGGCTCAGGCTCCGCCACAATGCGCCCGCCGCGGCCGGATGCCCGGAACCCGGGCCCAGGGTCAAAGCACCTGGTGTGCCCGCGCGGTTGAAAACAGGTACCCATCGAAGCTGGGATCGTCGGGATCGGAGAGCTGCATCAGGATCTGGCTGACATGGGCGATGTGGTCGCTCATGGCCTTGCGGGCGCGAAGGCTGTCGCGGGCGCGCAGCGCATCCAGGATCTCCTGATGATCGTCCAGCCAACGGGCGCGATAGGTCTGGTCAAAGACGCGGCTGTGCAGCTGCGCCCACATCCGGCTGCGGGCGCGGCGGTCCCACAGGTCGGTCACCATCTGGACCAGGACCCCGTTCTGCGTGGCCTCGGCGATCAGCAGATGAAACCGCCGATCGCCGGAATAGTCGCCGTCGGCGCAGCCCATGACGCGCCGTTCCTCCTCCAGCGCCTCGCGCATGGCGGTGATGTCGGCCTTTGTCACCGTCGCGGCCGCCAGCCCGGCCACCGCGCTTTCGATGATCATGCGGGCTTCCAGCAGCTCGAAGGGCCCGATGTCGTCGGCCATGGCGGAGGTCGTGGCGGCACCGTCCAGAAGGTAGATGCCGGAGCCTTGGCGCACCTGCACCAGCCCCTCGACCTCCAGCATCACGATGGCGTCGCGGACCAGACTGCGGCCCACGTCCAGCCTCTGGGCGATCTGTCGCTCGGTCAGCAACCGATCGCCGGGGCGGAACCCCTCGGTCCGGATCAGGGCGCGCAGTTCCGCCGCGACATCCTGGTAGCGGCGCTGGACGGCGGCGGTCATGGCCGCCACCGTCCCTGCGTCAGATGCGCCGCCAGGACGGCCTCATACGCGATGATGCCCCCGTCCATGGCAGCGCATCCCGGTGTCATTGGGCCTGGGCGCGGATCTGGTCGATCAGCTCGGCCATCTCCTCGCTGCTGGCGCGGGCCTCGTCGACCATCGGCTGCACCGCCTCGATGAACGGGGCCTTGTCGACCTCGTGGATCTCGACGCCGAGCTCGGATTTTGCGGTCTCGATCGCCTCGGCCGCTGCCTCGCGCCAAGCTTCGCTATGCGAGATCATCGAGTTGCGCGCGGCCGTCGAAAGGGCCGTCTGCTCCTCGGGCGACATCTCGTCCCAAGCGCATTTTGAGATGAACACCACCGCCGGGATCAGCGTATGCTCGTCCAGCGAGAAATGCTTGGCAACCTCACCGTGGCGGGCCGTCGTCAGCGCCGTGGGGTTGTTCTCGGCGCCGTCCACGACGCCCTGCTGCAGGGCAGAGTAAAGCTCGCCCCAACCGATCGGCGTGGGGCTGGCGCCCAGCAGTTCGACCATGCGCACTGCCGAGGGGCTGGGCTGGACCCGGATCTTCATGCCGTTCAGGTCCGCAGGCGTCAGGATCGGCTTGTTGGCGTAAAAGGACCGGGCGCCTTCGGTGTAATAGGCCAGCCCGCGGATGCCCTGTTCGATGCCTGAATCCAGGATCCGCTGCCCGACCTCGCCGGCCACGACCGCGTCAAAGTGATCCTCGCTGTCGAACAGGTAGGGCAGGTTGAAGACGCCATAGGAAGGCACGAAGGCCTCCAGTTCGGCCGCGTTCGACCGCGCCATGTCCAGCGAGCAGTTCTGGACCTGCTCGGTCGATTCGCGCTGCGTGCCCAGCTGGCCGTTGGCATAGATGCGGATCTTGACCGAGCCGCCGGTGGCCTCCTCGACCTCCTTGGCCATCTTCTGCATTGACAGATGAACCGGGTGATCCTCGGGGTTGTTGTGGTTCAGCCGCAGCGTGCGGGCTTCGGCCGCCGCAGTCAGGGCGAACAGGGCCACGGCGCTGCTGCAGGCAAATCTGGTCGTTAGGTTCATCACGTCCTCCCGGTGAATGGACGGGCGATGCTGCGACCGCCCAAGTGTCCCACACAATGAGATCGGCCAATCCATGTCGTTGTCAACCACTTTGACAAATCGGTTGACCAATTCGGACCGGCAGTTCATTTTGCCCCACAATCGAGCAGCGCTCATAGGGGAGGGCGGAGCATGACCGGCATCTGGACATCCAGCGCAAGAGGGCGACCATGAGGCGGCTGGCCGATGGACTGCTGCGGTCGGGGATCATCATCGTCTTTGCCGTGCTGCTGGTCTGCGTCAGCTGGCAGGTGATCAGCCGCTATGCCTTGGGCACCCCTTCGACCCTGACGGACGAACTGGCGCGGTTCCTGTTCATGTGGCTGGCCCTGGTCGGCGGCGCCTACACCTATGGCCAGGGGCGCCACCTGGCGATCGATCTGCTGCCCACCTCGCTCAGCGGCCGTCGGCGTCAGGTGAACGAAGTGCTGATCACGCTGCTGATCGCGGGCTTCGCGGCGGTGGTCATGGTCTGGGGCGGGCTGCAGCTGGTCCAGCGGACGCTGGCTTCGGGGCAGATCTCGCCCTCGCTGCAGGTGCCGATGGGCTGGGTCTATGGTGCGGTGCCGCTGTCGGGGCTGATCATCATCGCCTATGCAGTGGCCAATATCGGTCGCATCGCCCGGGGCGGCACGACCCTGAACCCGCCGCAGGACCTGCCGGCGCCGCAAGAGGATCGCCTGTCATGAACTGGGCCGCCGTCGTTCTTTTCGCCTCGTTCGGGGTGCTGATGGTGGTGGGCGTGCCGATCGCCTTTGCCATCGGCATCGCCTCGGCGCTGACCTTCCTGCTGTTCATGTCGTTCGACCAGACGATCTTCATCGTCGCCCAGCAGATGGTGTCGGGCCTGGACAGCTTTACCCTGCTGGCCATCCCGTTCTTCATCCTGGCCGGAAACATCATGAACCGGGGCGGCATCGCCCTGCGCCTGATCGAATTTGCCAAGGTTCTGGGCGGGCGCCTGCCCGGCGCGCTGGCGCATTGCAACGTCATCGCCAACATGATGTTCGGCGCGATTTCCGGTTCGGCCGTGGCCTCGGCGGCCGCGGTCGGCGGGGTCATGGCGCCGCTGCAGCGCAAGGAGGGGTACGACCCCGCCTATTCGGCCGCCGTCAACATCGCCTCCAGCCCCACGGGCCTGCTGATCCCGCCCTCGACCGCGCTGATCGTCTTTTCGCTGATCACCGGCGGGACCTCGATCTCGGCGCTGTTCGTGGCGGGTTATCTGCCCGGCATCCTGCTGGGCCTTTCGATCATGGTCGTCGCCGGGATCATCGCAAAGCGGCGCGGCTATCCCGTGGCCCCCCGTCCCAGCATGGCCGAGGTGCGCCGCAAGACGCTGGACGCGATCCTGCCCCTGGGGCTGATCATCGTCATCATGGGCGGCATCATCGCCGGCATCTTCACCGCGACCGAGGCCTCGGCGGCGGCGGTGCTCTATGCGCTGGTGCTGGCCCTGTTCTGGTTCCGCGAGATCGGCTGGCGCGACCTGCCCGCCATCTTCCTGGAAAGCGCGGTGACGACCACCATCGTCCTTCTGATGATCGGCGCCTCGATCGCCATGTCGCGGGCGATGGCCTTCGGCGACATCCCCTTCGCGCTGTCGGATTACCTGCTGATGCTGTCGGACAACCCGGTGGTGATCCTGCTGATCATCAACGTGGCGCTGCTGGTCATCGGCACCTTCATGGACATGACGCCGGCGCTGCTGATCTTCACGCCGATCTTCTATCCGGTCGTCAGCGACCTGGGGATGGACCCGGTGCATTTCGGCATCATGATGACGCTGAACCTGTCCATCGGCATCTGCACCCCGCCCGTGGGTTCGGCGCTGTTCGTGGGCTGCTCGGTCGGCGGCGTGCCGATCGCGCGGGTCATCCGGCCGATGCTGCCGCTTTACGTCGCGATGATCGTGCTGCTGATGGCGGTCACCTTCATTCCCGAAATCAGCCTCGCCCTGCCGCGCTGGCTTTTGAACTACGGTTGATCGATGAAGACCCTGAAGGACTGGAGTTTCGCCGGGCGTGACGGCGCCTGCCTGATGCTGGACACCGGGGGCGGCCGCCGCCTGCGCATCGCCGTGCTGGAGCACGACCTGATCCGCGTCTCGCTCATCGGTCGGGACGGCTGGCGGCTGAACCGCAGCTGGTCGGTGGCGCCTGACGGCGACACCCCCATCGAAGGCCGGTCGCGCGATGATCTGGGCGGGTTTTCCTGTCCCGACTTCGCGCATGGGGAAACCGGGGACGGCCTGGTCATCGACACAGGGACCCTGCGGCTGACGGTGCGCCGCCCGCTGCAGCTGGTCTGGCAGGCGCGGATGGGCGATGACTGGCGCGTCTTTGCGGCCGACCGTCCGACCGGCGCCTACATGGCCGGCACCCGCGATCACGCGCACGCCCATTTCCTGCGCCGCCATCCGGACGAGCAGGTCTATGGCCTGGGTGAGAAGGCAGGCGACCTGGAACGCTCCGGCCGCCGGTTCGAGATGCGCAACCTGGATGCAATGGGCTATGACGCGGAAACGACCGACCCGCTCTACAAGCACATCCCGGTCACCATGACCCGCACGCCGGATGCGGGGTCCTGGTCGATCTTCTACGACAACATAGCCAGCTGCTGGTTCGACCTGGGCAACGAGCTGGACAACTATCACCTGCCCTATCGCGCCTATCGGGCCGAGGATGGCGATCTGGACTATTACATGTCCTGGTCCCCGGACCTGGCGGGCCTGACCCGGCGTCAGGCCTGGCTGACCGGCGGCACGGCCTTTCCGCCGCGCTGGTCGCTTGGCTATTCCGGCTCCACCATGAGCTATACCGACGCCCCCGACGCGCAGCGGCAGCTGGAGGGGTTCCTGGACCGGATCACCGCGCATGACCTGCCCTGCGACAGCTTTCAGATGTCCTCGGGCTATACCTCGATCGGGTCCAAGCGCTATGTCTTCAACTGGAACCACGACAAGTTTCCCGACATCGACGCCATGGCCGCGCGCTTTTCCGATGCCGGTCTGCACCTGATCGCCAACATCAAGCCCTGCCTGCTGCAGGACCACCCCCGATACGACGAGGTCGCGCAGAAGGGCCTGTTCATCCGCGACAGCGAGGAGGACCGCCCCGAGATCTCGGTCTTCTGGGACGACGAGGGGTCGCATCTGGACTTCACCAATCCGGATACGGTGGCCTGGTGGAAGGAGAACGTGACGACGCAGCTGCTGGCGCACGGCATCGGCTCGACCTGGAACGACAACAACGAATACGAGATCTGGGACCGCGGCGCGCGCTGCCACGGCTTTGGACAGCCCATCGACATCGCCCTGATCCGGCCCCTGCAGCCGGTGCTGATGTCGCGCGCCTCGCGCGATGCGCAGGTCGAACATGCCCCCGACCAGCGTCCCTACCTGATCAGCCGGTCGGGCGCGCCGGGCATCCAGCGCTATGCCCAGACCTGGACGGGGGACAACCGCACCGCCTGGAAGACGCTGCGCTACAACAACCGCATGGGGCTGGGCCTGTCCATGTCGGGCATCTTCAACATCGGCCATGACGTGGGCGGCTTTTCGGGGCCGCGGCCCGGCCCCGAACTGTTCCTGCGGTGGGTGCAGAACGGCATCTTCCACCCGCGCTTCACCATCCATTCCTGGAATGACGACGCGACGGTGAACGAGCCCTGGATGTATCCCGAGGTCCTGCCCCAGATCCGCGAGGCGCTGCAGCTGCGCTATCGGCTGATCCCCTATCTTTACACGCTGCTGTGGCAGGCGGTGACCGAGCACCAGCCGATGCTGCGCCCGACGCTGATGGATCACGAGGATGATCCGCGCTGCCGTGAGGAGAACGACGAGTTCCTGCTGGGCCGCGACCTGCTGGTCGCCACGGTGATCGAGGAAGGCGCGACGGAGCGTCGGCTGTGGCTGCCCGACAACGGCACCGGCTGGTGGGATTTTGCCAGCGGCCACCACCATGCGCCGGGGATAGAGGTTGTGCTGCCCGTCGATCTGGGCTCGATGCCGCTTTTTGTGCGAGCCGGCGCCGTGCTGCCGCTGTCCAGCGGCGCGAAACGGGCCGATCCCGCCGATGACACGGACCTTGTGCTGGCCGTGCATCCCGCGCCGGGCGTGTTCCGCGACGAGGCCGTCCTTTATGACGACGATGGTCAGGCCGCGGACGCACAGGGGGGGAACCACTGGCTGTTGCACGTGACCGTGACCGGCGACGCCAAGGCAATCGACCTGACGCTGCGCGCCTCGGGGCATTGGCAGCCGCGGCGAAATCAGCTGCATCTGACCCTGCCCGCCGGGGACGGCCGCATCCTGCGGGTGAACGGCCAGCAGGCCGACCGGATCGACATCTCGGCCATTCCCCGGCGTTGAGCATCGAACCGGCGGCCACGCGCTGTCCGGGCAGGGTCCCGGCGCGGCACCGGCTCCGCCCCTGCGGCTGCCCGGAGGTCGGCCTGCGGCTGATGGATCGATTCCGGCCCGCCGCCGTTGGTCCCTGCCCGGTGCCGAAAGGCGCCGTTCTGCCACATTCCGGGGAGCAGCCATGCCGATGACGGATCAAGCCAAAGCCCTGCTGCGGCCAGGGGAGACCTGCTGGCGGGTCGCCAAGGCCAGCCGCGCCGCCCTGATCGTCGACGCAGCGCAATACTTCCTGCAACTGCGCGCGGCTTTGATCGCGGCCAATCGCACCGCCTATCTCATCGGGTGGGACTTCGATCTGCGCATCGAGATGGTGCCGGGTGAAAGCGATGCGGAGGGCAATGCGCCCGATGGCTGGCCCAACGAGCTTGGCGAATTCCTCAAGGCGCTGGTCAAGGGCAAGCCGGGCCTGCGCCTGCATATCCTGAAATGGGATGGGGCGATGCTGGCCCAGATCGCCACCCAGGCCCGCGAGACGCTGAGCCTCAAGCGGGCCTCCAGGCGCATCCGGCTGGCGCTGGACAGCCATCATCCGGCGGGGGCCTGTCATCACCAGAAGATCGTCGTAATCGACGATCGCGTTGCCTTCTGCGGCGGGATCGACGTAACCACGGGCCGGTGGGACACGCGGGAACACAAGCCGGACGACCCGTGCCGGACCAGTCCGGGCGGATCGCTGCACCAGCCTTGGCATGATGTGACCACGGCGCTGGAAGGGCCGGTGGCCCGCGACCTGGGGGACTTGGCACGGCACCGCTGGCACTCCGCGACGGGCGAAAGGCTGCCCGTGCCGGAGACCGGCGGTGTCTCGGCCTGGCCTGCGGACCTGCAGCCGGACATCCGCGACGTCCGCATCGGCATCGCCCGGACCGCGCCACGCTATCACGGCAAGCCGCTGGTCAACGAGATCGAGGAGCTGTACCTGGCCGCGATTCGCGCGGCGCGCCACACGATCTATGTCGAGAACCAGTACCTGGCCGCCAGCACCCTCTGCGAGGCGATGGAGGCGCGGCTGGCCGAACCGGGTGGGCCGGAAATCGTGATCATCAACCCGGACGCGGCCCAGGGCTTTCTGGAAGACGAGGCGATGCACTCGATCCGCTCGCGCATGATCGAACGCCTGCAGGAGGCCGACCGGCGCGGCGGCGGCGGACGTTTCGCGATCTTTTATCCGCAGAACGCGGCAGGTACGGCGATCTATGTCCATGCCAAGGTCTTCGTAGTTGATGGCCGCTTCCTGAAGATCGGGTCGAGCAATATCGACAACCGGTCGATGGGCTTTGACACGGAATGCGACATCGCCATCGACGCGGCATCCGAGGCAGAACGGGGGCTGATCCGGAAATTCACGCTGTCGCTGCTGGCCGAGCATCTGGACTGCCAGCCGGGCGAGGTGAGCGAGGCTTGGGAGAAAGCCGGTTCCCTTCTGGGCACGATCAAAGCGCTGCGCAGGCCCGAAGGGCGCAGCCTGCAGCCGATCAAGCCCCATGTCCTCGACCCGCTGGAGCGCGCGCTGGCCGACAGCCGCATCCTTGACCCCCGTTACTGGCCGCAAAACCGCCTGCGCCCCAAGGATCGCGTCAAGCATGCCGCGAAGCGGGCCATGGCCCCCTATCAGTTCGAATCCGCCAGTCTGGGAACGGTCTTTCTGGCCGCTGGCGCTGCGGCAATCGGCGTCTGTCTTTATCGCAGCATGCGCCGCCGGGCGCGCCGGCGGGAACTTGCAACACCTGCCATCATCACAGAGCGGACCTTCCGTCCTTCGCCCCCTCCGCATGATGGGGGAAGCTGAGGGCCCGCAGAGACCTCCGTTCCGGTGCGAACCGGCGTTAAGCGTGTTGCCTCCGTGCCCTTCGGGCGCGACCCCAGCCCAGCCACGCGATTGACATCCGTGACGATCTGACCGCTGATTTCCCAAGGGACTTCGACAGGGCGGCGCGGATCATGCATACCGATATCATGCCAAGGCTGGACGCCAAGACCCGCGCGGACGCTGCGGTGGCTCCGACCCGATGATCGTCCGCTCTCGCCCCAGCCTGCTGACGCTGTTCTTTGTCCTCAAGGGTTCGATCATCCAACGGACCTGGCCGCAGCTGGCCACGGTCGGAATGCTGTCGCTGATCGTCGTCGCCGCCCATCGCCAAGCGCCCCAGATCATCCCCGGCATCAACCCCGCGCCCTTCACCCTCATCGGGATCGCGCTGTCGATCTTTCTCAGCTTTCGCAACAACGCCTGCTACGAGCGCTGGTGGGAGGCGCGCAAGCTCTGGGGCCAGATCATCCAGGCGGCACGCGACATCGCCCGCCAGACGGTGGTCCTGGACGAGGAGCCGGGCCAGACTTCTCCCGAGCGGCGCCGCATCCTGACCGCCATCATCGCCTTCAGCCAGGCCGTCGTGGGACAGTTGCGGCAGCGGGCCGACCAGCCGGCCCTGCCCGCCAGCCCCGCCGACCGGGTCCTGCAGGAGGTGGCCGCCGACATCGGAACCCTGCTGCGCCAGGGGCGCCTGGCGCCGGTAGAGGCGCTGGCCCTGAACGACAGCCTGAACCGGCTGATGCAGGCGCTGGTCGGCTGCGAGCGGCTGGCCAACACACCGCTGCCCTTTGCCTATACGCTGCTCTTGCACCGGACGGCCTATCTCTTCTGCTTCCTGATGCCATTCGGTTTCGCTGACATGCTGGGATGGTCGACGCCCTTGGCCGCGATGCTGGTCGCTTATACCTTCTTTGGCCTCGACACCTTGGGCGAGGAGCTTGAGGAGCCCTTTGGCCTGATGCCGAACAACCTGCCGATTTCGACCTATGCAACGGTGATCGAAAATCAGCTGCGGTCCGCCATGGGCGAGACGGACCTGCCGCCAATGCCGCTGCCGCGGGATTACGTCCTAACCTGAAGAGGAATTCGGCACGCTCCTCTTCCGGAACCAGGATGCCCCCTGAACGCGTTCTGCCCGAGGAAGGAGATCGTCATGTCAAATGAAAAGACCAGCCGCGGCCGCGCCCAGGACCGGCGCCTTGTCGCCTCGGGCCAGGATCATGAAGTCGCCTACGAGGCCCGGAAGATGGACGTCTCGCGCGACGAGGTTCGCGATGCGGTCAAGTCCGAGGGGAACAGCCGCGCCAAGGTCGAGCGCAAGCTGGACGACCGCTAAGCAATTCCCGGGGGCGCCGAGGCCCCCTGACGTGCAACAGCAAAGATGGAGGCCCCCGATGAGCCCGAGAGCGACCTGGAAGGGAACAATCAGGCTGGGCGAACTGGCCTTTCCGGTCTCGCTCTATGCGGCGGCGACCACGTCCAGGCGGGTGTCCTTCCATATCCTGAACCGCGAGACGGGCAATCGGGTCCGCCGGGAATATATCGACGAACAGACCGAGGAGACGGTCGAGAGGGACCAGCAGGTCAAGGGATACGAGACTGCCAAAGATCATTACGTGATCTTGGACCCCGAGGAGATTGCCGAAGCTGTTCCCGACAGCGACAAGACCCTGACCATCGAGGCCTTCATCCCCTGCTCGGCCGTCGAGACGGTCTATTTCGACAAACCCTATTTCATCGCCCCCTCGGACGAGGCTTTTGCGGATTCCTTCGCGCTTGTGCGCGAGGGGATGCGGAAGAAGAAGGTCGCGGCACTGGCGCGCGCGGTCCTGTTCCGGCGCGTGCGGACCGTGATGCTGCGGGTGCAGGGGCTGGGGCTGGTCGCCCATACCTTGAACTTCGACTATGAGGTACGTTCCGCCGAAGAGGCCTTCGAGGACCTGCCCGACCCCCAGATCGAGGGCGAGATGCTGGATCTGGCCAAGCACATCATCGAGACCAAGTCCGGCGCCTTCGATCCGCGCGACTTTGACGACCGCTATGACAATGCGGTGGCGGAACTGGTCCAGGCCAAGATCGAAGGCCGCAAGATCAAGGCGCCGAAGCCGCCAGAGGAAACCAAGGTCACCAGCCTGCTGGACGCGCTGCGGGAAAGCGCCAACGCCTCGGGTCGCGCAAAGCCGGCTGCGCCGCGCAAGCGCAGTTCGCCCGCCCCCAAGTCCGCCCCGTCCAAGAGCCGCAAGAAGGCCGGCTAGATGGCGCTGGAGACCTATAACAAGAAGCGCAACTTCAAGGCGACGCCCGAGCCGCCGGGAAAGGTTGGCGGGTCCGGCAGCGGCGACAGCTACCTGATCCAGAAGCACGCCGCGCGCCGGTTGCATTACGACCTGCGCCTGGAACTGGACGGCGTTCTGCTCAGCTGGGCGGTGACGCGTGGGCCCAGCCTTGTTCCAGGGGACAAGCGGCTGGCGGTGCAGACCGAGGACCATCCGCTGAGTTACGGCGATTTCGAGGGGACCATCCCGGCCGGCGAATATGGTGGGGGCAGTGTTATCCTGTGGGATCGCGGGCGCTGGAAGCCGTTGGGGGATCCGCGCAAGGGGATGGCCAAGGGCCACCTTGAATTCGAGATCGAGGGCGAAAAGCTGCGCGGCCGCTGGCATCTGACGCGGATGGCCCGCAAGGCACGCGACAAGCGGGACAACTGGCTTTTGATCAAGGGCGACGACGCCTTTGCGCGCAGCGAGGACGACCAGCCGATCGTCGACGAGCGTCCGGAATCGTTCAAGTCCGGGCGCATGGTCGAGGATCTGGCCGGCGAGGCGCCGGGATGGTCCTCTGCGGGCGGGCGGATCGACGGGGCGCTCGCGTCGGTTCCTGCCGGTGCGGAGGATGCGGATTATCCGGGCTTTGTGCCGCCCGCGCTGGCGACGCTGAAACCTTCGGCGCCGGCGGGCAGGAAATGGCTCCACGAGATCAAGTTCGACGGCTATCGCCTGCAGGCCCATCTTCGGGACGGACGCGCGACGCTGTTCACCCGCGGCGGACTTGACTGGACCGACCGCTTTGGCAGGGAGATTCCCGCGGCCCTGGGGCAGCTGAAGGCGCAGGTGGCGATCCTGGATGGAGAGGTGATCGTCGCGGGGCCAAGCGGCGCCTCGGATTTCTCGGCCCTGCAGGCCGATCTTGCCGAGGATCGCCGCGACCGGATGACCTTCTATGCCTTCGACCTCCTCTATCTGGACGGCAAGGACCTGCGCCCTGCGCCCTTGGTCGAACGCAAGGCGGCGCTGAAGGCGCTCTTGGCTGGTGCGCCCGAGCCTGTGAAATACAGCGAGCATTTCGAGGAGAATGGCGACCTGGTGCTGCGGCATGCCTGCCGCCTGAGTTTGGAAGGTGTGATCTCCAAGGACAGCAGCGCCCCCTATCGGTCGGGTCGCAGCGGAACGTGGATCAAGTCGAAATGCTCGGAGCGGCAGGAGTTCGTGGTCGCGGGCTTCACCCCGTCCTCGACCTCGCGCAACGCGGTCGGATCGCTGATCCTAGGCTATCAGGACGGCGGCAAGCTGGTTCATGCGGGTCGGGTGGGGACCGGGTTCACGCAGAAGGTGGCAGCGGACCTCTACAGGCGCCTCGACAAGATGTCCCGGAAAACCAGTCCCTTTGACGCCAAGCTGTCCGCCGAGGAGGCACGGGAGGCCGTCTTCGTCCGCCCCGAGTTGGTGGCCGAGGTCGAGTTCCGCGCCTGGACCGCCAGCGGCGCTATCCGGCACGCCGCCTTTCGCGGCCTCCGGGAGGACCGCGAGGCCCAGGAGGTCGTCCGCGAATCCGGGAACGTTGCCCAGGAAAAGCCGCGCCCCGCCGTGCGGCTGACCAGTCCGGACCGGGTCTATTGGAAAGATGTCGGCGTCACCAAGCAGGGGCTGGCGGATTATTATTCCGACGTCTGGACCCGGATGGGCCCCTTTGTGGCGAACCGGCCGCTTGCCCTGGTCCGGTGCCCCGACGGGGTTGGCGGGCAGTGCTTCTTTCAGAAGCACGCCTGGCGCGGGCAGTCCGCCGAGATCCTCAAGGCGCATGACCCAAAGGACAGTTCCGATGAACCCTTGGTCGCGGTCGACAGCCTGGCGGGCCTGATCGGTCTGGTTCAGGGCGGCGCGCTGGAGATCCATCCCTGGGGCGCCCAGATCGACGATCTGGAGCGGCCCGACTTCATCACCATGGACCTCGACCCCGGCCCCGGCGTTGCGTGGAACGATGTCATCGCGGCGGCACTGGAGGTCAGGGAGCGGCTGGCGGCCGCGGGTCTGGCAAGCTTCGTGAAGACCTCGGGCGGCAAGGGGTTGCACGTGGTGGCACCACTGAAACCGCGTGCGGGATGGGACCAGGTCAAGGGTTTTGCCAAGGGAATTGCCGAAGCCATGGCCGCGGACAGCCCCAACGCCTACGTCGCGACGATCACCAAGTCCAAGCGCAAGGGCAAGACCCTGATCGACTACCTGCGCAACGGTCGGGGCGCGACGGCCGTTGCGCCCTATTCCACCCGCGCCCGGCCCGGTGCCGCGGTGTCGATGCCGCTGGATTGGAGCGAACTCGGCGCCGCCATCGGTCCGGATTACTTCACCGTGGCCAATGCGATCTCCCGGATCGGCAACCTGGGGGATCCTTGGGAGGATTTCTGGAAAGCGTCGCGCCCCTTGGAAGCCGACAAACGGAAAATGCGGTAACGGCATCGCACCTTCAAGGCGGCAGGGTCAGCATCCACGGGACCGTCAGCTGCCCTTCTTCTTCTCGATCGCGATCGACTTGCGCAGCGCGTCCATGATGTTGACCACGTTGTCCTGCGGCTCGGGCGCCTCGCTGCGCTTGAGGGTGGCAGGGCGGCCGCGCTTCTTCTGCTTGCTGGCGATCAGCTTCTTCAGGTTCTCTTGGACCGGGTCGCGGACCATGGAGGCGTCCCAGGGTTCCGTTTTCTGCGTGATGACCTTCTGCACCATGGCCACCAGCTTGGGATCGGCCTTGCGGTCCGCGATGTCACCAAAAACCTCCTTGGGCTGGCGCACCTCATCGCCAAAGCGCAGCGTCCACAGCACGATCCCGTGGCCGTAGGGCTCCAGCATCACGGCCCGTTCGCGCCGCGCCAGCACCAGCCGCGAGATGCCGAGCGTGTCGGTCGCCTCCATCGCCTTGCGGATGACGACGAAAGCCTCTTGCGCCACCTTGTCGTCGGGCGTCAGGTAATAGGGCGTGTCGTACCAGATCCATTCGATACTGTCCGAGGGAACGAACTGCTCGATATTGATGGTCCGGGTGCTTTCGAGGCCCATGGCCTCCAGCTCCTCGTCCTCGATGATGATGTGACGGCCCTTCTCGACCTCATAGCCTCTGACCTCGTCCTCCTCCTCCACCGGGTCTCCGGTCACCTCGTCGACATAGCGGCTGCGGACGCGGTTTCCGGTCTCGGCATTGATGGTGTGGAACCGGATCTTGTCGCGATCGCTGGTCGCAGGCGTCAGCGACACGGGACAGGTGACGAGCGAAAGCTTCAGATAGCCTTTCCAATAGGTGCGTGGCGCCATGATCTGCCTCCGGGTCTGCAGGCCCCCAACGCCCGATCCCCGTCTTTGGTTCGCAGAGCCGCCGGCCAGAGCTCAGGTCCCGCGACGACCGCCTCCACATGCGACGGCAGGTGGTGGGGCCGGGACCCCTGCCCCCGGTGCCGCAGGAGCAGGTCCCGCATCTTTCATGCCGCATTTCTTGGCGGGTTCCTGCTGAATCGGCGAACTCTTCTTCCCTCCGCGGCCCGTTCGTGAAAAGGGAGATTCAAGAAGAGCGGTGCGTTCCGATTCGCGACCCGCCACAGAGCAGGAGCAGAGTTTCGACGTGTCAGATCGATACGCCAAGACCCGACATGACCCCATGCCGGCCACCGCAACCTCGTTCCAGGTGCGCGGTCGCTTCCTGACGGCGCTGGTTCTTCGCATCGACACCCAGACCGCGGACGCGTCCTTCCACGCGCAGCTGGATCAGCAGCTGCGCAAGACGCCGCAGTTCTTCTCCGGCGCGCCGATGGTTCTGGACCTGGCCAACGCCGCCTGCTTCCACGACCCCGAGCGCCTCCGCGACCTGGTCGAGAGCCTGCGGCAGCGCGAGTTGCGGGTCTTCGGGGTCGAGAATGCCGCCGCCATGGACGAGGCCCTGCTGCAGTCCCTGGGCCTAATCGCCGTGACCTCGGGCCGTGACGCGCCCCTGCCGCGCGAGACCGGCCCCGCCGCCGCCCCTGCCCCCGAGGCGCCGCGCCCGCCCGAGAACAAGGTCATCCGCTCGCCCGTGCGGTCGGGGCAGATGATCATGGCCGAACATGGCGACCTGACCGTGATCGGATCGGTCGCATCGGGGGCCGAGCTGATCGCGGCGGGCAACATCCATGTCTATGGTCCCCTGCGCGGCCGCGCCATGGCCGGATGCCACGGCGACGAGAGCGCGCATATCTTCTGCCAGAGCCTGAATGCCGAGCTGGTCGCCATCGCCGGGCTCTACCAGACCAGCGAGACGCTGGACGCGGCCGCCCATCAGCGCTGCACGCATATCTATCTGGAGGATGAAAAACTTCGCATGGAGGTCATCGGATGACGACAGAACCCAAGAACAATCCGCCGCTCGGGCGGGTCATCGTGATCACCTCGGGCAAGGGGGGCGTCGGCAAGACGACCTCGTCCGCGGCGATCTCGGCAGGCCTGGCAAAGCAGGGCTTCAAGACGGTCGTGATCGACTTTGACGTGGGCCTGCGCAACCTGGACATGACCATGGGCTGCGAGCGCCGGGTGGTCTTCGACTTCATCAACGTCATCCAGGGCGATGCCAAGCTGAAGCAGGCGCTGATCAAGGACAAGCGCGTTGACACGCTGTCGATCCTGCCGACCTCGCAGACCCGCGACAAGGACGCCCTGACCAAGGAGGGCGTCGAGAAGGTCCTGGACGAGCTGAAGGCCGAATTCGACTATATCGTCTGCGACAGCCCCGCCGGGATCGAGCATGGCGCCCAGATGGCGATGCATTTCGCCGACGAGGCCGTCGTTGTCACCAACCCCGAGGTCTCCTCGGTCCGCGACAGCGACCGCGTCCTGGGCCTGCTGAGCAGCCAGACCAAGCGTGCCGAGACCGTGGGCGCCGAGCCGATCAAGGCGCAGGTTCTGATCACCCGCTTTGACCAGGACCGCGTCGACCGGGGCGAGATGATGACCGTCGACGACGTGCTGGAGATCCTGGCGGTGCCGCTGCTGGGCGTCGTTCCCGAAAGCAAGGCGATCCTGAAGGCGTCGAACGTCGGTACCCCCGTGACGCTGGACGGACCGTCGGCCGCGGCGCAGGCCTATGACGACGCCGTCTCCCGGCTGACCGGCACGCAGGTCGAGATGCGCATCGTGGGCGAGCGTCGCCCGGGTCTCTTCCAGCGTCTGTTCGGGCGTGCGTCATGAACCTGTTCAGCTTTTCCCGCAAGAAGACGCCGCCCAAGACCGCGCAGACGGCCAAGGACCGCCTGCAGATCCTTCTGGCGCATGAACGCAGCAGCACCGGCACCGCCGAGGCCGACTACCTGCCCATGCTGCAGCGCGAAATCGTCGCGGTGATCCGCAAACATGTCCCGATCGGCGACCATGACGTCGACGTCCGGATGGAACGCGGTGACCAGATGTCGAGCCTCGAGATCAATATCGAGCTGCCCGGCGCCTCCGGCTCCAAGGCAGGCTGAGCACTCTCTCATTCCGACGGACGGTCCGGGCCTCACGCCCGGGCCGTCCCTTGGCGTGCCCCTTTGTCAGGGCCATGCGCGCTGCCCGTCCGCGGAACAATTCCCGGCGCAGATGCTTTGGGGTGCAGCGGAGCGGCCGTCGCAACGGCAGGACCTCTTCCGCTTCACAGAACCGGAGACGCAAGATGGACAGGTCCGCAAAAGCCATGACACACAAGCTGCAGGGGCGGCTCTCGGCTGGCCGGCTGGCCCTGGGCAGCGCGGTCGCGCTGGCGGCCCTGGCCTATGCAAATCACCGCGTGGCGCGGCAGGCCGAACACGACAACCCGCCCCAGGGGCGGTTCCTGACGATCGACGGCGTGCGCCTGCATTACGTCGAACGCGGCTCGGGTCCGGCGCTTGTTCTGATCCACGGCAATGGCAGCATGGTGCAGGACTTCGGCTCCAGCGGGCTTCTGGAGCTTGCCGCGCGTCACCATCGCGTCATCGTCTTTGACCGGCCCGGCTTCGGTCACAGCAACCGCCCGCGCAGCACGATCTGGAGCGATCGGGCCCAAGCCGACCTGCTGGGCGCGGCGCTGGCGCAACTGCAGGTGGGGCCGGCTGTCGTTCTTGGCCATTCTTGGGGATGTTCGGTCGCGATCGCGCTGGCGCAGCGGCATCCGCAGCAGGTCAGCGGGCTGGTGCTGGCCTCGGGCTACTACTATCCGACAGCACGGCCCGATGTCGCCCTCATGTCCGGTCCCGCCGTTCCGGTCCTGGGGGATGTGGCGCGCTACACCGTCTCACCCCTGCTCGGGCGGCTCCTGTGGCCCGCCTTGCTGAAAAAGCTTTTTGGTCCCCGACGCGTCCCCGCCAAGTTTGCAGGATTTCCTAAGGAACTGGCGCTACGCCCGTCGCAGATCCGCGCCAGCGCCGCGGATTCGGCCCTGATGATCCCCGATGCCGCCGCTGCCTGCAGCAGCTATTCCAGCCTTCAAGTTCCGGTCGCCATCCTCGCGGGCGCGCAGGACCGTCTGATCGACCCAGAGACGCAATCCGCCCGCCTTCACCGCGATATCAACCAGAGCAGCCTGCACCTGATCCCGGGAGGGGGCCACATGATCCAGCAGACCGACACGGACGCGGTGATGGCCGCAATTGATGCCGTCCGGGAGCTGGCGAGGCCGGGGATCAGCCCCGCCTGACCCTTGGGACCTCGGCCAAGCGGAGAGCGCGGCGAAAAGAACATGCGCGGCGCCGCATATCAGCCACCGGCCAGATGATAGCGGCCGGTGATGAAGCTTGGCTGGTGTGACAGCAGGCAGTACGCTAGTGCCGAAAATCGTGCCTTTAAATCCCGCCGCGCCTCAAGTATTGACCCGCCCGACTTCGACCAATCATTTTTCGCATCGATAGAGGCGCTGGTGGCACGGGCGGAACACCATGTGAGGGGCCGGGAGATTGACGTTCTCTGCCAGACCTTCTTGGCCGAACTCCGGCCTTAGCCCCGAAAACTTAAGGCCGCCAAAAGGTGCTTCAGCTTGGACCGCGCCTAATTGTTGATCTAGGCCGGTTCGGGAGCCTGGCCAGCCACGGCTACGTACCGGCCTTCCAATTCGCTCTCCATATGCTATTTTTCCTGCTTTACCGGCGCGGCTGCTACGGCGGATGAGCGAACCTGCGGTCTTGCCCATTTGGCCGAATACAATGCCCCCCGCGAAAGGCGAAGCATTGCCGAGGCTGAGCCGCCGCTGAACTGGCCCCTGTTTCGACCGGACACTTGGGCATAACCATGGAGGCTTAGGCATATGTCTAAGCACGTGCTTATGTCAGAGATCGAAATCATCACCGATGGTGGTCGCCGGCGCCGCTGGACTGCTGCCGAGAAGCTCCGGATCGTCGAGGAGACGCTAGACGACCGCGCCAGCATCTCAGTGGTAGCGCGCCGCAATGGCGTGGCGCCCAACCTGCTCTATCGTTGGCGGCGTCTGATGCTCGAAGGGGGAAGTGTTGCCGTGGCCGAGGACGATGCTGTCACCAGCAACAAGGTTGTGCGGCAGCTTGAAGACCGCATTCGCGAACTTGAACGCGCACTCGGCCGCAAGACGCTGGAGGCCGAGATCTTGCGGGAGGCTTTGGACAAGTCGCGCGTAAAAAAACCGACCTTGCTCGTGCGGTCGCCGCTGAAGGGAGATTTCCAGTGATGGCGGTGGCCGAGACGTTGGAGGTTTCCCGCTCCAACCTGGTCGACCGACTGAAGGGCAAAACGAAGCCGCGGCAACGCTATCACAAGGCGCAAGACGCGGCGGTTGTGCCGCTCATTACAGCGCTCGTCGCGGCGCGACCGACCTGCGGCTACCGGCGGATCACGGCGATCCTGAACCGCCAACTGCGCTCGCAAGGTTCGGCACCGGTAAACCACAAGCGCACTTACAGGATCATGAGGGCGCACAATCTGCTTTTGGCCCGCAAGTATTCCGAGCGGCCGGAGCACATCCATGACGGCAAGGTCATCGTTATGTGCTCGAACCTCCGCTGGTGCAGCGACGGCTTCGAGTTCACCCCGCTCGGAACGGCGACATCATTCGCGGCGCCTTCATCATCGACGCTCATGACCGGGAGATCATCGCCTGGAAGGCTGTGGTCAATGCCGGTATCAGCGGGTCAGACATTCGCGACATCATGCTCGAAGCCGTGGAACGTCGATTTGGCGCCCTGCGAGCACCGGCGGCGATCGAAATGCTGACCGACAATGGGTCGCCATACATCGCCAAGGACACCCAGATCTTCGCCCGTCAGCTCGGCCTGAAGCCCTGCTTCACGCCAATCCGCAGCCCGCAGAGCAACGGCATGTCAGAGGCTTTTGTGAAGACGCTCAAGCGCGACTACGTCCAGGTAACGCCGTTGCCCGACGCAGAGACCGCTCTGGGATTGATCGGAAGCTGGGTCGAAGATTACAACGACAACCACCCACACTCAGGGCTGAAGATGCGCTCGCCCCGCGAATCCATCGCCGCTCAAACCGCAACCGCCTGAGTGTCCGGTGAAACGGGGGCAAGACCAGCCGCGCGCTGCAACTGCTCCAACTCATGTCCGGCCTGTCCCAAACCTCAAGCACTGATTGGCCGGGGGTTGGGGGCTGACGCCTTCGCCGTTACCAAGGCCCTGGCCCCTGGATGGAGTTGCAGATCGGCTTGGAAGCGCCGGCTTCGTCGCCTGCACTACTGCTGGACCTCGACGGCCGGCATGAGGGCTGGCCATGTGCTGTTGCGAGCATCACTTGCCGTTGCTCCAAGGTCGGCGGGATCAGGCGCGTTTCGTCTCATGCCTTGCACCGGGTCAGTAACCCTGCGGCGCGTACGCTGTGCTGCGCGCCCCGGCCTTGCCGGAGCAGCCTGCGCCTAGTGCCCTGCCTTTCCGGGAACCTGCCGGGGACCGCGCAGCCCGAAATGCTCGGCCAGCACATCGACCACATTGTCGGCCATTGCCTGCCGGGTTTCCTCGGTCCCCGAACCCAGATGGGGCGTCAGGACGACATGCGGGTGCTCCAGCAGCGCTTTGGGAACCTGGGGCTCGTGCTCGAAGACGTCCAGCCCGGCCCCGGCGATGCCGTTCTGGCCAAGCACCGCGACCAGCGCATCCTCGTCCACGACGGGCCCGCGCGCGATATTGATCAGGTAGCCCTGCGGCCCAAGCGCCTGCAGCACGCGGGCATCGACCGCATGATGGGTGGCTTCGGTCAGCGGGCAGGTCAGGACGATGGCGTCGCATTCCGCGGCCAGATCGACGATGGACGCGTGATAGGGCAGATCGACCGGCTTGGGGCGGGGGCCAGTATAGGCGACCTTGGCCCCCAGGGCCTGCAGACGCGACGCGACCTCCATGCCGATCGCGCCAAGGCCCACCACACCCACCGTCATGCCGACCACCGACCGCCCGAGCGGATAGGTCGCCCCGCCCGCCCAGCTGCCGTCCCGGACGAAGGCATCGGCCCGCACCATGTCGCGCGTGACGGCCAGCAGCAGCCCGATGGCCGTGTTGGCCACATCGCGCGCCAGGATGTTCGAGCTGTTGCGCACCAGGATGCCCCGGGCATGGACCGCCTCCAGATCGACATTGTCCAGCCCGGCGCTGTAGCTTGCGATGATCTCCAGCGCCGGCAGGGCGTCCAGCATGGCGCGGTCCACGACCGTCTTGCGCAGGGCCAGCCCGGTCACGGCCGCGCCGTGCCGCTGCAGAAAGGCGGGGATCTGCGCCTCGTCCTCGGGCAGGTGCAGGACGGTGAACAGCGCATCAAGCTCTGCCAGCGTGGAGGCCGGCAGTTCTGCCGCCCGCAGGATGGTCGGTTTGGTCATCGGGTATCCCTTTCAGGTCAAGGCTGGATCGCGCAGGGGGCACGGCCCGCGACGGCCGCGCGATGGAACCGGGGCAGGCCCTATCCCGCCATCTCCCACTTGGGCCTCGGCGCGGCGCCGATCAAAGTCCGTGTATAATCTTCGCGCGGGTTCCGGAACAGCATCTCTGCCTCCTGCTCCTCGACCGCGCGGCCGCCCTTCATGACCAGGATGCGGTCGGCCAGCCTGCGGACGATCGGCAGGTCATGGGTGATGAAGACCAGGCTCAGCCCCAGCCGGTCGCGCAGGTCTGCCAGCAGGTTGATCACCTGCATCTGGATCGACACGTCCAGCGCCGAAACCGCCTCGTCGCAGATGATCAGTTCGGGATCGCAGGCCAGCGCCCGGGCGATCGCGATCCGCTGCCGCTGCCCGCCCGAGAACTGGTGCGGATAGCGGTCCGCATGTTCGGGCTGCAGCCCGACCAGGTCCAGAAGCTCGCGAACCCGGTCGCGCCACGCGGCTTTGGGCAGGATGTCGCGGTGGATGACCCAGGGCTCCGAGATGATCTGGAAGACGCTCATCCGGGGGTTCATCGAGGAATAGGGATCCTGAAAGACCATCTGCACCCGCCGGCGATAGGCCAGCAGGTCCTTTGGCCCCATCGTCAGGACATCGCGACCGCGCCACAGCACCTGCCCTTCGGTGGTGGGTGTCAGGCGCAACAGCATCCGGGCGACCGTGGATTTGCCGGACCCGCTTTCGCCCACGATGCCCAGGGTCTGCCCCTTGGTCAGCGTGAACGAGACCTCGTTGACGGCATGCGGCATGGCCGGGTTGCGGGGCGTCCCCGCCGGCAGCCCGTAGACCTTGACCAGGTCCCGCACCTCCAGGACCGGCGGGCCCTGGTCCGCCACCCGTGCGCCCGCGCCGTCATGTCCGGGCAGCGCCTCCATCAGCTTGCGCGTGTAGGCGTGGCTGGGGGCGGCAAAGACGGCCTGCGCCTCGCCGGCCTCGACGATGCGGCCCTGGCTCATGACGACGATCCGGTCGGCCATGCTGGCGGCCACCTCCAGGTCATGGGTGATCATGATGATGGCCAGGCCATCCTCGCGCTGCAGCCGCTTCAGAAGGTCCAGCACCTGCGCCTGGACCGAGACGTCCAGCGCCGTCGTCGGCTCGTCCGCAATCAGCACCTCGGGGTCCAGCGCAATGGCCATGGCGATCATGATCCGCTGCCGCTGGCCGCCCGAGAACTGGTGCGGGTACCAGTCGATACGCGTCTGCGGCTCGGGGATGCCCACGCGGTCCAGGACGGCGATGGCGCGGCGGCGCGCCTCGGCCGCGCTGCATTTGCCATGCGCCGCATAGACCTCGGTCAGCTGCCAGCCGATGGTGAAGACCGGGTTCAGGTGGGACAGCGGATCCTGGAAGATCATCGCGATGCGGGCGCCGTTAAAGGCCAGCCGCTGGTTTTCCCCCAGATGCGTGATGTCCTGCCCGCGATAGAGGATGCTGCCCGACACGATCTCGCCCGGGGGCGTGTCGATCAGCCCCATGATCGCCGAGGAGCTGACCGACTTTCCCGATCCCGATTCCCCCAGGATGACCAGCGTCTCTCCGGCATTCACGTGGTATGACACGTCATCGACCGCGCGGAACGTCCCGGCCCCGGCATGGAAATCGACGGTCAGCCCGCGCACCTCGATCAGGGGCATGGCGGTCTCTGCGGCATGGGGGTCATCGCTCATGCGGTCTTGTCCTTGCGGTTCAGGCGCTTCAGGGTCCTGCGATCCAGTTCCAGCCGCCAGCGCTGATGGGGGTCCGACCAGGTGCGCCACCAGCCCGACAGGATGTTCAGCGACAGCGTGGTCAGCAGGATGGCCAGGCCCGGCCAGAAGGCCACCCACCAGGCATTGGCCAGGTAGCCCCGCCCCGTGGCGACCATGGAGCCCCAGGTGAAGGCGGGCGTCTGCACCCCCAGCCCCAGGAAGGACAGCGAGGATTCGGCCAGGACGACCGTCGCGAAATCGATCGCCCCGATGGTCAGAAGCGTGGGGATCACCATCGGCGCGATGTGGCGAAAGATCATGCGGGAATGGCTGGCGCCCAGGGCCTCGGCCGCCGACACGAACATGCGCTGGCGCACCTCCATCACCTCGGCACGCGTCGTGCGCAGATAGATCGGGATGCGCGTGATCGCCAGGACGATCACCAGGTTGGTGATCGAGGGTCCCAGGCTGTAGAGCACGATCAGCGCCAGCAGCAGGGACGGAAAGCTCATCACGATGTCGGTGGCCCGCAGGATGATCGTGCCGAGGCGCCCCTTCGAATAGCCGGCCACCAGGCCCAGCATGCCGCCCATGATCAACGAGCACAGCACCGCCGAGGCCGCGACCCCAAGCGTCGTCTGCGCGGCGACGATCAGGCGCGCCAGGATGCTGCGGCCCAGGGTGTCGGCCCCCAGGACAAAGGCCCAGCCCTGGTCGAGCGAAAAGGGCGGCATGTTGCGGGCGCGGAAGTTCGGCTTTTCCGCCAGATCGCCCATCAGCGCAGGGCCGATCAGCGCGCAGATGGCAACGACGCACAGAAAGACCAGGGCGCCGGCCGTGACCGGATCGCCGAGCAACCTGCGCAGTCCCAGGGGCAGGCGCCGGGACGGCGTGGCGGGATCGGCCTGCGGCCGGGGCGCGGGGGTGGGTTCCATCATCGTCATGCCGCCTGATGCCTGATCCGGGGATCGAGCAGCGCATAAACGAGGTCGATCACGATATTGAGGATGAAGATCGCCAGTGCCGTCACCAGGATCGTCGACTGGATCAGCGCAAAGTCGCGCCGCAGGATCGCGTCGATCATCAGCTTGCCGATGCCCGGCCAGCCAAAGATCGTCTCGACCACCACGGCGCCGTTGATCAGCCCCGCCGTCAGGTCGCCCGCGACGGTGATGACGGGCAGCAGCGCGTTGCGCAGGGCGTGGACAAAGATGATCTTGCCGCGCCGGACGCCCTTGGCACGCGCCGTCTTGACATAGGGCGCCGAAAGGACCCCGATCATCGACCCGCGCACCACCTGCGTCAGCAGGCCGAAGGGCCGCAGCATCAGGACGCCGATCGGCATGACCCAATGCAGCGCCGATCCGGTGCCCGAGGTCGGAAGCAGGCCCAGGGACACCGAAAAGACCAGGATCGCCACGATGGCCACCCAGAAGTCTGGCGCGCTGGCCCCCGCCAGGGACGAGGTCGTGGCCAGCCTGTCGAAGATCGACCCCGGCCGGGCCGCCGCCAGCGACCCCACCAGGACCGCAAGGGCAAAGGACAGGCCCATGGCGATGGCCGCCAGCTTCAGCGTCTGCGGAAAGGCCTCCAGCGCCGCGCCCATGGCCGGCACGTTGCGGCTGAGCGACATGCCGAAATCCAGCCGCGCCAGGTCGCCCAGATAGCGCAGGAACTGGACGATGATCGGATCGTCAAAGCCGTTCATCTGGTTGAAGGCCTGCCGCTGCGCCTCGGTCGCGTCCAGCGGCAGATACAGATAGGCCGGATCACCCGTCAGCCGGGACAGGAAGAAGACCAGCACAAGAAGGCCGACCAGCGCGATCAGGCTGTGGGCTGTGCGTCTGGAGATGTATCGCAGCACCGGGCGGGCTCCTTTTCCTCAATGTCCATGCAAGACGAAAGGGGCGCCAAGGCGCCCCTTCCGGTCAGTCATTGAAGCGGATCTTGGACAGCTGGATCTCGCCATTGGTCTTCAGGTCGGGGGTCCAATCCAGGCGCGGGTTGACGCGGACATAGCCGACCATGTGATACATCGGAATGTCCGCGATCAGGTCGTCATGGACGATCCGCGCGGCCTCGGCAAAGCCCTTGGCGCGGTCTTCGCCGGTGGCGGTCATGGCCTCCTGCACCACCTGGTCCAGCGCCGGGTCCGAGACCGTCGAATACTGGCCGTTGCTGGTATACATCACCGGGATGGTAAAGCCCGCATCGCCGGTGTTGTTGTCGTGCTGCTGCTGGAACAGGGTCGGACCGCGGTCCTGCGGGAAGGGCTTGTCCAGATAGCGCACCCAATCGGCGGCCTCCAGCGCGCGGACCTCGATGTTCAGGCCCAGGTCGGACCACAGCGCCTGCATCGCCTCCAGCGACTCGCCCGAGTTCGGGAAAAAGCCGTTGCGCCCGATCAGGGTGATGGGCGTGTCGACCGGCACGCCGTCGGCCTTGGCCTCCTCGATCAGCTGGCGCGCGCGCTCCAGGTCATAGGTCCAGGGCTGCAGCGCCTCGTTGTGGCCCCGAATGCCCGGCACCACCATCTGCGAGGCCCGCAGCACGTCGGCCCCGAACAGCGCCTCGCCCATGCCGTCCCAATCGATCGAGATGTTCAGCGCCTCGCGGACGCGCGCATCGTCCAGCGGCGGGATCTGCATGTCGATCCGCATCCTAGTGGTTTCCGAGTTCAGATAGGCAAAGTCCGTCTCGGGGTTGGTCGCGTCCTGAACCGCGATGGCCGGGGTCAGGTCTGCCTCGCCCGTCTCGACCATGGCGGCCCGGATGGCACTTTCGCCGCGCCAGACGAAGGTGGCTTCCTCGACCGCAGGCGCCTCTCCCCAGTAGTCGGGGTGGCGCGACAGCACGATGCGTTCGGGCGTGGCTTCCTGAAGGACATAGGGGCCGGTGCCTGCGGGCTCATTCGTTTCCGCGTCGAAGGGAAGCGAGGGCGCCACGATCTGCACCGTGCTCATCAGGGTCGGCATGATCGGGTTGGGGATCGAAGACTGGATCTGCACGGTCCGCTCATCGACCGCGCTGGCCGTCAGCTTCTGGTCGCCGAACTTGGACCGGCTGTCGCAGGTCAGCGCCGGGTTCATCAGCCGATCGACCGAATTGACCACGGCTTTCGCGTTCAGCGGCGCGCCGTCCTGGAACGTGACGCCGTCGCGCAGGGTGAACTGCCATGTCTGCGGATCGACCTGCGTCCATTCCGTCGCAAGATGGGGCACGACCTCGCCCGTCTCGGGATTGGTGACCGTCAGGGTCTCGGTGATGTTCATATTGATGACGCGGCCGATATCCGCGCGGATCGAGCGGCAGGGCTCGAGGTTGGCGGGCTGCTCGGGCAGGACCACGGTCACGTTCTGCGCGGCGACCTGCGATACGGACATCAACAGTCCGGCCACGAGGGATGGAACAAGAATTGTCTTCATATGGCGAGCCCTCCTCTGCTCGTTGATCGGCGTGCAAGGCCAGCGGCGCGCACGTGACGGACCTGCCTCCCAACAGGATGCCGTCGCCGAAGAAACCTAGTGCCTCAGAACATTCACACTCTTTTCCGGGTGGGAGATCCTCACGGTCAGCGATGACCGTCGTGGTTCGGGCCGGGTGCCGCAATCGCTGCGGCACCCGCGTTCGGGAAGGCCGGTGCGGGCTGTTGCCCGCACCGGCCAAGGCATCACGACCGCAGATCGGCGGGCAGCAGCGCCTCGGGCAGGTTCTGGAAGCAGACCGGCCGCAGGAAGCGGCGGATCGACAGGGTCCCCACGCTGGTCGCGCCGAAATTGGTGCTGGCGGGATAGGGACCGCCATGGACCATGCTGTCGGAAACCTCGACGCCGGTGGGGAAGCCGTTGGCCAGCACGCGGCCGGCCATCCGCTCCAGCACCGGCAGCAGGCGGCGGGCCAGGTCGGTGTCGCCCTCGTCCATCTGCAGGGTCGTGGTCAGCTGGCCGCCAAAGCTGCGGGCCACCTGCTCCATCTGCGCCTGGTCGCGGACGCGGATGATTAGGCCAAGAGGACCGAAGACCTCTTCGGCCAGTTCGTGGTTCTCCAGCCAATCATCCGCCGAAACCTCGAAGAGATAGGGAGAGCCGTTGCGGGCCTCGCAGGTCGTCGTGACCAGTGCGCGCACACCCTTGCCGGCCCCCACGCGGGCCGCGCCGCTGCGATAGGCATCCGCCATCCCGTCGGTCAGCATGACCTGCGGACCCGTGGCCGACAGCGCCTCCTTGGCGGCATCGGCGAAGGCATCGGCATCGGGGCCGTCGACCACCACGCCGATGCCCGGGTTGGTGCAGAACTGGCCCGCGCCCATGGTCAGGCTGGCCGCCCAGCCCTGACCGATCTGCGCGCCACGCGCGGCGGCGGCCTGGGGCAGGACGAACATCGGGTTCACGCTGCCCAGTTCGCCGAAGAAGGGGATCGGCTCGGGCCGGCTGGCGCAGAGGTTAAAAAGCGCGCGGCCCCCGCCCAGGGATCCGGTAAAGCCCACGGCCTTGATGCGCGGGTCGGTGACCAGCGCCTCGCCCACGTCGCGCTTGCCCCCCTGGACCAGGCTGAAGATGCGCGGGTCCATGCCAAGCCGCTTGATCGCCGCGACGATCGCGTCGGCCACGACCTCTCCCGTGCCGGGATGGGCGCTGTGGCCCTTGACCACGACCGGGCAGCCGGCGGCCAGCGCGGCGGCGGTGTCGCCGCCCGCGACCGAAAACGCCAGCGGGAAGTTCGAGGCGCCAAAAACGGCAACTGGACCGATCGGCCGCTGGATCATCCGCATGTCGGGACGCGGCAGCGGCTGACGGTCGGGCAGCGCCTTGTCATGGCGGCGGTCCAGATAATCGCCCTTGCGCACATGTTCCGCAAACAGGCGCAGCTGGCCGGTGGTGCGGCCGCGTTCGCCCTGCATGCGCGCCTCGGGCAGGCCGGTCTCGGCGTGGCCGATGGCGGTGATGGCGTCGCCGCGGGCGTCGATCTCCTCGGCGATGGCCTCCAGAAGGGCCGCGCGCTCTTCGCGGCTGCTGGCCGCGAAACCCTCAAAGGCCGCGTCGGCGGCGGCGCAGGCCTGCGCCACCAGCTCGGGCGTGCCGACCGAATATTCATGCGCCTGACCCGTCGCGGGGGCCGAGGAAAAACGGCCCTCGGTTCGGATCTTCTCGCCTGCGATCAGGTGGTCGCCATGGGGAATATGGGTCATGTCAGCGTCCTGTCCGTTTGCGCCATTCGGCGTATTTCGTCAGATTTTCCTCATCCGTGGCGGGATAGAGGCCGATGATCGCCGCGCCGGCATTCACCTGCTCCAGCACGAAGTCCTCGAAGGATTCCATGCCCGTGCATTCCTCGGCGATCTCCTCGGCCAGATGCGCCGGGATGACCATGACCCCGTCGCCGTCCCCCAGCATCACGTCGCCCGGAAAGACCGGGGCATCGCCGCAGGAGATGGGCACGTTGATGTCGATCGCCTCGTGCAGCGTCAGGTTGGTGGGCGCCGAGGGCCGGGCGAAATAGGCCGGCATGTCCAGCGCGGCGATCCCCGCCGCGTCGCGCACACCCCCGTCCGACACAACGCCCGCCGCGCCGCGCAGCGCCAGCCGGGTGATCAGGATCGACCCCGCCGTCGCGGCGCGGCTGTCCTTGCGCGCATCCATGACCAGTACATGGCCCTCGGGGCAGGTTTCAACGGCGACGCGCTGTTTGTGGTCGCGGTTGCGGAAGACGGTGATCGGGTTGCGATCCTCGCGCGCGGGGATATAGCGCAGTGTGAAGGCTTGGCCCACCATAGTCACGGGCTTCCTTTCCACCGGCACGACCCCCTGGACGAACTGGTTGCGCAATCCGCGCTTGTAAAGTGCCGTCGCGACCGATGCCGTGGACACCTTCTTCAGCTTTTCGCGCGTCTCGTCAGAGAGGATGTAGTCGCTCATCATGTATTCCTCAGATTAAGCCGTTGGCCGCCATGAAGCGGTCCAGGTCGGTCTGTTGGGCGGCGGTCAGCGGCCAAGCCGACGGTGCCCGCGTGGGACCGCAATCCAGCCCCTGCGCGATCAGCGCCGCCTTGACGCCCGTGACATTGGTGCCGTTCATCTCTTGCGCGCGGATGTCCTCAAAGACCCGCATCCGGTCGATCAGGGCGTTGGCGCCGTGATAATCGCCGCCCTCCAGCGCGGCATGGATCGCCACGGAATGTTCCGGCCAGACGTTGATCAGCCCCGAGGTGAACCCCCGCGCGCCGACGGCATAGAAGGTGGGCGCCCAGACCTCGGCCAAGCCCCCCACCCACACGATGGCAGGATCGCAGGCGGCCCGCGCCTCGGCCAGCTTCTGGGGGTTGGGCGTGGCCCATTTGACGCCCCGCACGCCCGGCACCGCGCAGAGATCCGCGATGGCCCTGGTGCCGATGGCGTCGTTGCGCAGATAGATCATCATCGGCAGCCCGCCGGACGCATCCGACACGGCCTTCAGGTAATCCACCACGCCGCGCGGCGCCACAAAGGGATCGGGCGGCTGATGCACCATCAGCGCCGCAGCCCCCGCATCGGCCGAGGCACGGGCCAGCCGCTGCGCATCGCGCAACCCGCGTCCCACGCCGGCCAGCAACGGCGCGCGGCCGTCCACCAGTCGCGCGACCTCCTGCACCATGGTGCAGGCCTCGTCGGTGGTGAGGGCATAGAATTCCCCCGTGTTGCCGTTCACGACCGGCATGTGCAGCCCCGCCGCCAGCGCCCGATCCAGGATCGGCGCCAGCCGCGCCGGCGCGATGTCGCCCCGGTCGCCATAAGGGGTGACGAGGATGCCCGAGATGCCCGTCAGGGCCTGATCCAGCGCCATCATCAGAAGATATCCGGTTCGCCGGCGGCGCGGCCGAAGCCCCGCTCGAGATAATCGAAGTCGCAGCCCTTGTCGGCCTGTGTGACATGGCGCGAGAACATCCAGCCCCAGCCCCGCTCGAACCGCGGAT
This sequence comes from Paracoccus sp. T5, assembly GCF_048538155.2. GTDB lineage: Bacteria > Pseudomonadota > Alphaproteobacteria > Rhodobacterales > Rhodobacteraceae > Paracoccus. The sequence continues at coordinate 243,123 of NZ_JBLWIC020000002.1, forward strand.
CGGGTGCCTGCCAAGCGGCGCGGCGCGCCTCCAACTCGGCCTCGTCGACCAGCATGTCCAGGCGGCGCGACGGCAGGTCCAGCCGCACGATATCTCCGGTCTTCAAGAGCGCCAGCGGCCCGCCCACATAGGCTTCGGGTGCGACATGCAGCACGCAGGCGCCATAGGAGGTGCCGGACATGCGCGCGTCGGAAATGCGCAGCATGTCGCGGTGGCCCTGCTTGATCAGCGCCTTGGGGATGGGCAGCATGCCCCACTCCGGAAAGCCCGGTCCCCCAAGCGGCCCCGCATTGCGCAGAACCATGACCGTGTCGGGCGTGACCTCCAGGTTCTCGTCATCGACCGCCGCCTTCATCTCGGGGTAGCTGTCAAAGACCAGCGCCGGCCCTTCGTGGACGTGATATTTCGGATCACAGGCGGCGGGCTTGATCACCGCGCCATCGGGACACAGGTTGCCGCGCAGGACAGCCAGCGAGCCCTCGGCATAGACCGGGTTCGACAGGGGCCGGATGACGTCGTCGTTGAAGACCACGGCGCCTTCCAGGTTGTCGCCCAACGTCTTGCCGGTGACGGTCAGGGCCGACAGGTCCAGCCGGTCCTCGATCTGCTTCATCAGCGCGCGCAGGCCGCCCGCATAGAAGAAGTCCTCCATCAGGTAGTCCTTGCCCGAGGGCCGGACATTGGCCACCAGCGGCGTGACCCGGCCCAGTTCGTCCAACTGGTCCAGCGTCAGGTCGACGCCGGCGCGGCGGGCGATGGCGATCAGGTGGACGACGGCATTGGTCGAGCAGCCGGTGGCCATCGCGACGATGGCGGCATTGCGGACGGCGGCCTCGGTCACGATGCGGTCGGGGGTCAGATCCTCCCAGACCATGTCGACGATGCGGCGGCCGCAATCTGCCGACATGCGCTGGTGGCCCGCATCGACTGCCGGGACCGAGGAGGCGCCGGGCAGCGTCAGCCCCATCGCGTCGGTGATCGCGGTCATCGTGCTGGCCGTGCCCATGGTCATGCAGACCCCGGCCGAACGGGCGATGCCGCCCTGCAGCCCCTGCCACTGTTCGTCCGTGATGTTGCCCGCGCGCCGTTCATCCCAGTACTTCCAGGCATCCGAACCCGACCCAAGCTTTTGCCCGGCATAGTTGCCGCGCAGCATCGGCCCCGCCGGCAGATAGATCATCGGCACGCCTGCCGTGATGGCACCCATGACAAGGCCCGGCGTGGTCTTGTCGCATCCGCCCATCAGCACGACGCCGTCCAGCGGGTGGCTGCGGATCTGTTCCTCGGTCTCGATGGCCAGGAGGTTGCGATAGAGCATCGAGGTGGGCTTGTTGAAGCTTTCGTCGACGGACAGCGCGGGCAGCTCGACCGGAAAGCCGCCGGCCTGCAGGACGCCGCGCTTCACATCCTTGACCCGCTCGGGGAAGTGCGAATGGCAGCTGTTCAGGTCGGACCAGGTGTTCAGGATGCCGATGATCGGGCGGCCCATGAAATCGGCCTCGGAATAGCCCAGCTGCATCATGCGCGAACGGTGGCCAAAGCTGCGCAGGTCGTCCGGCGCGAACCATCGGGCGCTGCGCAGATCGGCGGGTTTCTTGGTCGTGGTCATGTCTACCTCGGGTCGTCTGCGTGTCGGGTGGCGGGGGCGGCGGTCATTCTTCGCCGCCCAGCTTGAGAGGGTTGGCTTCGACCGGACCGCGCGAGACGCGATATTCGCTCCACAGCTGCCAGGCGATCGAAACCACGGCCAGCGCCAGGAAGGTCCCCGAGATGGGGTTGGTCAAAAAGCCGGTGAAGTCGCCGCGCGACAGCTGAAGGCCACGGCGGAAGCTGGTCTCGGCCATCGGCCCCAGGATGAAGCCGATGATGAAGGGCGCGGTGGGGATCCCTGCCTTGACGAAGGCAAAGCCCAGCACCCCGAAGGCCAGGATGGTCCAGATGTCGAAGACGCGGCTGGCGAGGCCGAAGGCGCCCACGGCGCACAGCACCAGGATCACCGGCAGCAGGATGTGCTTGGGGATCGCCAGCAGGCGGATGAAGATGCGCAGGCCCCAGAATTCCAGCACCAGCATGAGGAAGGCCGAGACGATCAGCGCGGCGAAGATCGTGTAGACCAGCGGCGCCTGCGTCAGGAACAGCATGGGACCGGGCTGGATGCCGTGGATCATCAGGCCGCCCAGCATGATCGCGGTGACCGCGTCGCCGGGAATGCCCAAGGTCAGCAGCGGGATCATGGCGCCGCCGATGCCGGCATTGTTCGCGGTCTCGGAGGCGACCACGCCTTCGATCGTGCCGTTGCCGAACTCTTCGGGCGTCTTCGAGCGCTTCTTGGCGGCGATATAGGCGATGATGTTCGAGGTGCCCGCGCCGATGCCCGGCAGGATGCCGATGCCGATGCCGATCAGCGCGCTGCGGATGGCGTTGGGGATCTGGCCCGTGAACTCGGCCATGGAAAAGCCGAAGCCCTTGATCTTGACCATCGCTGCCGGCGGGGTGTGGATCGGGCTGCGCGAGGTCTCGGCCACCTTGATGATCTCGGCCACGGCGAACATCCCGACAAGGACCGTCAGGATCGAGAAACCGGCATTCAGCTCGACCTGGCCGAAGGTGAAGCGGGTGATCGCATCCACCGGCGCGATGCCCACGGTCGAGACGGCAAAGCCCAGGACGCCCGCGAAGATCCCCTTGGCCATCGAGCCCGACGACAGCGTGGCGATCAAGGTCAGCGAAAAGACGGCGATGGCGAAATATTCATGAGGCCCGAAGGACAGCGCCACGCTGGCCAGCGACGGCGCGATGAAGGCCAGCGCCGCGATCGAAGCGATGGTCCCCAGGAAGGAAAAGACGATGCCCACGCCAAGCGCCTTGGCGCCCTCGCCCTTTTCCATCATCGGGCCGCCGTCGAAGGTGGTTGCGATCGAGGAGGGCGTGCCGGGGATCTTGAGCAGGATGGCCGAGATGAGGCCCCCCGAGGTCGCCCCGACGAAGAGGGCGATCAGCAGGGAGATGCCCGCGGCCGGGCCCAGCCCATAGGTCATCGGGAGGCAGAGCGCGATGGCCATCACGGCGGTCAGGCCCGGCACGGCGCCAAAGACGATGCCGACGGCGACGCCCGCCACCATGAGCAGGAAGATCTGCAGCGACAGGACGGCAGCGAAGCCTTGGATCAGAAGATCGAACATGGATCTGCTTTCAGCTCAGCCAGGCGACCAGCGGCCCGGCGGGCAGCAGCAGGTCAAAGCCATAGCGGAAGGTGGCGAAGATGACGGCGGCCACACCGGCCGCAAGACCGGCATACAGCGCGACCGGAGGGCGTTCGGCCCGGGGCGCCAGCACCATGAACTGGAGGAAAAGATAGATCGCCGTGGCGATGGGGAACCCAAGCGGGCGCAGGGCGGCGATGAAGCCCGCGATCAGCAGCAGGGTCAGGACGACGGTCACGGTTCCGCCCCATCCCGCCGCCGCCCCGGCCGTCGTGGCCGGACGACGCGAGGCGCCGACCAGTTCGATCAGGCCCAGGCCGATCATCATCCAGGCCAGCACGAACGGCACGGTCGCCGCATCGACGCCCTCCTTGGCCGGCAGGGCCCCCGCCATCCGCAGATAGGCGATCCCGGCGCCGGTCATGGCAAGACCGACGATCACGTCCTTGAGCCGCATCGCGCAGCCTCCCTTGCTGATTTGGCTGGGTGCCGGTGCGACCGCAGGGGGCCGCACCGGCGGGTGCTCAGCGCGCGGCCTGCAGCGCGTCGCGGTAGGGCATGTAGGTGTCGCGGATCTCGTTCAGGCGCGACATGGCCTCTTCCTGCGGCAGGAAGGCGACGGGCTGCTTGAAGCCCTGCTCCAGATCCTCGGCATAGCCCGGGATCTCGGTGATCTGCTTCATCACGTCGCCCATCTTGGCGACGATCTCGGGATCGGTGCCCTTGGGGAAGGCGATGATGTAGGGGTTGTTCATGACGAAATCGACGTCCTGCTCCGCAAAGGTCGGAACATCGCCCAGCAGCGCGTTGCGCTCGGCATTGGGCTGGCCCAGGACGACCATCTGGCCGCTTTCGACATAGTCCTGCACCGCGCCGTAGGCGATGCCGGCCAGGTCGATCCGGCCGCCCAGCAGCGAGGCGATCTTCTCGGAGGCCGAGCCGGTATCCACGATGGTCATCTCGGCGCCGGTCTCTTCCTGGAAGATCAGGCCCTGCAGATGGGAATAGCCGCCGAACTCGGTGCCGAAGGTGATGCTGCCCGGTTCGGCCGCCTGCACATCCGCCACCGAAGCCAGGCCCGACGACTTGCTGGCGACGAAGACCGCGCCCTGGTCGATGGCGGGCACACAGCAGATCTCGAAATCGGCGATGCCGTAATCGGCCAGGCCCGAAACCTCGGCCACGATCAGGTGCCCTGTATGGCCGAACAGCATCGTGTACCCGTCGGGGTCGGCCTGGCGGACCGCCGAGGTGGCGATGGTCGCGCCGCCGCCCGGCATGTTGGTGATGACCATGCTGGTGCCGGTGATCTCTTCGAAATAGCGGGCCATGGTGCGCGCGTTGAAGTCGGTATCGCCCCCGGGGCTGGCGCCGATGATCACGTTGACCGTGCGCTGCGGCCAGTCGGTTTCGGCAAATGCGCCCGTCGCCGCGAATCCCGTCGCGATGACGGTGGTCGCAAGAATTGCTTTGAATTTCATCAGTCGCCCCTCCCGTGGGTCAGTCAGGATTTGATCCCGTGTCCAACGCAGTAATATATTTGTGCGTCAGCCACAAGTGCTTTACGGGGCGCCCTTCCTGCTGCTAGCTGAATGGATCATGCCCCTTTTGCGGGCTCTGGAGGAGCGGCTGTGCAGACGCAGACACGACGACGGTCGCGGGCGGACCTGATCCATGACAGGCTGCGGCACCTGATCGTGACGCTGGAACTGCAGCCCGGGCAGCCGCTGATCGAAAAGCAGCTGTGCGAGACCTTCGGCGTCAGCCGCACGCCGCTGCGCGAGGCCATCCTGCGGCTGGCCGAACACGGCATGGTGACCGTGGCGCCCCAGCATGGCACCTTCGTATCGGTCATCTCTCCACGCGCGGTGCGGCTGGCCCATTTCCTCCGCGAGAGCCTGGAGCTGCCCGTCATCCGGCGCCTGGCCGCGCAGCCGGTGCGTCGCCTTGACCGGGCGCGGGAGATCCTCCTGGAGCAGAAGATCCTTGTGGCGCGCGGCGATCAGGCCGGGTTCATCCTGCTGGACGACCAGTTCCACCAGGCGCTGTTCGACATCGCCGGCCTGCCCGAGATCTGGGACGTGATCCATTCCAAGAAGGGCCATCTGGACCGCGTCCGCTTTCTGCAGGGCAGCATGCGCGGCTCGACGCTTCCGCTGGCGCAGCACGAGACGCTGCTGGAGGCCATCGACCGGGGCGCCGTCGACGAAACCGAGCGGCTGCTGCGCGAGCATCTGGGAGGATCGCTGGATTTCCTGGAACGGCACCTGCGTGAGCGGCCCGATCTTTTCGTGACCGATCCCGATGGTCGGAGCGACCTTGAGTTGCCCTCGGCGGCGCCCTAGATGACCAAGATGCCAGACCGGAGATCGACATGAACGCCCTTGTCGGGACGGGGATCCTCGAGGATCTGCGGACCCGCATCCTTTCGCTGGAGCTGCCGCCGGGAAGCCCGCTGTCGCGCGCCGAGCTGTCGGCCCGCTATGGGATCAGCTCGACGCCGCTGCGGGACGCGATGCTGCGCCTGCAGGACGAGGGGCTGGTCGATGTGCATCCCCAGGCCCGCACCTCGGTCAGCCGGATCGATCTGGAGCATGCCCGCCAGTCGCATTTCCTGCGCAGCGCCGTCGAGGTCGAGATCGCCGCCCGCCTTGCCAAAGCCCCGCCACAGGGTCTCGCCGACGAGCTGTCGCAGCTGATCGCGATGCAGGTCGCCGAGGCCGATCGCGGCAACCTGCGCGGCTTCGCCCACCTGGACCAGGCTTTCCACGCCGCCCAGTACCGCCACGCCCAGCTGGAGCAGGTCCAGCGCGTGATCCGGCGGGAGAGCATCCACATCGACCGGCTTCGCGCGCTGCACCTGATGGAGCCGGAAAAGGCGCGCCAGATCCTGTCCGACCACCGGCGCATCGCCGACAGCATCGCCCGCGGCGACCCCGCCGGCGCGGCCGAGGCCGTCCGCCAGCACCTGTCGCAGTCGATCCTGTTTGCGCGGATGCTGACGGCGCATAATCCCGACTACTTCGTGAACCGCCGCCCGGGCTGACCGGCGGTCAAGGCTTGCAGCCCTCAGATCGGCTCGCCAGGGCTGGTCATCACCGCCACGTGGCGCATGATGTCCGACTGCCGGTGGCAGCCGCTTTTCAGGTAGATGTTCTTCAGCTGCGTCCGGACCGTGTCGGTCGATGTGTGGCGGCTTGCGGCGATCTGGTCGATCGACAGGCCGCCGACCAGCGCCGCAACGATGCAGGCCTCGGCGCCCGACAGGCGATGCATCCGGCAGAACGCCTGCGCGGCATCCTCCAGCGACCGCGCCGGGTCCGTCAGCCGGATGACGCAGTCCATCCCTCCGAAGATCTCTCCGCCGCTGTGCCCGGGCCGGTAGATGCAGGCCCGCAGCGGCAGGCCGCCGTCCCGGCGCTTGAGGTGGCGATAGCGGACCGCAGGCCCCGCCGAGGCCTCGGCGTCCAGCATCTGTCGCAGGAGATCCAGCAGATCAGTGTCCCGGCAACAAAGTCGCCCCAAGGCATTCACCGAAAGCGCCTCGGTCGCCTCGATCATCTCCAAGGCGTCGGGGTCTGCCGCCACGATCTTCAGGCGCCCATCGACGCGCAGTGTCCCGGAGGACGGTCCTCCCACCGGTGACGGCACCCGGCGCGGCTCGAACGCGCGGGACAGATGCGGCACAAGGGCCGCAATGGCGCGCTTGGCATTGTTGATATGCGCCGCATCCGCGTCGGCCCCGACGATGCTGAAGAAGAAATGCCGCTCCCTGTCCCGGCTGAGGGTGACGCCCAGACCCGTGACCACATCCTGGGGCCGCAGATATTCGTGATAGAACTGCGTCCGCAGCAGTTGGTCGCGGGGCAGCATCTCGTCGGCCTGCATGACCTGCCTCAGCGGCCGGGCAAGGGCGTGGTCGGTCCAGGGATTGAGGGCATAGTATTCGCGGTTGTAGCGCCTGACCGTCTCCTGGTCCAAGCCCCCCGCCAGGGCAAAGGCTCCGGTGCCGGACCCCTGGTCGTGACGGACCAGCACCGTCTGCCCGTTCGGAAGCAGCGCGCGGCTTTCTTCCATGAACACCTGCCACGACGTCTCGCCGAAGATCGCCGCATAGATGTGGTCGATCAGCGCATGCGTCTGCTGCGTCACATCCCGAGCCTGCATTCCAGGTTCCCCCCGTCACCTTCCGCGGCCGTCTACCCCGTGCGGGGTATTCTGAGATCTCATTGATAACCGCAGTCTGAGGGGGCCGGTTCCCGTTGTCCACGACAGCCGATGCGGCAGGACCGATCAGCTGGGCTTCCGGTTGAAAAAATGTGCAGTAAATGGAGAATTTTTATGATCGAATTGCTGATCAGCGCCTGCGCCCTGTCGGCGCAGCTGGCCAAGCCCGCCCCCGAATGCCGCGACTTCAGTTTTCTCTTCGATGCAAGAGAGGTCAGCATCATGACCTGCATGATGCATGGCCAGGCCCATATCGCGCAGTGGAAGGAGACCCATCCGCGGTGGGATGTGGAAAGGTGGCTCTGCCGGGCTCATGACACCCGGCAGAGCCAGGCGTAACGCGGGATTTTCAACATCGGCCAAAGTTCAAATCATCAGGTTGTTGCGGCGCCGTTCAGGCGCCGCAACAAGACACGATTATTCCGCGGCCGTGTTCAAAGCCTCGGACAGCTGCGACGTCGCAAAATCCATGGCTTCCTGGGCCGTGGGCACCACGGCGCCCATGCCGAAGAACTCGTGCGTCACGCCATCGAAAGTGCGCTGCGACACGGTTACGCCAGCTTCCTTCAGATGTGCGGCATAGGTCTCGCCCTCGGTCCGCAGCGGGTCGATCTGGGCATTGATGACGGTCGCCGGCGGCAGGCCTTCCAGATTCTCGCGCTCGACCAGATCCAGACGCGGGTCGGCGGCCTGCGACGCATCGGTGAAGACCTGCTGGACGAACCATTCCATCGCCGCCTTGGACAGCGGCTGCGCCTCAGCGTTCTCGACATAGCTTTCCGTCGTCATTTCGTCGCCTGCGACCGGATAGACCAGAAGCTGGTGGTCGGGCTGGATCCAGCCGTTGTCGCGCGCGGCGATGGCGACGTTCGCGGCCAGGTTGCCACCCGCGCTTTCCCCGGCCACGGCCAGGCGCTCGACATCGCCGTTCCATTTACCGGCATTCTCGACGACCCATTCATAGCTTGCGATGGCATCCTCATGCGCAGCAGGGAAAGGATTTTCGGGCGCCTGACGGTAATCCATCGACACGACCAGGGCCTGCGCCCCGGCCGCCAGTTGACGCGTCGAGGCGTCGTAGATGTCGATGTCGGCGATGACCCACCCTCCCCCATGCCAGTAGACGATGACCGGGAAAGGTCCTTCGCCCTCGGGCGTATAGATTCGGGCAGGGACCTCGCCGGCGGCGCCGGGGATCATCACGTCGGTGGTCCCGATCGCCAGCAGCGCCGGATCAGGCGCGGCCCCCTGCTCCTCCATCAGCGCCATGACGGCATCGGCCGGCGTGGGCTGCGCGCGGGTTTCCTCGACCGACAGCGTGCCGATGGGCTTGGCCCCCAGTTCGGTCAGCTTGTCCAGAACGGCCTGCATCTCCTGTGTGGGCGCGGCCATCTGTGCCATTTCGCTGCTGACGGCTTCCTGGGCCGACAGTTGCAGAGGCATCAGGGCCGAGGCCGCGACTGCGCCGATCATGACGCCGGCTGTGGTCGATTTGCGCATCTTGGTTCTTCTCCTGGGAAGGGCATGTTCTGCCGGACCAACCGAATGGTACGCAAAATGTTCCCATACAAACTAATCGCGAGCTTGATGATCAACATGTCTGCGGCCCCTTGTCGACACCCGCGCCCATGGTGCCCGGAGCCGCAGATCCGCTCCCATCACAACAAGATGCGCCGATCGCGTCTCGCTGGATTGCGCGCGTCCATGCCCTGGCTTCTGTTTTCTCCCTGTCCGGCCGTCAGGTCTCTAGGCCCGTGCCCTCATCCGTGGACGATGCCGCCGCCTTCGACGCAAGCTTCTGGCGGGCCGCGATCTCGTGCCGCATCTCCCGACGCACCTCGGCTTCGCGCCAGCGGCGTCGTGCCGCCTCATCCTCGGGCTGCAGAGGGGTCACGGGAACGGGATGGCCGCGCTCGTCGACCGCTACCATGGTGAAATAGCAGGAATTGGTGTGGCGCCGGGTGGCGCGGCGGATGTTCTCGGCCTCGACCTTGATCCCGATCTCCATCGACGTGCGGCCGGTGTGATTGACCCGGGCCCGGAAGGTGACCAGTTCGCCCACGTGGATCGGCTCCTTGAAGGTGACCTGATCGACCGACAGGGTAACCGTATATTCGCCCGAATATCGGCTGGCGCAGGAAAAGGCGACCCTGTCCAGCAGCGCCAGAAGCGCGCCCCCATGCACCTTGCCGCTGAAATTCGCCATGTCCGGCGTCATCAGCACCGTCATCTCCAAGCTCTGCCGCTCCACGCTGATCCTGTCCTTTTCGTGACGTCTTCGCGGATCATTACCGGCGAACCCGCAGGCGCGAAAGCCCGGCCCGCGCCCGTCACCAGTCGCGAGTCGCGGATGACGGCGGCCCGGCCTGCCGCCTCTAGATGTCGAAATTGCTGGGCAGGACGATCATGTCGCGGATGGTGACATTGCGCGGACGCGTCAGCATGAACATCAGCGCATCCGCGACCTCGGTCGGCTCGATCAGGGCACCGGCGTCCTTCATCCGCTGCAGGCGCTCCGGCTCCCAGTCCGACAGCAGCGCCGAGATGACGGACCGGGCGACACCTGTCCGACGCGGACCCCGTGCCCCATCAGCTGGCGCCGCATGGTCTGGACAAAGCAGGTGACGGCCCATTTCGAGGCCGAATAGACCGGCTCGACATGGATCGGCGCATGACCGGCGATCGAGCAGGTCACCACGATATCCCCCGTCTTGCGCCCGATCATGTGCGGCGCGACCGCGTGGACGTTCTTCATCACCGCGTTGACGTTCAGGTTCAGCATGCGGTCGATGGCGGCCGGGTCGGTATCCACCAGATCGCCGCCGATATAGCTGCCGGCATTGCAGGCCATGATGTCGATATGCCCGACCTTGTCCAGGATCTGCGGGACCATCGCGTTGCAGCTGTCGGGGTCCAGCAGGTCGGTGACCTGGGCCATGGCATCGGGACCAAGTTCGTCGGTCAGGGCGGCCAAGGCGCCCTGGTTGCGATCGACCAGCACCACCTTGGCGCCTGCGGCCAAAAGCGCGCGGGCCGTGGCCAGGCCGATGCCCGAGGCCGCGCCGGTGATGGCGGCAACCTTGCCGTGCAGTTCTGCGGACATGTCGTTCTCCTTCGTCTTGCGGGCCGGACCCGCCAATCGTTTCAGTCTTGGGCTCAGACCGCCAGAAAGCCGCCATTCAGGGCGGTGCCACGACATGCGACAAAATCTTCCAATACTTTCTTGACGCGCCGCGCTGAAATTTCGTCAGTCTGCCCTGCTGCACACGCGATGGTGGATCCGCCTCTGTGCATCAAATGCTGCGATGCAGCGTCCAGACGCCCCAAGGATCCGGCGCGACAGGCTGGAAATGCGTCAGTTCAAGCTGCGTAATGCCGGATAGGTTTGCCGGAAAAACGCGTACTTTTCGGCATAGCGCGCCGCCAGTTCGGGGTTGGGCGTGATCTCCTCGGCAACATCCGGCGCGGCGAAGATCCGCGTGGACACCTCTCCTTCCGCGCAGGCGGCGGCCAGGCGGGCGGCCCCAAGGGCCGCGCCCAGGTCGCCCGACCGCGGCCGCAACAGGGTCAGGCCCGTCACCGCCGCGACGATTTGCAGCCACTGGGCAGACCGTGTTCCCCCACCCACGACATAGGCGGCCTCCAGCGTGGTCCCCGCCGCACGCATCGCGCGGTCGCAATCCGCAAAGGCCATAGCCACGCCTTCCATCACCGCCTGCACCAGATCGGGCAGGTCGGTGCCGCGGGTCAGGCCCCAGAACGCCGCCGAGGCGCCAGGGTCGTTATGCGGCGTCCGTTCGCCCGAGAGGTAGGGCAGAAAGCTCGACCGTGCAGGCGCGTCGATGGTCGGCGGCAAAAGTGACGCCAGTTCCGCCACAGGACGGCCGCAGATTTCCGACAGCCAGGTCAGCCCGTCGGTCGCCGACAGGAACACGCCCATCTGGTGCCATGTGTTCGGCACTGCGTGGCAGAAGGCGTGAACCGCATCCTGCGTATTCGGCCTAAATCGGTCGGTGGCCGCGAACAGCACCCCCGAGGTGCCAAGCGACAGAAAACCCGTTCCCGGCGCGATGATGCCCATGCCGCAGGCCGTGGCGGCATTGTCCCCGCCGCCGCCGGCCACGGGCACCTGGCCCATGCCCCACTTCTGCGCAAGCTCTCGCCTCAGCATGCCCGAGCGTTCCGTCCCTTCGACCAGGGCCGGCATCTGCGCGCGCGACAGGCCCGTCGCCCCCAGAAGTTCATCCGACCAATCGCGGCGGGCGACATCCAGCCACAGCGTGCCGGCCGCATCCGACATGTCCGAAACATGGCCGCCCGTCAGCCACAGCCGCACATAGTCCTTGGGCAGCAGCACCTTGGCCGTGCGCTCGAATATCTCGGGCTCGTTCTGCGCAACCCACAGCAGCTTTGGCGCGGTGAATCCTGCCATGACGATGTTGCCGCCGATGCCGCGAAAATCGGCCCGTGCTTCCAATTCGGCGCATTGCGCGCCCGATCGCCCGTCGTTCCACAGGATGCAGGGCCGCAGCGGGCGGTCGGCAGCGTCCAGCAGCGTGGCGCCGTGCATGTGGCCCGACAGGCCGATGCCGCGCAGGGCCGCCATCGCGACAGGCTGCGCCCCGACCAGTTGGCCAATGGCGCTGTCGCAGGCGGCGATCCAACTGTCGGGATCCTGCTCGGACCAGCCGGGGTTCGGGCGCGACACCGTCAGGGCCGCATGGGCCGCCCCGATTTCACGAAACCCGCCGTCCAGCAGGATCGCCTTGACGCCTGACGTGCCGATATCCAGTCCCAGATACATGCGTCTCTCCTATGCCCCAGGCATCTCGATCTGGATCTTGACGTCCGTTTCCCTGCCCTCCACCGCGCGGTCAAAGGCGGCGATGCTGTCCCTGAACGGCACCGTCAGCGAGATCAGCGGCTTCAGATCCACCTTGCCCGCAGCGATCAGCGAGATCGCACGGTCGTAGACATTGGCATAGCGGAAAACGGTTTCGACCCGCAGTTCCTTGGCCTGCAGGCCCACGATGTCAAAGGGCACCGGATCGACTGGCATGCCCACCAGCACGACGGTTCCCCCCGGTCGCGCAAGTTGCGGGACACCCAGCACGGCAGGCGCCGCACCCGAGCATTCGAAGACGACGTCGGCGCCCCAGCCATCGGTGGCCCGCGCCATGGCCTCGGCGGCGGGCATGTTGCGGATGTTGATCGTCTCGATACCCGGATAGGCGCCGATGATGTCCAGCTTGGGCTGGGCCAGATCGCTGACATAGACCTTGGCGCAACCCCCCGCCAGCGCGGCCAGTGCAGTCATCATGCCGATGGGGCCTGCGCCCGTGACGACGGCGATGTCGCCCGGCTGGATGCGCGCCCGCAGCGCGGCCTGCATCCCGATGGCAAAGGGTTCCACCATCGCGCCCTCCGCAAAGGACACATGGTCGGGCAGGCGATAGGTGAAGGCGGCGGGATGCACCACTTGGGGCGTCAGGCAGCCGTGGACGGGCGGGGTCGCCCAGAAGCGCACGGCCGGGTCGACGTTGTAGATCCCCAGCTTGGCGGCGCGCGAGGTGAAATCGGGGATCCCCGGCTCCATGCAGACGCGGTCGCCAATGGCCAGGTGGCGCACCTGCTCGCCCAGTTCGATGACGACCCCCGAGGCTTCGTGCCCCAGCACCATCGGCGCGTTCACGACAAAGGGACCGATTCTGCCGTGGGTGTAGTAATGCACATCGGATCCGCAGACGCCGACGGTCCGCACGGCGATGCGCACATCGGTGGGACCGAGGTGACTGTCCAGCTCGATATCGCGAATCGAAAGCTTCTTTGCCGCTTCAAGAACAAGTGCCGTCGCCATGAATCCCCCTCTTTCCAGACCCGCGCTTTGTCACGCCGCCCCGGGATGCGCCTTGCGCGTCCCAATACGCATCATGCCGGGCTCCAGAAAGCCATTCCTATACGTGGCCCTTTCTGCACGAATTTCGTCTTCGGTAAAAAACATATCAGCAGGTTCATATCCACCCGTCCACTGCACAGAGAGCTGCCGAGACGGCCGCATTTGACTGAAGCAGCCTGAAGCCGCCCCACACAGACAGGAAGAGGAGTGTCGCCAGACTATGACCCGATAGCACCCGATGCATCAGGATGATCGGAAGGCGAACCTGGTGGCGCTGCGGTTGCGCCTCCCAACACGACGCCGGCAAGCATCGGTTACACAGACCGTCACCAACAGGGAACCAAGGGCAGCCGCGGGCCCTTCTACAGCAGGCCCGTCGAGCGGAACGAGACCTCCGCATCCTTTCCGATGACGACGTGGTCATGGACCGTGACATCGATCGCCTCGCAAGCCGCGATCACGCGGCCTGTCATGTTGATGTCCTCCCTGCTGGGCGTGGGGTCGCCGGAGGGGTGGTTGTGGACCATGATGATCGAGCTCGCGTTCAGTTCCAGTGCCCGCTTGGCCACCTCCCGCGGATAGACCGGGACATGCCCGACCGTCCCGCTGCCCAGGGCCTCGTCCGCGATCATCATGTTCTTTCGGTCGAGGAACAGCACGCGGAACTGTTCGGTCTCGCGATGCGCCATGCAGGTCCGGCAATAGGCAATCAGCGCGTCCCAGGACGACAGGACCTCGCGTCTCAGCACCTTTGCCTGCGCCATCCTCTGGGCAAAGGCATCCACCAGCCGCAGTTGCAGGAAGACCCACCGGTCCGCCCCATCGACCTGCAGGATCCGATGTTCGGACGCGGCGATGACACCGTTCAGATCTCCGAATGTCGCCAGAAGCCGCTTGGCCAGAGGCTTCACGTCGATCTTGGCAATGGCATTGAACAGGAGAAGCTCAAGGAGTTCGTATTCGGGCATGGGCGCATGCCCGCCCTCCAGAAATCGCGTGCGCAACCGCTCGCGGTGGCCCCAGTAATGCGGACGCTCGACGCCGCTCCTGTCGCGCAGCAGGCCGCCGCCTGCCGCGGCATCCGGCTTCAGCCGATCCGTCATACGAAACGACGCCTGAAATGCCGGTTCGGTCGCGGCGTCCGCAGGTGGCAGCCGCGCCTCCAGCTCGGCCAGTCCCTTCAGCGCCTCTTCGGAGAAACCGTCCGAGGGGTTCGTCGCCCGCTCCTGCCGAGAATAACCCTGCGGTGGTCCCGAGCCGCCTTCGGGGCTGTCGACCTTTGCATGTGAAAGCTGATCTGCCATCATGAATGCCCGCCTACGCAAGACGATGAACCTTGCGTCCAGTCGTCGTCATCATTTCTGAAGACCCTGCGCGAAATTGGTAAACGAAGCCTTAACAAGCGCTTGGGGAGACGCGGCTATTTACCAGATGATGACGGTTTTGCGAGGTTCGACCGGTGGTGCGTGCCCGAACATCACCCTCGGCCTCGATCAGGGGCGGGCAGCAGCTCCGGCCTTGCCCCGAGTTCCGGGAGTCAAGACCCGTTCCAGAAGATTTCGCGTCAGGCCGCCTTAAGGCAGGCGTTCCGACGATGGCGCGGTAAGACCCGGCTTTGGCATGACGTGCGGTACGGCCGCCAGGATCGCCAGCACGATAGCCGCCGACAGAACGGCAGTCGCCTCCAGCCCCAAGCCGGCCATGACACCGATGCCCGCCGTTGACCAGATGTTCGCTGCCGTCGTCAGCCCCTCGACCTGGTGTCTGGAGGCCCGGACCATGATGGCTCCGGCGCCAAGGAAGCCGATGCCCTGAACAATGCCCTGCAGGACCCGCGACAGATCCCCGATCGACATGCCGCTTTGCAGTGGCCCCAAAACGAAAAGTGCGGCCCCTACGGCAACCAGCATATGGGTCCGCACACCGGCACTCCGCCCCTTGCGTTCGCGCTCGAAGCCGAGGATCCCCCCCAGAAATGCCGCAAGAAGCAGACGCAGCGTGATGCGGACCAGGGTGGACAAATCAGGCACGTCCGAAAACTCACTGACGACGGTACGCCAAACCTCTTCTCCCATGGGAGCCTCCCGGGCTGATCCAATCGATGATCGAACTCGCATGACTTTCGTCTGCAGTCCTGAACAACCAGAAAACGCTGCAGGGTCAGTTCCGGTTCGGAGCAGCTGGTGGTTGACATGATCTTGGCCGGAAGTCTCGACGCCGAAGCGGTCGGGAAGGCAGAACATCTGCATCGCCTTGTTCGGGAAAGGCCGCGGTTGCCGGCGGTCAACGCTGTGGAGAGAGAATGCGCCCGGAATCACGATCGGTCGCCGGGCGCAGCTTGTGCCGGCTGCGTTGGACGTGCAGCGGCCGCCTGTCGTGATGTTGCCGCCAAAAGGGCGGTGGCGGGAGTGGTACGACACATCACACAGTCTGAAAGACCACGCTGTCTCGTCCTCTTTAGCCTCAGTGCTCATCTGCGAAAGCCCCGGGGTTAACCCAGCAGTCACCGACGGTTCCTTACCCCCTCCAGGCGGATCCCTTGGTACGTCGACACAGCCTGGATATCTGGCATTCCGACCGTGGTCCCTGCCCCGACATGTAGAAGACGCCATTTTCCATGTCACTTCTTATGTGATGACTGCCGCCGCAGGGGATAGATGACCTGACCGTCCTCCTGTCCGCGCGGCCACTGGCCGTCCCGGCGCAGGCGCAGTTGCTGCTGCCAGCCGCGGGGGCTGATGCCGATATGCTGCTTGAAGAGCCGCGAGAAGTAGTAGCTGTCATGGAAACCGAGCCGATGGGCCACCTCGGCCACGGTCTGGCCAGATTCGAGATACTGCATCGCCATTTCCATCCGTTTCATCTCCTGAAAACGCGCCGGGCTGGTGCCAAGCCGACGGCTGAACTCGCGCCGGAAGTAGTCGGGATTATAGGGCGCACCCGCGACCACCCTTTCCGACAGACCGCGCTGCAGCGGGTCCGACGCGATCTGCGTGGCCGCCAGGGTGATTGCGGCCGCAAGGCTGCCGGGCTCGTTCAGGGCCGGATCTTCATGCTCTGACCAGGCGATGAAGGCGTCCTCGATGAACTCGGTCAGGATGACCATGAAGGCATGATGCATGGCCAGCGTCACCGAGCCTGCCGGTGCCGTCGCACGATAATGCCGCACCAGGGGGCCGATGTAATGCCAGCGCGACAGGCGCAGCACCCGGCGATAGCGCATCCGCGACAGCAGGTCGTGGCGGCCGAACAGCTCCAGCCGGAAATGCTGGGCAAGCCCCGTATAGGCGGCCCCTGGATCAGGATTTTGGCCCTGAAAGCGTGTTCCGGCAGGGATCATCATGGCCATGCCGGGGGTCAGGCGCAGCCGCTCCTCTCCCAGGATGTAATCGCCCTTGCCGGTCAGGCATATCACCAGGTCATGAACCGCGTTCACCTTGTCGATCGACCAGCTGTGCGAGTGCTGCATCCGGATCGCGGATCGCGTCAGCGTCAGGTCCAAGGCCTTTGGCGGGACCGCGGCCAGCACCCCCGGCCCCCTCTGCGTCCCAGCATTCTGTTGTTCAAAATCGTCCATCTTTTTCTGCGCGACCGTTCATTCATCTCCGCCTCTGAACTGGCATACTAGCTCATCACCGCGCCTCTGTCGCGGAGAACGCCAATCGGATCGAGGAGGAGCGATTTGATGACGCTGCACCACATGGCCTGTGCCGGATCAAGGGCCTGCTGATGGAGAGCCGCTTTCTGGGCCTGGCCTACCTGTCACCCTATATCATCGGGCTGCTGGTCTTCACGGCGATCCCTTTTGTCGGTTCGCTCTATCTCAGCTTCACGGATTACAACCTGATCTCTGCCCCGATCTGGACGGGGCTGGACAATTTCCGAGAGCTGATGGACGACCGCACCTTCATGCGTTCTCTGCGCGTGACGCTGCTTTACGTCTTCCTGACGGTGCCGATCAAGCTGGCCTTCGCGCTGTTCATCGCGGTGATCCTGAATTACCGCCTGCGCGCCATCGGCTTTTTCCGCACCGCCTATTACGTGCCCTCGATCTTGGGCGGGTCGATCGCGATCGCGGTCCTGTGGCGCTACATCTTCGCGGATGCGGGGCTGGTGAACATGGTGCTGACCTTGATCGGGCTGGAGCCGGTCAACTGGTTCGGCGACCCGGTGAACGCGCTCTTCACCCTCACGCTGCTCAGGACATGGCAGTTCGGCTCGGCCATGGTGATCTTCCTGGCGGCGCTGCAGGCGGTGGACAAGTCGCTTTATGAGGCGGCGGCCATCGACGGGGCCGGCAAGTGGCACAGCTTCGTGCACATCACCCTGCCGCTGATCACGCCGGTCATCTTCTTCAACCTGATCATGCAGGTGGTCCAGGCCTTTCAGGAATTCAACGGACCCTATGTGATCACCGGGGGCGGGCCGCTGAAATCGACCTATCTGCTGCCGCTCTACATCTATGACGAGGCGTTCAAGAACTTCAACATGGGCTATGCCTCGGCCATAGCCTGGGTGCTGTTCCTCATCATCATGGCGCTGACGTTGGTGGCGTTCTGGTCCTCGAAGAAGTGGGTCTATTACGCCGGCGACAAGAGGAGCTGAGACATGACCGATCTTGCCGAACCCGCCACCATTCCGACGACTGCCGCCCTGACCCCCGAGGACCGGCGCGCCGCGCGCCTGTCGGCCCTGATCCGCTATACGCTGCTGACGGTCGTCGGGCTGATCATGCTCTATCCGCTGATCTGGCTGATCGGGGCGTCCTTCAAGACCAATTCCGAGATCTTCAACAGCATCGGCTTCATCCCGCAGGACCCGACGCTGGACGGCTATCGCAAGGGCTGGGAGACCTCGACCCCCTATACCTTCGGGCGGTTCTTCTGGAACACCTTCCTGATCATCCTGCCCAAGACGGTCTTCACCGCCATCTCCTGCGCGCTGGTCGCCTATGGGTTCGCCCGCTTCGACTTTCCCTTCAAGAAGGTCCTGTTCACCAGCCTGATCGCGACGCTTCTGCTGCCGAACGTGGTCACACGCATCCCGCAATACATCCTGTTCCGTGATCTGGGCTGGCTGGACACCTACCTGCCGCTCTGGGTGCCCTCGGCCTTTGCGGGCGACGCCTTCTTCGTCTTCATGCTGGTCCAGTTCCTGCGCGCCATCCCGCGCGACATGGAGGAGGCCGCCCGCGTCGACGGCGCCAACAGCCTGCAGACCCTGATCCACATCGTGGTGCCGATGCTGATGCCGGCGCTGATCTCGGTCGCGCTGTTCCAGTTCATGTGGACCATGAACGACTTCCTCGGCCCGCTGATCTACCTGTCCTCGGTCGAGAAGTTCCCTGTCAGCCTGGCGCTGAAACTGTCGATCGACACGACCGAGGCCTTCGACTGGAACCGCATCCTGGCGATGTCGGTCCTGGCGCTGCTGCCCGCGCTGATCGTGTTCTTCATGGCCCAGAAATACTTCATCGAAGGCATCTCTGCCGGTGGGGTGAAAGGATAATCCGATGGCCCGTCTTCAGATCAAGAACCTGGAAAAGACCTATGCCAACTCGTTCAAGGCGGTGCACGGCATCAATCTCGACGTCGAGGACGGAGAGTTCATGGTGCTGGTCGGCCCCTCGGGCTGCGCGAAATCCACCACGCTGCGAATGATCGCGGGGCTGGAGAGCATCTCGGGCGGCGAGGTCCGCATCGGCGACAAGGTGGTGAACCGCCTGCAGCCCGGCCAACGCGGTATCGCGATGGTCTTCCAGAACTATGCGCTTTACCCGCATATGAAGGTCCGGAAGAACCTGTCCTTCGGGCTGCGCCTTCAGCGCGCGGCCAAGTCCGAGATCGAGCGCCGCACCAACGAGGTCGCCCGCATCCTGGAAATCGAGCCGCTGCTGGACCGGCTGCCCAAGCAGCTGTCGGGCGGCCAGGCGCAGCGCGTTGCCTTGGGCCGCGCGCTGATCAAGCAGCCGCAGGTGTTCCTCTTCGACGAGCCGCTGTCGAACCTGGACGCGAAGCTGCGGGCATCCATGCGGGTCCGGATCACCGACCTGCACCGCCGCCTGAAGGAAGAGGGCATGTCCTCGACCGTGATCTATGTCACCCATGACCAGACCGAGGCGATGACCATGGGCGACCGCATCTGCGTGATGAAGGACGGCCGCATCATGCAGGTCGCCGATCCCAAGACGCTCTATGACCGGCCCGCCAACGCCTTCGTTGCGGGCTTCATCGGCAGCCCCGAGATGAACCTGATCGAGGGCCGCCTGGACGGCGCCACCTTCCGCATCGGCGACCAGACCCTGCCGCTGCCGGACGAGCTGATGGCCCGCCTGCGCGGCTGGTCGGGCAGCGCGACCTTGGGCATCCGCCCGCAGCATCTGCGCCTGAACGCGGGACCGGGCATCAAGGCCCGCGTCACCGGGGCCGAATTCATGGGCCACGAGGTCGTGCTGCATCTGGACGCCTCGGGGGCGCGGCTGGTCGCCGTGCTGCCGGCGGCGGATTACGCGGCGCTGGACCGGGGGGCCGAGGTCACGCTGACGCCCGAGCCGGGCATGGCGCATGTCTTCGATGGCGCGGGCGAGAACGTCTCGCTGCCCGTCACGCATTGACCGGAGGGGAAACCACATGAGACTGCTGACCACGACGATCATCGCCGGCCTTGCCGCCAGCGGCGCGCAGGCCGAAGATCTGCGCATGTCCTGGTGGGGCGGCGACGCCCGCCACGCGCAGACGCAGGAGGCGCTGGCCGTCTGCGGCGAAAAGCACGGCCACCAGGTCGCGGCCGAATTCACGGGCTGGGCAGGCCATCAGGAACGCATCACCACCCAGATCGCCGGCCGGACCGAGGCCGACATCATGCAGATCAACTGGCCCTGGCTGCCGCTGTTCTCGCGCGACGGCTCGGGCTTTGCGGACCTGCGGCAGTATGCGAACATCCTCGACCTGTCGCAATATACCGACGCCCAGCTGGCCGGCGGCGAAATGAACGGCGTCCTGAACGGGCTGCCGATCGCCGAAACGGGCCGGGTCTATTTCTTCAACAAGACGGTCTATGACGCGGCCGGCGTGCCGTTGCCCACGACCTGGGACGAGGTCCGCACCGCCGCTGGCCGCTTGGGCGAGGGCGTCCTGCCCTTCGAGGCGCAGGGGCTGAACGCGATCTTCCTGGTGTCGACCACGGTGACGCAGCAGACCGGCAAGGACCTGATCGACCCCGAGACGACCACCGTCGCCTGGACCCCCGAGGAACTGGCCGAGGGCATCCGCTTTTACCAGTCGCTGGTCGAGGCGGGCGCCATCCGAAGCTGGCAGCAGGTGGCGGGCGAAGGAAACATCGAACTGTTCGAGATGCGTCCCTGGGCCGAGGGCCGTATCGCCGGCACCTATGAATGGGACTCGGCCTATGCCAAATATGCCGACCCGCTTGGCGGGCAGGAGCTGGTGCCGGTGCCGATGCTGCAGGTCGAAGGCGCGGTGAACGACGGCACCTATCGCAAGCCCTCGATGCTCTACGCGATCTCGAAGAACTCGGCCAACCCCGAAGCGGCGGCCCAGATCATCAACTGCCTGGTAAACGATCCCGAAGCGATCACCATCCTCGGAGACAGCCGCGGGCTGCCCGCCAGCCGCCTGGCGGCCGAGCAACTGGCGGCCGAGGGCGGGATCGATCCGAACGTGCAGGCAGCCCATGACCTGGTGTTGGCCGGCGCCGGTCCGACCCCCTCGCCGCTGAACGAACATCCGAAGGTGCGGGAGATCTTTGGCGATTACCTCGAGGCCGTCGCCTATGGCCAGATCGAGGCCGAGGATGCGGCAGTCGAGATGATCGACGAGATGAACCGCGCCATCCGCAGCTTCCGCTGATCCCCAAGGCCCGGCGGACGTCCTCCGTCGGGCATGCATTTCAGGAGCCTTCCATGGAATTGGAACTCGTGGCCCGCGCGCCGCGCTCGGTCGCGCTACGCCTGGCCGTGCCCGGCGCCCTCTATCACCTGCCGCGCCCGCTCGGCTGGCGCCTGACGGGCACGGGTCTCGACCGTCAGGGCGTGACCGACCGCGCCGTGACCGCGTTTCATGACCTGCCGCCAGACAGCCGGATCCGTCTGGAGGTCCAGGGCTTCGCCCCCCTGACCGTCGCCACCCTGCCCTGCACAGGCGCGACCACGCTTGCCGATGCAGCCGACGCCCAAGCGGCGCTGGATGCACTACCCCTTGGGGGCACGCTGATCGTGCCGGCCGGCCGCTGGCAGGTCGCGCCGCTGCTGATCCCCTCGGGCCGCCACCTTTATCTGGCCGAGGGCGCGGAACTGGCCGCCCCCGGCAGCCGCGATGCATGGCCCCTCCTGACCGCGGACCAGGGCGGCAGCTGGGAAGGCCTGCCCGACAGCTGCCATCGCGCGATCCTGACCGCCATCGACGCCGAAGGGATCACGATCTCCGGCCCCGGCCGGATCGACGGCGGCGGCAGCCGCGGCGACTGGTGGTCATGGCCCAAGGAGAGGCGGAACGGCGCCCGCCGCGCCCGGCTGATACATCTGATCGGCTGCGAGGATGTGACCGTTCTTGGGCCCACGGTCGCCAATTCGCCCAGCTGGACGATCCACCCCTGGCATTGCCGCAACCTGACCTTTGCCGCCGTCAGCGTGGAAAATCCGCCCGACAGCCCCAATACCGATGGGCTGAACCCCGAAAGCTGCGACGGCGTGCTGATCGAGGGGGTGCACTTTTCGACCGGCGACGACTGCATCGCGATCAAGGCCGGCAAGCGCAGCGATGACGGCGACGGCGCGCATCTGGCACCGACCCGCGACATCCGCATCCGCCATTGCCGGATGGAGCGCGGACATGGCGGCGTCGTCATCGGCAGCGAGATGTCGGGGGACGTGACGGACGTGGATGTCAGCCAGTGCGAGATGATCGACACCGACCGGGGCCTGCGGATCAAGACCCGGCGCGGGCGCGGTGGTACGGTGGCGCGGATCGCGATGCGTGACTGCAGCCTCGACGGCGTGGATACGGTGCTGGCGGTGAACGCGCATTACCATTGCGATCACGACGGTCACTCACCGGTCGTTCAGTCCCGCGACCCCCGGCCCCTCGGTCCGCTGACGCCGCGTATCGACACCATCACGATGGAGCGGATCGAGGCACGTGGCGTGCGGCTGGCCTTTGCCGCCTGCCTGGGCCTGCCCGAGGCACCAGTGACCGGCCTCAGCCTGACCGAAATCACCGCGAGCTTTGCGCCCGGTCCCCCGGCGCCCCCCCTGATGGCCGACGGCATCCTGCCCGTCAGCGGTGCCTTCCTCCTGGCCGAACACTGCCAGATCAGCACAGCCTCCGACCTGCCGCGCGGCACCCTGACAGCCAAGGACTTTGCCCCATGCTAGATTATTTCGACGGTTTTGCCGAACGCTACCAGCCCTACAAGGACGGCGCTTGGTGCTACGAGGACGGTTGCATCTATCGCGGCCTGGAGCTGCTGCATCAGGCGACCGGCGAGGCGCGCTGGCGGGACCACCTGATCCGGCTCGCCTCGGCGCAGGTGGCGTCGGACGGCACGCTTTCGGGCTATGATCCCGAGGATTACAACATCGACAACATCCTCTCCGGCCGCGTCCTCTTTGCGCTGGACCGCTGGACGGGCGATCCGCGCTGGATGGCGGCGGCCGAGCGGCTTGGCGCGCAGCTGGCCCGGCACCCGCGCACGGCCGGAGGCAGCTACTGGCACAAGAAGATCTACCCCCAGCAGGTCTGGCTGGACGGGCTCTACATGGGGCTGCCGTTCCAGATCCAGCTGGCGCAGCACCGAGGCGATCAGCGCGCGGTGCAGGACGCGCTGGCGCAGCTGGCCGAGGCGTTCCGGCTGACCCTGCGCCCCGACGGGCTCTGCGCGCATGGCTACGACGCTGTGCGTGGGCAGGACTGGGCGGATCCTGAGACCGGGCAGTCGGCTTCGGCCTGGGCGCGGGCGCTTGGCTGGCAGGCGATGGCCCTGGCCGATTGCGCGGAACTGGTCGGGCCTGCGGAATTTGCCGCCGCCGGCTTGGCGGTGCCCACGACGGCGCTGCTTGCGCGGCTGGTTGCGCTCCAGGCGCAGGACGGAGGGTGGTTCCAGGTCATCGACATGCCGGATCTGCCGGGCAATTACACAGAAAGCTCGGCCACAGCGATGCTGGCCTATGCCCTGATGTCGGCCGCCCCGCTTGGCCTGGCCCCTGCTGGTGCGGACCCTGCCGCCACGCGGGCCTTGACCTGTCTGCGCGGCAGGCTGAAGGGCCGGGCCCCTGGAGACGCGGTCCAGCTGACCGGCATCTGCCACGTGGCAGGTCTGGGCGGCTTCTCGGGCCGCTACCGGGATGGCAGCCCAAGCTATTATCTGACCGAGCAGATCGTCAGCGACGACGCCAAGGGCACTGGTCCGCTGATGATGGCGGCCGCGCGTGAGTGGCAAGCCGCCGCGCAGGCGGCCTGAGAACGCAGGGGTCGGCTGTCGTACCGCAGAGGACAACGGCGGAGGGCGTCATTTCATCAGCCGCAGCTTTGTCCCTGCCAAGACCTGAGGAACCGGTGTTTCGCCGGTGGCGCAGCCCGAAGTCATGCCAGAAGCGGGTACATGGACGCGACTAGCAGCGCCGCCATGCTGATGTTGAAGACCCGAAGCCGTTTCGGGCTGGACAACCACTGCCGGATAATGGTCCCCAGCCATGCCCATAGGGAGATCGCCGGCAGAGAGACCACGGCGAATGCTCCCGCGACTATGGCAACCGACAGCAGAGAGCGATCCGGGGCATAGATCGTGATCGCGGAAAGGCACATGGCCCAGGCCTTGGGGTTCACCCATTGGAAGGCGGCCGCTTGCAGGAGAGACATGGGCCGCGCCTTGGCAGAACGATCCTCGATGGGCGCGGCTGTGGCAATCCTGAACGCCAGCCAAAGCAGATAGAGCACCGAGACGACCTTCAGCACAGCATTCAGGGCAGGCACGGCTTCGATCAGCGCCATCAGCCCCAGGCCGACCAGCAGGGCCATCAACGACACGCCCCCCGCGATGCCCAGGATATGGGGCATCGTCCGGCGAAACCCGAAATTGGCGCCGGAGGCCATCAGCATCAGGTTGTTCGGACCCGGCGTGACGGTGGTGACGAAGGCAAAGCCGAACAAGGAGGCAAGGATGGCGGGTATCATGATCTGTCCCTCGGAGAGTCTTTTCCCTCAAGCCATACAGCTTGTGCAGCGCAATGCCTTGCCGAATGTTGATCTGAATGGGCGGACCATACAGAAAATGGCGGTCATGAGCCCCGCTTGGAGCAAGAGGAGCAAGTGATCTGTCGCGGAACGGGTAAATCGATCTTCCGTTAGCCGCGCAGTTAGCCTGTCGCTGACGGCCTGTCTTCGGTCCCGTATTTTGAAATCTAGGAGGGCGGGTTTAGGGGCCGCCGCATTCGGACCGACATTGAGCAGACATGCCACGGACTTGCTGACTATCTCACGACGGACCCCTAGCCCCTTCGAAGCCCTTCGGGGCAGCAGCCTCAAGCTTTTCGATATCAGATCATGCTGCCATCCCTTCGGCTGAGGTGGAGCCGGGAACGACCGCAATGACGAGGTCGAAGTCAGCGTTCAGCTTGGCGAGGGGCTCTTACCTGAGACTGTGGCCTGAAGGGCCATAAGCAGTTGGGAGAGAGCACGATAGGCGCTGTTCCAGCCTGATCGTGCGCACTGGGTGCGCGCAGCCTTGCTGAGGCCCGGCGCTGCTCAAGGCTTCATATATCATACCCTTCGCCATATATATCATACCCTTCGCCATGTCCCCTCGCCATGAAGTGTGTTTGAATGCGCAAATCGCGCAGGAGACGTGGTCATGAACAGAAACATCGGCGGGCTCGGCGCGGCGAACATGGTGCCCATCTGCGCAATCGGCGCCTCGGCGGGCGGGATCGGCGCATTACGCAGCCTGTTCCGGCAGCTGCCGGACGACCTGGGCCTCGCTTATGTCGTCATCGTCCACCTTGCGCCCGAGCATCCAAGCGCCCTGGCGGAGATCCTCTCTGCCTGCACGAACATGAGCGTGCACCAGGTGACGGACACGCCCGAGCTGCGCGCGAACTGCATCTTCGTCATCCCGCCCGATGGCGAGCTGGTGATTGAAGGCGACAATGTCCATGCCCGCCCCTTCACCGCGCCACGGGGTCGGCGCGCGCCGGTCGATCTTCTGTTCCGATCGGTCGCTGCCGCGCGGGGTGACGGGATGGCGGTGGTTCTGACCGGCGCGGGCTCGGACGGCTCGAACGGGGTCAGGGCCATCCACGAGGGCGGCGGCGTCGTCTTTGCGCAGGACCCGGGCGAGGCCGAGTTCAGCGCCATGCCGCAGAACACCATCGCCACGGGCATCGTCAATTTCGTCGCGCCCCTCTCTCGCCTGGCCGAGCACATCACGGAGGTCGCCAGAAGCAAGGGTGCGGTGCGGTCGCTGGACGAACACGGCACGGCGAACGACCTGCGGCGGATCATCGGCTTCTTGCGGGCCCGCACCGGGCACGACTTTTCCAGCTACAAGCGCGCCACGGTGATGCGCCGCGTGCTGCGTCGCATGCAGGTCTGCCGGGTGACCGATCCCTCGGATTATGCGGAACTGGTTCGCACCACGCCCGAAGAGGCGCAGGAGCTGTTCAGCGACCTGCTGATCTCGGTGACGCAGTTCTTTCGCGACGAGGCCGCCTATCAGGCCCTGGCCGAGAAGATGATCGGGCCGCTTGTCGAGGATGCGGGCGAGGATGGCCTTCGCGCCTGGTCGGCAGGCTGCGCCACCGGCGAGGAAGCCTACAGCCTGGCGATCCTGTTTCTTGAAGAGGCAGAGCGGCGCAAGCAGCGGCTGGCAATCCAGATCTTTGCCACCGACCTCGACGAAGGCGCGCTGGCGACGGCCCGGGAAGGACGATATCCGCGCAGCATCGAAGCCGATGTCTCCGAGGAGCGTCTGGCGCGCTTCTTCATCGACGAAGGCACGCATTACCGCGTCCGCAAGGAGCTGCGGGATGTGGTGCTGTTTGCGTCCCACAGCGTCCTGAAGGACCCGCCCTTCATGCGCCTCGACCTGATCGCGTGCCGGAACCTGCTGATCTATCTGGAGCGGACGCTGCAGGAACAGCTTCTCAGCCTCTTCCATTACGGGTTGAAGCCTGACGGCGTGCTGTTTCTGGGCTCTGCCGAAACGGCGGATGCGAGCGAATTCTTCGTCACCGTGGATCGCGAAGCGCGGGTCTATCGCGCCTTGCCGCGGCCCCGGCGGCACATGCCGCTGCTGCCGCGGGACGGTTCGCTGCACATGCATGGCGCACTGGCTCCGATCGTCGATGTCCATCGCGACCGGCATCGCCCGCCGCTGGAACAACATGTCGAAGCCTTGGAAAAAGTCGCGCCGCCCAGCATCCTTGTCGATGCCAGCGGTCAGATCATCCACCTGTCGCCCGCGGCCGGGCGGTTCATCCAGCATTCCGCCGGCGCATTTTCCGCAAGGCTTTCGGACATCGCCCGACCCGAACTGCGTCTCGACCTGAAGGTGGCACTGGACCGCGCCCTTCAATGCGGGACGGCGACCATGACCCATCCCACGCCGATCCAACTGGACGGTGACAAACGGCGCATCGCCATGCAGATCGCCGCCGTGCCGGGAGACGAGGGCATGAGGCCGCAGGCGATGGTGCTGTTTCTGGATGCAGGCCCCGTTCAGGACCAGCCCGGGGACGACATCCCGCCGGAACAGGTCCCGGATGACCAGGTGCCGCGGCTTTATGCGGAGCTGAAGTCTGCCCGCGAGGCGCTGACCACAAGCCGCGGAGAACATGAGGCGGCGATCGAGGATCTGCGGGCCGCAAACGAGGAACTGCAGTCGATCAACGAGGAATATCGTTCCACTTCGGAGGAGCTTGAGACCTCCAAGGAAGAGCTGCAGTCGATGAACGAGGAACTTCAGACGGTGAACGCCGAGCTGAAGATCAAGCTGGAAAGCATCTCGACGGCACATAACGATCTTCAGAACCTGACGGCCGCCAACGAGATCGGCACGCTGTTTTTGGACACCAAGCTGCGCATCCGGATGTTCACGCCGCCCATCGGGGACCTGTTCAACGTCACCGAGATGGACGCCGGGCGCAGCATCACCGATTTCACGCATCGGCTGCGCTACGACGGCCTGGAGGACGATGCGCGCCGGGTGCTGCGCGATCTTGTGCCGCTGGAGACCGAGGTGCAGGGCCAGGACGGGCGCTGCTTCATGATGCGGCTCAGGCCCTACCGCACGCTCGAGGACCGGATCGACGGGGTCGTCGTGACCTTTGTCGACATCACCTCGCGCCTCAGGATCGAGCAGCAGCTGCTGGAGAGCCAGAGCCGTTACCACACGCTGTTCAACTCGATCGACGAGGGTTTCGCGGTCTTCGAGATGATCCTGTCGGAGACGGGCGAGCCCGTCGATTACCGGTTCATCGAGGTCAACGAGGCCTTCTCGCGCCAGACCGGCCTGGAGAACGCGGTCGGCCGCACGGCGCATGAGCTGGTGCCCGATCTGGAGGATCACTGGGTTGCAACCTACGGGCGCATCGCGACAACCCGCGAGGCCGAGCGCTTCGAGGCCCCCGCGCCGTCCCTGGGCCGCTACTACGAGACCTTCGCCTTTCCGGTCGGTGCTGCGGACGAGCTCCGTGTCGGCGTGCTGTTTCGCGACATCTCGGATCGCAAGCGCGCCGAGGATCAGCACCGCATGCTGACACACGAGTTGAGCCACCGGGTCAAGAACACGCTGGCGGTCGTCCAGGCGCTGGCACGGCAGCCCGGATCGGCCGCGCTGACGGTCGAGCAGTATCGCGACCGCTTCATCGGTCGCATCCAGGCCCTGGCGCGCGCCCATGACCAGCTGCTGGAAACGAACTGGCAGTCGGCCGACCTCGCCACCCTGGTGCGGGCCACCCTGTCCGCTTATGACCGCGATGGAACGACGGATCACGTCACGGACGGCCCGCCCATGCGACTGTCCCCAAAGCAGGGCCTGGGCCTCGCGCTGATCCTGCACGAACTGGCCACCAATGCGTCCAAATACGGTGCGCTTTCGACCGCTGACGGCAGGCTGCGGGTCAGCTGGGGCGCCTCACAGGCGGGGGCGCAGCGCCAGATCCACCTGACCTGGCAAGAGCGCGGCGGCCCGCCGGTCCCGGATGGCGCACGCCGGGGCTTTGGAACCAAGCTGATCGAACAGGCTTGTGACTATGAGCTTGGCGGCTCCTTGGACCTGCGCTTCTCCCCCGAGGGACTGACCGCAGAGATTGCATTCCCCGCAGGTGAGGGAGACTGATGATGCCGGCCGAAACGGTTGAAAAAGTGCTGTCGGGACGCCGGCTGCTGATCGTCGAGGACGAGATGCTGCTGGCGATGGATCTGGAGCTGCTTCTGGAAGAACAGGGCTGCGAGGTCCTCAGGCCCGCCAACAGCGTCGAGCGCGCGCTCGGCCTGCTCGAGACGGAGCGGCCGGATGCCGCGACGCTCGACATGAACCTCAACGGGGTCTCGTCCGCCCCGGTCGCGGCCGCCCTGCAGGAACGGAACATCCCCTTCGTTGCGGTCACGGGCTATTCGCGCCACCCTGACGAAGACGCAGCCTTCCGCGATGCGCCGATCATCAAAAAGCCTTATGATTCGCGCGAACTCGTCCAGACACTTGTCCGCCTGCTGAAATAGCTCTCTTCTGTGATCTGCTCGGCGGCATTGCATCGGAAATTCCCGCTGACCGCTCCTGGCCCAATGGCCTCCTTGCCGCCATATTCGCGAAAAAGGCGTTCATGAAAAATCAGGCCGTCCAAGCAAGGCAAGGATCGGAACCGGCGGCCTTGATATGACGGTGCGCGTCGTGCTCAGCCGGTATCACCGTCGCCAAATTGCTTAGCCAAGTCAGTGAGTGGGTGGAACCACTATCGTCGTGCAGTCACTCACCTGACCCGGCCGGGCTGCTGTGACGGATATTTCCAGTCTTTCCCCTCCCTCCGTCAGCAGAACCCCTGAAATGCCGACCTCCAAAATCTGACAAATCATGCAACCTCACGTGATGTGAGTGATTGGTCTTGGCAGCAAGCATTCGACATGAACCCGAAACGGGAGAGACCCATATGCCACGCGACGCAGGGCTGACGCCCATCATCCTCATTAGCTTGATGGCCTCGTTGCCGGTCCTGCCCGCATTTGCGCAGGAGCCCGCCAATCTGGACAAGATGCGCGATGCCGCACTGGAATTGACCAATGCCTCCCGAGGAGAGGCCGGTCTGGAGACCCTGACGCGCAGCGATGTTCTTGATGAAGCCGCTCAGACCCATGCCGCCGACATGTTGGAGCGTGACTATTACGACCATGTCACCCCCGAAGGGCAGACACCCTTCGACCGCTTTCTCTCAGCGGGAGGCAACAATTGGGCGGTCAACGGTGAGAACATCGCGACCTGCACGGGATGTTCCACACCGCCGGATCTGCCCCGTGTCGAAGCCTTCCATGACGGCTGGATGCAGAGCCCGGAACACCGCGACAATATCATGTCCCAAGGATTCGACAGTTTCGGGTTCGGGATCGCCGGCAAAGGCAGCACCGTCTATGCTGTCCAGACATTTTCCGGCCCCGGTGAAGACGAGGGGGGCACGGGATCCGGCTTGGGCCCTGAGGAGGCGGCCGATGCGGCGGTTCAGCAGATCAACGAAGCCCGAAGCGCCAAGGATCTTGCGCCGCTTGAGCAGAGTAAGGATCTGAATGAGGTTGCAGCCCGTGTTCTGGAGCGTCTGGCGCAGGATCCTGAGGCGTTACCGCAGAACGTCTTCGATCTTCTTCCGGAGGGCGCGACCGGCTGGACCAGTCTGGCCCTTCAGTCCGCGACCGTCGGAGGGTCCGGCGCCTCGGTCGGACGGCAGGATCTTGCCGGGATCATCTCTGACTGGGAAGACGCCGGCGGGGATCAGGTCCTTGGCGGCATGAACGCATCGCATGTCGGCTTCGCGGCCGAGGCTGCGGGCGACGGGCGGTTGTCAGCGGTCGCCGTATTCGGCGGCCGGTAGGACCATCAGGGCCGACGCGCATTGGCAGACCGAAGGCGAATAGGCCATGCGTTTTTCTGCATCGACGTCGCGATCGGTGTCTTGGAGTTGCGCCCCGGGGACACACAGGAAGCCATGCAAGTTTTCACAAAAGGCGACGTCAGTCGATGAAGCCAGTTGCAGCAAACAGCGTTGCCATCGACTGCATCTGGAGAAACAGGCCCGCGATGCTGCCGGCCGGTCAAAAACCTTCCCTGCTGGCCTCACCGGTTGGCGGCGGCACTTTGTTATCGTCGGGAGGCCAACCAACGACCCATGCTTCGGCTCAATCATCCAGACGGGCAGATGCTTATCCCACTGCTGCCGGTCAGCCGCGCTGCGGTCCAGTTTTCTTGGCCAGCCACTCCGGCTACATACGGCAGGGTCGGTCGGGGTCGCTCCTTGACCGAGTCGAGCGAGCTCAACCCTTCTCCAAAAGACGGATCTTCAGGGCGCGGAAGGCGCTGCGGGCCCGTGACTCGCGCTCGTGCTCAAGCATCTGCTCGATCTGCCCGCCCAGTTCGCGCAGCCGCGCCTCGCCGAGCCGTTGAGCCTCCTTGAACATCGATCTTTCCTCGGACGAGGCATGGTGATCGACGGCCTTGTGGAGCGCGCGGAGCTGCTGTTCGAACTCCGGCGAGGAGGGCCCGAGACGCAGCGCCAGTGCCAGCATGTCTGCAAGCTGCTGGTGTTCCGCATGAGCAACGGGAACATCCTCGCTGACGGGCCGCACGGCGGGATAGAAGATCACGTCCTCCACATGCTCGTGGATCTCCAGCTCGCCTGCCAGAAGCCGCATCATGTCCCGCCGTTCGGGGTCATGTGCGTCCATCGCCTCCACGGTTTCGAACAACCGGCGGAGCAGCTGGTGATGCTCGAACAGGACCTCATCGGCCTTGCGCGACCCGGGCCGCGCTTCTGCCCCTGCCTCGGCCTCGGCATGCCCCGCCGCGATGTCTTGGGGCGTCAGCGCCTCGTCGCCGGGCTCTGGCACATGCCGGATCTCGACATGGTGGTTCCTGATCCGGACATCATAACGGGGTTGAGGCGCAGTCGAGGGCCCATCGAGCACCTGGCCGCTGGCGAGGCAGTAGCGCGAGCCGTGCCAAGGGCATACAAGCCCCCCGTTCTGGACCCAGCCTTCATCAAGCGGCCCCCCCATGTGCGAGCATCGCGATCCCATGGCATGGACGCGTCCCTGATGACGCACCAGCACCACACCGACCATTGCCCGGGCCGCCTCGTCCCACAGCTCGACGCGGTATGGGCGATCCTCTCTCAACTCGGCGACGGGGAGAACCGGTTGAAAGCCCCGCGGCTCGGGAGAGCGATCCGCCTGGTCCACGCCGACGCGCCGGCGGTAGACGAGATGCCCGCCCAGATAGGCCCCTGCCATAACGGCCAACCAGCCCGCGCCGCTGGCGATCTGGCCAAGGCCGCGGCGGCCGCGATGGCGCAGCGCGATTGAGCCGATGTTCAGACCAAGGGCAACCGAGTTGAGCGCGGCGTGGCCGAACCCGGTCCGCCGGTCGCGACCATGAACCTGACGCCAGTCCGCCATCCCGGCGGCAGCGGCTGCCACGGCCCCCACCACGCCCGCTTTCAGGGCCAGGTCCGCAGCTTCGCCCACCTGCCGGCGTGGCGCAAGCCCGAGCGCTTCCGAGCCGTCGAGCGCAAACGCCATGGTCCAGGTGCCGATCGGGAAGGTCGCAAGCGCCGGATGAAGAGGATGGCCCAGCCAGGTGCCATGCAGGACGTTCTGGATCGGCTGCGAGGCCGTGCCCGTCAGTTCGAGGGCCGTGGAAACCACGTCGGCCACAGCATAGGCGGGCGCGTCGAGTTGCTCGGCGGCTTCCAGTGATGCAGCCATACGCTCTGGCAAAGACGTCATGAGGGTTCTCCATCTGTCGGGTGTCGTGTCATGCCGAAGGGCCGGCCGCCCGGCTTGGGAAGCTGTCTCGGTCCGCCTCCAGCAGTGGCTGCGCGTGCTGAGCGATCAGCGGCGCCATCGACTGCAGGGCTGAGGATGATGCATGGGCCATCAGAGCGGCTTCCTTCTGCGATCAAAGGCTGCCGGCCGCGATCGGGCGGGTCCGGTACTCCACATGTGCTGACAGTAAGGCGCTCCGATGCGAGTCTTCGACGCTGCCCGAAACGCCTGCCGAATGCGGAAACCGCCTGCGCCGCAGCTGCTGCCTCCAAGATCGGGTAGAAGTTGCAGGCCGCCCGATGGGTCAGGTGCGGTCATTCAGGTATCGGCTGCAGGCAGGCATTCCTCTGGATGGAAAGTCAGAAGCAAGTTCGTGCAAGCAGGTGCGTACCTCCGGTCCTTGCAGCGCCGGACCATGGCCTGAGACGACGATCTGCGGCCTCAGATCGGCCAAGCGCTGCACCGAATGATGCGCTGCCTGCCAGTCGGGGGTGAAATAGGCAGGCGGCCCCTGCAGGCGCCCTTGCGGGAACAGCGCGCCCAGCATGGACTCCTGTTGGGTCGTGACGATGGCATCGCCCGCGACAAGAGTTCGGCTACCTTCATTCCAGAACGAGACATGGCCCGGCGTATGTCCGGGCGTGTGGATCCACTGCCATGCCTCAAGCCCCGGAATGCGACCATCCGCGGGCAGCTCGCGAAGATGGGCCGAGACATCGATCGGCCCGCGGGGGAACAGCCATGAGAGTTCCGCCATCGCCCCTCCGCCCACTTCGGGAGCTGCGGGCGCATAACTCTGCTGTCCGGTCAGGTAGGGATGTTCAGCAGGATGGGCGTATATCGGCGCGTCCCATTCCCTGGCCAGAAGCTGCAACGCGCCGACATGGTCGAAATGCCCATGTGTCAGAAGTATGGCAGCAGGTCGCGCCCGACCAAAGCGCTTGCGCGCCGCATCGCGAATGGCAGCTGCGGATCCTGCAAGGCCGGCATCAACCAGGAACCACTCTCTGTCACCGGCGCCCTCGGCACCAATGAAGGCGACGTTGACGATACCGCAGCGAAGATAGGCAACCTCTGCGCCAAGGCGCCTGGAGGAATGAACGCCCTCTTTAGGTACCCCGACTCCAGGAGGGCCCGGAGGCGAGGACATGGCTGCCACGGCCAGAGAAAAAGCGCCGTAGCTGCGAAGAACGTTGCGCTCCACAGGGCTCTCCGCGCTCCGCGCCAATGCCAGACATGCGGCCCCCTGGGCAGCATCCAGCAGGCGATGCGCGTGCATCGGGATGGGACGCCCTGCGCCCAGGGAACCGCTGTAGCGTGTAGCGAGGGAGTAGCCTGCCACGGCCATGCCGATCATGCCCAGAGGACCTCGAATAGGAGAGCGCCTTGCAGCTGTGGCGTTCAGCAATAGTGCGGCAGCCGAAACAGCATCCAGCGCGGCATGCAGTCTGGGGGGTAGCATTGCAGTCCTCCTTCATTACCGGCACCGATGATCACCACATGGCAGAGATCGCCTCTGACACAGCCCTGATCCTGCAGAGCCGTCGGCTTCTTCGGCGCGATGCAGGTGCTGCAACCAGCGGTCGCCGCTATTGTTCCGAACGAGCGTCGGACAGGGAAGCTGGCGCTGTCCGTTTATCGTGACGAGCCATCAGCCTGCTTCACGGGCTTTGGCTGGAAGGCATTTGGGCTTGGGAACCCGAGGGGAGGATGCCGTCCAACCGGGTAAAACCGCGTTTTGGACCGCCGAAGGGAATGGCTCGCAGCCGGCCATGGCAACTTCGGCCTCGTCTAGAAGAGCGTCCTGACCGCTGAGGTCTGATGGCTGTTCCCGCGTCCGACGGTCGACAGCGCATCAGGGGATGTGTCAGCCTAAAAAAGCAGCGCTGGCAGACCTGCAACGCAGTGCACATCAGGATGATTGGAAGGCTGGGCTTCTCTGCACCGATGAAAGCGTCGTTCATCAGGGGATCTTCATTGCGAAGAACACAACTGCCTGCTCGGCAGGATGGGAGTTTGCAGGAGCGATGCTGCCCAACGCTTTATCTCCTGGATCATCGGCTCGGTTGCCAGGGCCCCAGAGACGTCAGCCGGATTAGTTGAACCGGCGCAGGCCCCGTCACAGCAACTGGGCCAAAACGCGGTTGGCCGCCAAGCCTGTACGACGCGTGGTCAGGAGCTAGGCGCTGATCCCGCATTTCCTTGCGCGTCGCGTCACGTGCCGCTCGCCGCGTCCTGCCGGTCCGGCGGCTGTGACGCAACCAGGCCGCAGACATTCACGGGCCGCTCACGCCGCGCTCATGCGGGGATGGCACAGTCTGAGTCGCGGTCGTGCAGGGTGCCCGACCGAGGGTGCAGCGATGCACTGGAACACCGTCATCGCAGAAGGCACCGCCCTATCGCCGCTGGCGGTACGTGCACTATCGGGAGACGCGACATGACTCGTGAAAAAGCAGACGCCGGCGCTATGGTTGTCCTTCGGCCGCGATCCCGATCCGTGATTGCAGGGCTGCAAAGCCGCATGAAAGGCCCGGGCGGCTACTACAACCTAGGCAACATCATCGCCTTCTCCGTCGCGGCACTGCAGGCCATCGTCGCCGGTGGCGCAGCTTCCGGAGCGGGCGGATCAATGTTGATGTCGCTTAAGGAGTATCTGGTCGGAAGCCCGTCAGCCTCCGCCATAACCCTTGCTATGCTGATCTTCTTCATGAGCGGCGAGGCCTATTACAGGGCGTGGCGCGAGCCGACGCACCCGAGCCCGAACCTCCTCCGCCTTGGGGACGCTCTTTCCGCGGTGGCGGCGCTCGCTTTGTCTGCGTCCTTGGTCCTGATCGGCAACACGGCGCTTGGGCTGGCGTCTTCCGCCCTTCTTGTCGGCGGAAAGCTGGGCAGCGCATCGCGGCCCGATGCCAGCTGGTTCCTGGGCCTGAAGGGTATGCCAAAGTTCGATCCGTTTCGCGCCGCGGTCGTGCTGAGCCGCCTGCCCGCCCTTCTTGCCATTGCGGCGGCTCTTGCGGCTGCGGAAGCGGCGCCCGCGATCCTCGTCCAACAACTGACCCTGCTCGTCTGCTACGCGCTGTGGCTGCGCGCTGATCTGATGCTGTTTCGCGCCCGCTGACGAAGCGGCCGCGGTGTTGTTCATCCCTGTCCGGAGACGGTCCAATGCTGGAACTCATCATCATCGCCTGCCTCAACGGGCACTGCCGCGAATTCTCAAACCTCTACAGCGCCGACGATGTCTCGCTCCTGACCTGCATGATGTCAGGCCAGACCGAGGTCGCCCGGTGGCACGAGTCCCATGGCGAATGGCAGATCCAGCGGTGGCGCTGCGATGTCGCGCCCCGGCGGGAGGTGCGCCTCTAGGCCTGCCACGCCGGCTGCAGCCGAAAGAATGTCCGGAGGATACTGTGGAGATCCTGTCCTACGCCACCGCCCTTGCTCTCGTCGCCGCCGCGCCGGGTCCGATCGTCGCGATCCTGCTGGCACGCGCGCTTGCCGGCCAGCAGCGCGCCGCGGCCCTGTTCGCGGGTGGCGTGATCCTTGGCAAACTTGCGACTCTGGTTGCCGTAATGAGCGGGCTTTTCCTCTGGCTCGGCAATCCCCTCGTAGTCATCCTGATCGCGAAGGCTGCCGTTGCCGGCTACCTCGGCGTCATGGTCCTGCGGCTCTGGCGGCATGCTGATGGACGGTTGGCTTTGGCCGTACCTCGGGGAGCATCTTCATGGGCCGCGGAACTGGCCGCCGGCGTGGCTGCGGGACTGGCCAGCCCGCTCAGCTTGCTGTTCTTCGTCACGCTCTTCTCCGCAGGGAGCGTCCAACAGCAGGACGGATGGCCACCCATGCTGATAATCGCCTTGGTCACGGTGGTCGCGCCCGGTGCCGTGTTCGGCGCCTATGTCATGCTTGCCTGCCGGATGCAGCGCCTGCTGGTCCGGGC
This sequence comes from Paracoccus sp. T5, assembly GCF_048538155.2. Taxonomy (GTDB): domain Bacteria; phylum Pseudomonadota; class Alphaproteobacteria; order Rhodobacterales; family Rhodobacteraceae; genus Paracoccus. The sequence goes on from NZ_JBLWIC020000002.1 coordinate 279,423, forward strand.
GGACTTCACGCGGCGCTTTCAGCGCGTCATGGCCGTGCTGCTGGGTTGCACCACCCTCTGGCTGGTCGCGGGATAGCTGCCAAAGCTGGATGCGACGACCGCAAGCCGGATGCTAGGTCGATGTTTTTCTGTCTGAAGCTGTTCATGCCCGGTCCCGAAGCAGGCCCGGCCATCTCAAGCGTGGTCGCCTGATCGGGCGCACCAAAGATGGCATGAACACCACGCTGCACGCGCTCTGCGACGGCTACAGCCGGCCGATCAGATTGTTCGTGAGCACCGGTCAGGTAGCGACATCGGCCCGAACGCGTTGCTCGAGCAGCTTGCCTGATGTCGACTGGCCGCTTGGAGACCGAGGCCATGACGCCAACTGGTTCGGAGGCCCATTGGAAGATAAAGGAGAGGCGCCGCAGCCTTTTGCCGAAAGCAGCGCAAGGCCACTGTGACTTACGGCAAGTGCCGCTGCAGACCCCGCAATCGCCTCGAGATCATGTTTGGCAGGCTCAAGGACTGGAAGACGTATCGCAACCCGATACAACGGATGTTCCAAGGTGTTCTTGTCGGCGACCGCCCTCGCCGCAGCTGTCATCTGATGCCGTGAGGTCAGAACTTCGGCACCTGACATCCCTCACAATGCCCGTCCTCAGACTGTCTTTTTGGCTAGGTATTTTCCTGAGAAAGAGAATTACCTTGCACAAATAAATTACCATACTTTAGGCAGAATATGTGTATGCAAAGGTTACAACCGTGATGAGCTATCTCGCGGCCCACTTCGTCAGTTTTTTGGAGAAAGCTTCCGCTCAAGCAGGTTGCGCGGGGGCCGTGCCATCTCCAGGAAAACGCTGCGAGGTCAACCCGAACAGCCTTTTTGCGAAAACATCCACCAACGGCAGTTGTGCTATCGAGGCGGTTCGAGATATATTATATGATACATATAAAATAAGCCAACTGATATAAACCGCCATAACCTCGGCTTTTCACCTAAAGGCGGGACACTCAAAAGCTTATTTTGACACGCGCAGGACAGCAGCATAGGTCACTATGGCGACAATATGAACAAGACCTATAGCCAAGCTCGGCGAAAATCTGTGACGCGAACGTGCCTCGGATTTAAAATTTAGAGATCATTAGTGCCAAACGTAAATAGCAGAAGGTAGTTTTTTAAATGCCCTTGATCGATATTGTCAGGCTCGACGAAAATCCCCATGAAACGGTGAATGGTATCCGCCACGATACGACCTCGCGTGGGGTCGACCTAGATGGCGCGAAAATTACGGCATCATATTCTGACGGCACCACTGAAATCCTGACGTGGCGTGCATTGGACACATATACCTTTGGCGCAGCAAGCGGAACGGATATCGCCATGTCTTTTGGCTCTGACTGGCACGAGCTTTCCACGACCAAAGCTCTGGCTTCGCTCCAGATCAATTTGCAGCCGGCCAACTCTGTATTCGATACGACTCTGGATGGGGATGATTATCCGGCCGGAAACTCTACGCCCACCTCATTGATTGGCTATCCCTTCAAGCTGGCTCCCGAATATGAGGAAACTATCGGTGACTTGACCGTGACTTATTCGGGGATCGTGAATCTGACAGGATCTTTACCTGCAGGTGACCTTTATACTGTCATGGTTGTCGATTTCTCGAAGCTTCCTGAGGGTGGCCTTCTTGGCGATCTAAGATGGAATTCTGACATCGACACAATGAGGGATGCAGGTGACCTGGTGTCATCCAGCCAAGGCGATGACACCCTGATGGGCGGAGCCGGTGATGACATCCTTGATGGGGGTCACGGCACGGACACGGCCGATTATCTTAGATCGCAGGACGGCGTCCGGGTCGACCTGTCCATGACCGGCGCCCAATGGGTCAGCGACTCCCAAGGCAACGACACCTTGATCAACATCGAGAACCTGACGGGCAGCCGCTTCAACGACACCCTGACGGGCTCGATCGGCGCCAATCTCCTGGCCGGCGACGAGGGCGATGACCTGCTCAACGGTCTGGCAGGCAATGATACACTGCTGGGCGGTACTGGTGACGATACCCTTTATGGCAACCTGGACGACGATCTGTTGGAGGGTGGCGAAGGTCATGACCGGATGCATGGTGAGGCGGGCAATGATCAGCTTTTCGGCAGTGCCGGGAACGACACCCTCGTCGGCGGTTCTGGAAATGACATCGTGGATGGCGGGAGCGGAATCGATTGGGTCTCGTTCAGGGGCGCGAGCTTGGCGGCAAGGGTCGATCTGTCCGTGACTGATCCCCAGGACACCGGCCAGGGTTACGACGTGATCCGGGAGATCGAGAACATTCATGGTGGGACAGGCGATGACACCCTGCTGGGCAGCGCTCAGGACAATCTGATCAGAGGCGGAACCGGGGCGGACAACATCCAGGGTCGGCAGGGTTCGGACCTGCTGGAGGGCAATGCCGGAAATGACACCCTGATCGGGGGCCTTGGGAACGACACGCTGGACGGCGGGGCCGGGATAGACTGGGTTTCGTTCAGGGGCGCGAGTCGGGCGGCAAGGGTCGATCTGTCCGTGACCGATCCGCAGGCCACTGGCCATGGTTTCGATGTGATCCGGAGCATCGAGAACATTCAGGGTGGGACAGGTGACGACATCCTGCTGGGCAGCGGGCAGGCCAACCTGCTCCGAGGTGGAACCGGGGCGGACAACATCCAGGGTCGGCGAGGGTCGGACCTGCTGGAGGGCAATGCCGGGAATGACACCCTGATCGGGGGCCTAGGGAACGACACGCTGGATGGCGGGACCGGAATGGACTGGGTCTCGTTCAGGGGCGCGAGCCGGGCGGTAAGGGTCGATCTGGCCATGACCGATCCGCAGGACACTGGCCATGGCTTCGATGTGATCCGGAACATCGAGAACATTCAGGGTGGGGCAGGCAATGACGTCCTGCTGGGCAATGCTCGGTCCAACCAGATCCGAGGTGGAGCCGGGGCGGACAACATCCAGGGTCGGCGAGGGTCGGACCTGCTGGAAGGCAATGCTGGGAATGATACCCTCATCGGGAGTACTGGGAACGATACGCTGGACGGCGGGACCGGAGCTGATCGGCTGAAAGGTGGCGCAGACAGCGATACCTTTGTCTTCAGACACGGATATGATCGGGATGTCGTCCTGGACTTTCAGGACAATATCGACACGATCCGGATTCTCGATTTCGGAGTTGAGACCTTTGCGCAGGCCAGTACCTATGCCGCGCCAAGCGGAGCCAATGTTGTCTTCGATTTCGGAGACGGCGATATCCTGACCATCCGCAACACGACGATCAGCGCGCTCGGCAACGACTTGCTCTTCGTGTGACCCTATGGGCCTGCTGCTCGAAGCAGCAGGCCCCTGTTCGGCGGTCCAAGGCCGGAATATGCATAGTGATGGTGACGTGCCCCCCGTTGGTCCCTCGTTCATAACGAGAGTTTGCCAGTTTGAGATTGGTAGTCGGCGGATGTTTCCGGGGCAAGCGCGCCGGGCGCGGCGCCGTCGAATAGCGCAAGCGCCCGGCGCGCTTTGAGCGGCGTCAGATTTCCGAGCGAGGAGTGCGGCCTGACGGCATTGTAGTCATAGCGCCAGAGGGCGATCTTGCGGCGAGCATCGTCCAAAGTGTCGAAGATCTCCTCACTCAACAGTTCATCGCGCAGGCTGCCGTTGAAGGACTAAATGAAGGCGTTCTGCTGCAGTTTGCCGGGATCGATGTAGTGCCAGGCGACGTCGTTCTGCTCGGCCCACTTCAGGATGGCTCGGCTGGTGAACTCCGTCCCATTGTCGCTGGTGATGCATTCTGGCTTGCCATAGATCCTGACCAGCGCATCCAGTTCGCGGGCCACCCTGGCGCCCGAGATGCTGGTGTCGGCGACCAGACACAGGTTCTCGCGGCAGCAATCGTCGATCACCGCCAGGATGCGGAACTTCCGCGACGCCCCGAACGTATCCGCCACGAAGTCCAGCGACCAGCGCTGGTTCGGTATCAGGGCAAAGGGCATTGGCGTGCGTGTGCCTCGGGCCCGTTTGCGGCCTCGCCTGCGCCGGACCGACAGCCCTTCCTCGCGGTAGAGCCGATACAGCTTCTTCGGGTTCATCAGCATGCCCCTGCGCTCCAGCAGAAGTCCGATCCGCCGATAGCCGAACCGGCGGCGCAGCGCCGCGATCTCCTGCATGGCATTGCGGATCTCCGGGTTGTCGGGCGGCCGCTCGCGCCGCACCGTCTTTGGATCGACACCGACCAGAACGCAGGCCCGGCGTTGCGAGATGTCATGATCCCGCATCGGCCTCAGCACTGCCTCCCGCCGCACCTTCGGTGTCGTCAGGGCTTTCCCAGAAGATCCTTCAGCACGACATTGTCGAGCATCGCATCCGCCAGCAGACGCTTCAGCTTGCCGTTCTCATTCTCCAGTGCCTTCAGCCTCTGGGCATCGGACACATCCATGCCCCATACTTGGCCTTCAGCTTGTAGAACGTCGCCGGGCTGAGGCCATGACAGCGACAGACCTCCGCCGTCGCCATGCCGGCCTCCTGTTCCTTGATCATTCCAATGATCTGCGCCTCGGTGAAGCGGCTTTTCCTCATGTCGTCTGCTCCTTCGTTGTGAAGCAAACCCTACATTAAACTGAGGACGTTCCGGGGGGCAGGTCAATGGATGCGACCTACTCCGAGGCCCGAACGGCGAGGCGCCTGCAAGTGCCGCAGTCAGGAACGAGTCGTAGCCGTGCGGTCCGTGCGGAGCAGGGTGACTGGAACCCTCCCGCCTCGTCTCTGGACCAGCCATGCTGCGCCCGCGACACAGGGCATGAGCAGCAGGCGCGCAACCCGACCCATGGTGCGCTCGGCATGGACCAGCCGGGCGATCCGGGGCCCGACGATCCAGTAGAGGCGGATGAACGCTCGTCCCGCCCTGTAATGCGCCAAGACTTCATCGCGCAGCCGGCGCAGCATCACCACGTCGGGTTGCATGCGGTCCCCATAGGCTGCCGTAGCGACAAAGCACGTCCCGCCCGAGCCGTCTTGCTGCGAACTGTCCTCGTCCTGGACAGGCTCTGGGCCCATGTCCTGATCCTCGTCTTCATCCTCCTGTTTGACGGGACGTGATGAGCCGTCGACAGCTTCGCCATCCACATAGGTGGTTGCGACCGTCTGCCCGTCCACCTCCTCCTGAACCAGAACCGGCTGCGAGGTCGAACCAAAGTTCTGCGTCATGTAGACCACGTCCTGCATCCCATTGCCGACCTGCATCTGGCCGGTCGAAAGCCCGACGCCAAGGTAATCGACATCAGGGTCCAGGATGTTGGCCCGATGCGAACTGCTTTGCATCAGCGCCGCATGCATCTCCTCCACGTCATCGCGTTCAGGCTCGCCGCTGATCCCTTTGTAGGCCACATTCTCCGTCAGGTGCCAGCTGGCACCGTCGAGCGGAAACTCGGCGTCTCCGGCGCGATCTGCCGGGCTGCTGCCTCCGGCTCCCAGATGGGACAGCGCCCCCGCCTCCGACATCCAGTCGGAATGCGTCTGCGCAGCGTGGTTGAGGTGCAGCTCCACATGCACAGGCGCAAGGTCCGCCTCGGCACGTGCTGTATTGACCAGATCCGCGACATGCAGCTCCAGCGCGTTGGCGATCTCTGTGGCCATGCGTTCGTTTCTTCCTCGGCATTGGGTTCAGGGTTCGCAGGAACCGGTTCATGACGGGATAGTCCATCTGATGTCGACATGACACCTTCGTCGGGCGCATTCGAGCCAGCGGCAGGTCCCTGCGCTCCACGGGCAGGAGTCTTGCGCCAGCGCGGGGGAGTCGCACGGCTAAGAAGAACTTGTCAGTATATTCGGAGGTCTTCGGATTTCCGTCCTCTGCATTGAAACCACGTCTCGGTTTCTCACGATGTGCCGTATAACGGGAGAAATTGGCAAAGGGCCCACAAAGGGTGGCCCTCGTTTCGGCTTTATCATGTCAGGAAGATATCATCGGCTCTTTGCCGCCCCCTTCACAACAAGTGGTCGACACCAGATGATCATTACTGCAGCATCCCCCACTGACGCAAAGACATTGGCAGAGCTGCATCGCGTCTGCCGGCAGAAAGCGATGCCTTGGCTTCCGGAACTGCACTCTCCAGAAGAGGATCTTCGATATTTCGAAACCAGGGTCCTGCCGGTGGAGACGGTGCTGATTGCTTGGGAAGGCGGACATGCTGCCGGCTTTGTTTCATTTCATCAAGGATGGCTGAATCATCTTTATGTTGCCCCGGACTGCTGGCGCCTTGGTTTCGGCACTAGGCTGCTGGAAGCAGTAAGGTCAGACTTGAGTTACCTTCAGCTTTGGGTGTTCCAGAAGAATGCCCGGGCACGGCATTTCTACACCACCCACGGGTTCTGTGAGCGCGAGGCAACCGACGGGCGCTACAACGAGGAAAGGGTGCCTGATCTTAGGATGGAGTGGGCGCGCCATGACCGAGACCATTAGTCGTGCTTCCGTCCGCCGCATCCCGCCTGACTGTCGGTTCAAGGAGGCGCCTCTTTGTCTGCCGAGCCACGAGATTGTCTACTTGCTGCAGGTCAATCATGTGGCAGCCATCGTATCGTATCGAATTTAGGCTCTGCGGCGCACGCAAGCTGACGGCCGCGCGCCCCGGGCCGCCGGCCATGATCGCCAGTAGCAACGGTAGGGCGTTCACCTCAGGCGCTGGCCCTGCCGGATCGGAGGCGGGTGGAGCACGACCGACGTTCCAGAGGCCGGGCCTTTCAAAATGTGAGACGGCCTCCTGTCGGATGTGCCGGGACGGCCTGCTCAGGCTGAGCCGCCAGTCTGAGCAGGTCCGCGGCCGTTTTCAGGTCCAGTGCCCGGTCTGGTCGGAAATGGCAGTAGAAGCAGACCTGCTCAGTCCTGGCGCCTCTGCCACGGCACTATGCGAGCACTTTCACCTGATCGACGGCAGCTGACCCGGCGCGCCACCTTCTGCCTCCAGAAACGCCCGGAGCCGCCGATCTTGGTCCCCGCTTTCTCCAAGGCAGACGAAGGCATCCCGGTCTCAGACGCCACTGTAGACCAAAGTAATCCAGGAAGGTTGCCGTCTCGGATGATGAGCCGAAGGCTGACGCAGCAACCTTAATCGGTTTGCCCGAAGGGGACGCCCACTTCGACTGCCAGGCTCTCGTCACTCAGGTCTACGTGGGACGCGATCATCACCGGCGTCGGTGCGCCCTCCAGCCACGTGATGTTTCCGTCCTGCCGGATCTCGACCCGGTTCTGGTGGAAGATGCCGACGCTCGGCGTCACGCTGAGGCCGTCCAGGCCGGGAGGGATATCGAAGGTCAGCGTCAGTTCGCCTGCCTTGGCATCCGGAGCGAAGCCAGGTATCGCGGCAAAGATTCCGCGGCTCTGGCCACTCGGGGTGAGCAGCTGGCCCCAGACCGTGTAATCGTATCCCTCGACCATATTCTCGTAGCGCAGCGTCGCCTCGATCTTTCCACCGTCACCGTCGATCCGGTTGTCGCCATCCGACGCGTCCTTGACCGACAGAACATGGATGCGCTGGATCGAGTGGACTTGAATCGAACGCTCGGGATCCGCCGCGTCGCCGGTCATCTCGGCAAGAACCTCATCCTCCCCGGCCCGGCGCAGAAGGTGGTGGGTGACGTAATCGATGTTCAGGTCGCCCTCGTTCCGCGGAACGGGAAGGGTGACGACCAATTGCGCCTCCGCGCCTTCGGCCGTCAAAGGCGTCTCGACCACCTTGACCTTCTCTCCCGATCCGGCATCGAGCAGGGTCGTCACCAAGACATAGTCGGCACCCTCCTCCAGCCCCGAAATCGTCAGACTGTCATTGGCTTCACCACCAAGCCGGGTGAAGAACCTGTTCCCGTCCTCAGCGTCGGTCAGGACGCCAGACATCCTGACGTCCGCGAACACGCTGGTCGAGAGCGCGGCAGAAAAGGCTGCCGACGCAAGCAGCGTCTTGGTCAGGTCCGACATGATCTTTCCTCCGGTTGAGTCGCGGTTTGGGAAATTCTTGCAGAACGATCCTTCAGTGGCAATTCGGGCTTCATGGGGCGCGGCAGAACCCGTGGTAACTGCCCATGCATCCAGCATCGAAATCCTGGCGCTGCTCTCCTTGGCAACTGCCCGGGGCCACGCCGCATGCTGCGCTGCCGTGCGGCTTGCCTCGCGCAATCGCCAATCTTGCCCGCCCCCGGCGGCCGTAAGGTTGCTGCAAGGTTCGGGCCGCAAGGCTTACCGCATGAAATGCCTTCAGGGAGATTTCCATGCGCACGCCCCTTCTTGTCCTGATGCTGGCCGGATCGTCCTGTCCTGCCTTTGCCTCGGACCGTTGCGTTGTGCCGCAGGCCGATTGGCGCCCGGTTGAGGAACTGACCGCAGGCCTGACCGCCAATGGATGGACGATCAGCAACGTCAAGACCGAGGACGGCTGCTACGAGGTCTATGGCCATGACAAGGACGGCAAGCGCGTCGAGGTGTTCTTTGACCCTGCCACCTTCGAGGCCGTAGGTTCCGATGACTGACAAGGTTCGGGTATGGGACGGCTTTGTGCGGCTGTTCCACTGGTCCCTGGTCGCGCTGATCGCGTGTGTCTGGCTGACCGCAGATGGCCCCAAGGTCCTGCACGAAGGCTTGGGCTATGTCATCGCCGGGCTTATCGCCCCGCGGGTGATCTGGGGTCTGATCGGGCCCCGCCATGCCCGGTTCTGGCCTATCTGCGCGATCTGTGGGCGGGCCGGGAATGCCGCTATCTGGGCCACAATCCGGCGGGCGGTGCGATGGTCACGGCGCTGCTGCTGACGGTCGCGGCCACGGTGCTGACCGGCTGGTTGCAGACCACCGACGCTTTCTGGGGATCATCCGCGATGCAGGAGGTCCATGACCTGCTGGCCAAGCTGATCCTCGTCCTGGCCGCGCTGCATGTCGCGGGCGTGTTGCTCGAAAGCCTTCGCCACCATGAGAACCTCGTCATGTCCATGCTGACCGGAACCAAGCGCCCTCTGACGGACAAGGACCACCGGTGAGGCGGCTTCTGAGGCTTATTTCGGCTGTCTTGGTCGTCGCCGGCCTCGCTGCGGCCGGATGGGCGGCCTGGCTGCAACAGACCGGCAATCTGCATGCGGTTCTGTCGGGGCAAGTCTATCGCTCTGCCCAGCCCTCGGACAAGCAACTGTCCGAATGGACGGCGGAATACGGCTTTCGCAGCGTGCTGAACCTACGTGGCAAGTCGAGGGCCGATTGGTACCGGACTGAACGTGACACCGCCGCCCGCCTGAACCTGCAGCACGCCGACTTTGCCATGCGCGACAACGAGGTGCTGACCCCCGAACGCGCCGCAGAGCTGATCGCGTTGCTGAACGCGCTGCCCAAGCCCCTGCTGATCCATTGCAAGGCGGGCGCCGATCGCACCGGCCTGGCAGCCGCCCTCTATCTGGCAAGCCAGGGTCTTGGTGAAACACCGGCCGAGGCGCAGATCTCTTTCCGCTATGGCCATGTCTCGCTGCCCCTCAGCGCAGCCTGGCCCATGAACCAGAGCTGGGAGGCCATGAAGTCCTCCTTCGGCTACGATACCTGAGGACAACTCGATGACCGCCACCTGTTTTCCGACCCAAGCCGTCCGTCCCGCCAACCAGCGCCGGCGCATCAACGTTCTTCGCGGGTTGTTCCTGACGGGACTGCCCCTGGTCTTGCTGGGCAATCCGCTCTGGTCTGCCGTGCCCGCGGCGGCTCTGCATGTGACGGGCACGATGCTGATTTTTGTCGCGATCCTAGGCCGGTTTTGGGCGACCCTGTATATCGGCGGCCACAAGAACGGGCAGCTGATGCGGGACGGACCCTATTCCGTCTGCCGCCATCCGCTGTACTTGTTCTCGATCATTGGCATCGTGGGGTTCGGGCTGGCTTTGGAAAGCCTGGAGCTGGCCGCGCTGTTCGGGGTCGCGGGGTGGTTGGTTCTGGCCACCATCGCGCGGCACGAGGAACAGTTCCTGCGTGCCCGTTTCGGTGCGTCACATGACGCATATCGCGCCACCGTGCCGATGATCCGCCCGGACCTGTCAGGCTTTCGCACGGCAGAGCATGTGACAATCCAGCCTCGCCTGCTGTGGCGCAATGGGCGGGATGCACTGGTGTTTCTGTCGGCCCTGCCGCTGGCCGAGGCCATCGATCTGGCTCATCGCAGCGGACATCTGCACATGCTGGCCCTGTGGTAGGCAGGCTCAGAAATGCATCGTCACGGTGGCGCGGCCTGCGGCGATGGCATGATTGACCGTGATGCCCTGGGCGGCGGCCAGTTGCGCAACAATGGCCAGCCCCAGCCCCGCCCCTTGTGACGAAGCGGACTTGTCGAACATTGCATGCCGAAATACTGCGTCTGGCCCAACCGCGTTCGAGACCCGCAGGACAGGCCCTGCCGCCAAGGTGACCCGGACATCGCCGGTGCCGTGATCGCAGGCATTGCGCAGAAGATTGCGCAGGATCATCGCCAACGCATCGGGATCGACCGCCACCGGCAGCCGCGCCTTTTCACCATCGTCGAACACAGCCTCGGACCCGTGTTCCGCGATGACCATCCGGGCGATTTGCACCAGGTCACAGGGGCCCGTCCCGATCATCCCGGCCTCGGCCCGCGACATCTGCAAAAGACGCTCGACCAGCCGGCTCAAGCGGGTCAGCGCCCCGGCCATGCGCGCGGGCGCGTCCGGGTCCGCCAATCCCGCCGCCATCAGCTGCGCCTGTGCCGAGGCGGCGGCGATGGGCGTGCGCAATTCATGCGCGGCGTTGGTGACAAATTGGCGCTCGGCGCCGACATGGGTGCGGATGCTGGCCAAATAGAAATTCAGCGCCTGCGGGATCGGGACCAGCTCGTCCGGCAGATCGTCCGTCGCGACCGGCGACAGATCGCGTGCATCACGGCCGCGCAGCGCTGCCGCAAAGCCTGTCGCCGGACGCAAGACGGTTGCGACCGTGCCCCGGACCGCGATCAGGGCCGTCAGCAGGACAGGCAGCATCAGCGCCACCAGCCAGGCCAGAGTTTCGACCAATTCGTCGCGTCGCCATTCATCGCTTTGGCCGACCTCGACCGCGACCGGACCGTTCGACAGGCGGAACACCCGCCACCCGTCCACATCCTGACCGCCATTCTGCGTCAATGGCGGCCACGGGGCCTCTGCCACGACCTGCCCTGCGTCCAGTATGCGGATGGCCACGTCATTCCCGGCGCGAACCTGGCCCATCTCACCTGCGCTTTGATAGAGGGCCAGTGACATCCGGGCCGAACCTCGCAGGCTCGTATCCATCAGTTCGGACATCTCATGCGCAATGACCAGGGCGGCCAGCCCGACACCTGCCAGCCAGGCAAGGCTTGCCCCCACCACCACCCGCCGCACCAGCCGCCCGCGCAGGGACCAGGGACGTGTCACGGGATCAGATATCCCAGACCCCGCCGGGTCTGGATCGCATCCGCACCCAGCTTGCCCCGCAAGCGAGAGACATAGACTTCGACCGCGTTGCCCTCGATCGCATCGTCAAAGGCATAAAGGCGATCCTGCAGCACCTGCTTGGACAGGACGCGGCCCCGCGCCGACAACAGCGCATCCAGCAGCGCCCATTCACGCGACGTCAGGCGAATTTCGGCATTGTCCCGAAACAGCCGTGCCCCTGCCCGGTCCACCCGCAGCGCCCCCACATGGCTTTCCGTTGCCGGATCGCCCGTGGCGCGGCGGCCATGGGCGCGCAGCCGGGCCTCGATTTCAGCCAGATCGTAGGGTTTCACGACATAGTCGTCGGCCCCTGCATCCAGCCCGGCGATCCGTTCCGTGATCTGGTCCCGCGCCGTCGCGATGATCACCGGCGCCCGGTTGCCCTTCCGCCGCTCTTCGCCAAGCAGCGTCAGCCCCGACCCGTCGGGCAGCGCCAGATCCAGCAGGATCGCATCAAAGGCCGCAACGTCCAGCGCCGCTCGCGCCGTCTCCAGATCGGGTGCGCGATCCACCGCGTGGCCCTGCGCGCGCAAGAACAGCGCCAGCGCATCGGCGATATCGGCTTCGTCCTCGATCAACAGGACACGCATTCCATTACCCCTCCGGTCGCGCCCGAACATGGCGGGAGGCGGGTTTCAGTTCAACGGAAATCAGGAGCCGGCTGTCCTCAAGCGCGAGACGACTGCAAGCCTGCATCGAGGTTCAGCTGGGTCACGGAAGCGTGGACGAAATGGCAGAAACGCCATGCACGCACGCACCTGCCCGATGATGCCACGCTACTGCTGTTTTTCGAGACCAGCCCTCCCCACTGGCCAGGCGTCGCTCCATCATCTCGGATGACTCAGACGCACCCAGACCGGCTGTAGCGCGGCTTGCTGTAGACCTGATGCTGGAACTCGTCGCAGTGCTCCCGCCGGGCATCCAGCGCGGGCCTTGACCGCCATTTCAGCAGGTGCAGCAAACCGCCTTCCGACATGGCGCCGAGGAGGACAAGGCGGACATTTTCCCTGGCGCCGTCAATCGCGCGGACCCTCCTCAGGCTGCCAGCGCGGACCAGGGTCCCCGCCGGGTCCCACAGGCCAGCCCTCGCGCTGCCTGCCGCGATGGCCGTCGGCGTGCTCGGTCTGGTCGTGCCACAGATGCACCTCCGTCGGGTAGGGCATGTCGATGCCTGCAGCAGTCAGGGCCTTGCTGGCGGCCAGGATGACGCGCCCCTGGGTGTGGATGACGCTCGCTCGGTCGGGCCTGGTCCACCAGCGCAGCCGGATGGTGTTCTGATAGGCGTCGATGCCGACGGGGATGGCTTCGGGTGCGGGATCGGCAAGAACCCCCTCGCAATTCCTGGCGGAGTCGATCATGATCTGCATCGCCTGTTCCCAATCGTCGCTGCAGCCGATGCCGATGTCATACTGCGAACGGCGCCTGTCGAAAGCCGTGTTGACGGTGAAGGTCCCGGTGTAGATCTGGGAGTTGGGGATGACCACCCGCCGGCCGTCATAGGTCTTGATGTAGGTTGCGCGGGTTTCGATGTCCTCGACGGTGCCCTCGAACCCGTTGGCGACGATTTGATCCCCCACACGGAAGGGCTGCCGCAGAAGGATCAGCACCCCGGACAGCAGGTTCTGAAGGATGTCCTTGAACGCAAATCCGATCGCGACAGAGCCGATCCCCAGGCCGGACAACAGGTCGCCGGGACGCAGCGACGGCAGAACGATGGTGGCAGCCAGCAGAAACGCCAGGATCATGATCGACCAGCGCAGCAGCGCGGCACCGACATTCGCCAGGGCCGGCCTTCCGCGGTAGATCAGCGTGCGGGTCACGGTATATCCCGCCAGGCGCGCCAGGACGTAGAAGAGCAGAAGCAGAAGTGCGGCAGCGACCAGGTTTGGCATGAGACCGATGAAGCCGTTGACCCAGCCCTCCACCTTCTCGATGATCACCCCCACGTCCGCACTCACATCGACGTCTTCATCCATAACCGGTCCACCTTCAGGTACTGCTGTTTCCAGGCCGGGCATCAGAACCGCGAGGCGTCGCTGCTGGCACCAAACAGAGCCATCGTCGACAACCTCGGGAGCCTTGAGGAACCGCCCTGCCTTCACTGAACTCAATCCAACCGAATTTGGATCAGCCCGGAACATCAACTAAGTTCTCAGCAAGCCGCAACAGACACCCGCTCAGAAGCGCCACGGGCTGTGTCGCACATCGCATGGATCAATGCAGCGGGCAGTGACGTCTTGGCTTTGCGCAAGTGAGCCAGTGGAACCGGCGGAAAGATGCGAAGCTCAGGCCAGAGCCCCGAGATACAAATGTGCTTCCAAATAACGACTGGAGGCAACTGGCGCCATTTGTCTAAACTGTCCGGATAGCGACATGACCTTTGGATATACACATTTACCCGCCCCCTATACTGAAGAGATAATGCAGGGCTTACCTTTTTATTGCGAAGGTGACGTTACGGAACCACGAGCAGTCGTCTGTCGGTAATATCCAAAATTATATTAGCCCGCAAAAGGCTCAATTGTACGCAGCTTATGATCTTCGGACAGATTGTCGAGTGAGGTCAGACAGCTGCGCCGCGAGAAAATAGTTGATCAGGGTAGATTAATGCGTCGTCGCCAATACTTTATAGCCGCAGTTGCCTGTTTCGTGCCCCTGTCTCTGCAGGCGCAGACAGTCCGCACAGGCAGCTTCGATGTGCGCATCACCATATCGGCAGAGTGTCAGATCACTTCGACCGAGACGCTTGATTTTGGCATGACAGGTGTCTTGACGAGCGCCACGAACACCACCGGCACCTTGCAGGTCGCCTGCACCAATACGACCCCCTATTCGATCGGTCTCGGCAGCGGCCTGGGCGCCGGAGCCACGACCACCGTCCGCAAGATGACCTCCGGCAGCGACACCATCGACTACCGCCTCTTCCGGGACAGCGCCCGGACAGCCAACTGGGGCAACACGATCGGCGTAGACACCGTAGCGGCAACCGCTACGGGCGCGGCTCAGTCTTTCACGGTCTACGGTCAGGTGCCGGCGCAGACCACCCCGAGGTCCGCGACCTATACGGACACCATCACCGTCACCATTACCTATTGAGCAGATTGTCCATCATCATGGTTCGAGCTTTTCGCGACCGCCTTCTTGCGATCCTGATCGCACTGACCCTTCCGACCCTTGTGGCTGCGGAAGGATTGCGCGTCACGCCGGTCGTGCTGGAGGTGCCATCTCCGGGATCCGCCACCACCCTGACGCTCAAGAACGAGAGCAAGGCTCCGCTGACGGTACAGGCGCGCGTCTTCCGGTGGACGCAGCAGGACAGTGCAGAGAGGCTTGAGCGGACATCCGACGTGGTGGTCAGTCCCCCGGCCGTGCAGCTGCCGCCGGGCGCCATGCAGACGGTTCGGGTGATCCGAACCGCCGGTGCGCCCGTACGCGGAGAGGAAGCCTATCGGATCGTCATCAACGAGATTCCGGATCAGTCCCGTCGCAGCGCCGGTGCGGTCGCCTTTGTCACCGAACTGCGCATCCCGGTGTTCTTTGCTGCCGCCGACGTCCGCGTGCCCGATGTCTTGTGGACCTTGCGCCAGTCGAACAATGCCACCTGGCTTGTCGCCGTGAATCGAGGCGACAGCAGATTGCGCTTGGCCGACCTGCAGCTGCAGGGCGCCAGTGGCGCAAAGGTCTCGCATCAGGGACTGCTCGGCTATGTCCTTGGGGGCGCAAGCATGCAGTGGCCGATCGCGTCGGCCGGCCGCCTCGGCGGCACGGCCCGGTTGAGGGCGATCACCAATGTTGGCCCCCTTGATACCGGCGTGGCATCGCAATAGCGCGGCGTTCCGCGCGCTGATCCTGGCGTTGCTGCTGATGCCAAGCTATGGCCGGGGCGAGGACCTTTATCTGGAGGTGTTCGTGAACGGTGAGCCGCGCAACATCATTTCGCGCTTCACGGATCTGGGCGACGGCGTCCTGACAGCCGACGCCCAGGACCTACGCAAGAGCGGCGTCTCGCCCGGTGAAGGACTTTCCGGAGAGGTGCGCCTGGACCAGATCCCGGGGCTGGGCTGGCGTCTGATCACGGCCGAGCAGACGATCCGTCTCATCGTTCCGGAAATGGGACTGGCGCCCCATGAGGTTGACGCAAGGCAAGAGCCGGGCGCCAGTGATGAACTCCAGCCTGACGGCGGCACGGAGGCGCCTGGCATCGACCAGGGGCTGGGGGTCGTCCTGAACTATGGCCTCAGCGTGAGCCACTGGTCGGACACTGGAGGCGCAACCGGACGCAATCTTTCCGGCCAGTTCGATCTGCGCTTCTTTACCCCCGTGGGCGCTCTGTCGCATGGCTTTGCCGCCGCGCCGCAGCAGGTCGGCGGCCACGATCTGCTGCGTCTCGACACCTATTGGCGCAGTTCGTTCCCGTCCCAAGCATTGCAGGTTCAGCTTGGGGATATTGCCACCCGCGGTCCCGGTTGGGCACGCCCCGTCCGCCTTGGCGGCCTCATGGTCGAGCGGAACTTCGGCCTGCGCGCCGATATCGTCACGATGCCCTTGGCGGGGTTCGAAGGGCGTGCCGACCTGCCCTCGACGGTGGAGGTCTATTCCGGGTCGCTTCTTGCTTACTCGGCTGAGGTGCCGGCCGGGCCCTTCAGCATTCGCGACCTTCCCTTGGCCTCCGGCTCGGGCGTGGCGCGGGTCGTGCTGCGCGATGTCACCGGCAAAGAGACCCAGGCTGACCTGCCTTTCCTGGTGACGGAAGATTTGTTGCGGCCCGGGATGGCGGATTTCGCCCTTGCGGCGGGCCGCCCTCGCCTTGGCGCGGGAACGGAAAGCGACAGCTATGTCAGCGGCATCTTTGCCACGGCGACGCTGCGCTACGGGTTTTCCGACGGCGTGACATTTTCGGCTCATGCCGAAGGCGGGCCGGACCTTGCGATGGGGGGGATCGGAGCGTCGTTGCGGATCGGCCAGATCGGCACCGCCCATGTCAGCATCGCCCATAGCCGGACAAGCGAACAGAGCGGCAGTCTTGTTGATGTTGCATCCAGCCTGAGTGTCGGCAGGGTGCGCGTCTCTGGCCGCCTGATGCGGACGCAAGGCATATTTCGAGACATCGCGGCGCAGACCGCGGATCCTTTGACTGCCGGGATCGGCGGCAGCGACTTTCCGCGACAGATCGGACAGCTCAGCCTGTCACTGCCGTTGCAGAAGGATGCCGGTGCCAACCTGTTCCTGTCCAGTATCGAGCGGACGGACGGCACCATGGATCGCAATTTCGGGGCGTCGTACAGCCAAGCGATCGGCCGTCAGAGCAGCTTGACGGTGAGCGCGGCTGCGGTGCGTGGGACGCGGCAGGATTCCGTGATCGGTCTGAGCCTGCATGTTCCCTTGGGCGCGCGGCAAAGCACCGGACTGTCCAGCGAGCGCAGCAGAGGCGGCTGGCGGCACTATGTTCATGCCGAAGGGCGCAGCGAGGGCAGGTCGCCCGGCTGGAACTGGCGCCTGCAGGCCGAGCGGACCGACAGCCCGTCCATCCGCGGCAGTGCGATGTACAGAGGCAACCTGGCCGAGGCAGAGGTTGCGGGGCGCCTCCATTCAGATGGCACCTCGTTGGGCCTGCGGATCGAGGGTGCCGTGGTCGCGGCAGGCGGCGGCGTCTTCATGTCGCGCCGCATCGATGACGCCTTCGTCGTGGTCGATGCAGGGGCTCCGGACATCGAGGTCAGCGCCGAGAACCGGCCTGTCGGCAGAACCGACCGATCCGGCAAGATCCTCGTCCCCGATCTGAAGGCCTGGGAAGACAACAAGATATCCCTCGACCCGCTCGGCCTGCCTGCAGACGCGATCGTGACCGCAACGGAAAAAACGGTGCGCCCCGCTTACCGGTCGGGAGCAGTGGTCGATTTCGGTGTCGAGACCGGTACGGAAAACGCTCTCGTCAAACTGGTCGATCAGGGTGGCACGCCGCTGGAGGTCGGCGGTCGCGCTGTCCTTCTCGGTCGGAACGACGAGTTCTTGATAGGTTTCGACGGCGAAATCTTCCTGACGCGGCTGGCCGCGGTCAACACGCTGGAAGTGACCTATCCCGACGGCAGGCGGTGCCGCGCCGAGATCAGCCATGATGCCAATGTCAACTCGATCACCGAACTTCGTGAGGTGCCATGTTCCTGACCCGCCTGAGCCTTGTCCTGGTGCTGTTGGTTGCTGCGGCACAGACCTCAGAGGCTCAAACCTGCAGTTTCAGCGCGACCGACATTGTCCTCGGCTCCGTGGACGTTCTGGGGACCTCTCCAACCACTGCTACGGGCACTATTTCGGTCGACTGCACGTCGTTTCTCAATCTTCTGAGTTCGATCGAAGTCCGGATCCACCTGGGGGAAGGCCTGGGCGGACGCAGCGGATCGCTCCGACGGATGACCAGCGTCACAACCGCGACCGGCCTCTCTTACAACCTTTTCAAGGACGCAGCTGGAACCTCGGTGTTCGGGGGCGATTATGGAACCTTCGGCGGCGATCCAATGGTGCTGAGCGGAGGAAGCTTCCTGTCACTGGCGACCAGTCAGCGCGCCAGTGTCCCTGTCTACGCAAGGGTTCCCGCCGGCCAGGCCAGCGTGCTTCCCGGATCCTACCAATCCGCCTTTACCCGGGATCCCATCGATGTCCGCGTCGATTATCGGACCTGCCAAGCCTTGCTCTTGTGTGCCAACAGGACTGCCACCTTCAGCTTTGCCGTTCGTGCTCAGGTCCAGCCCGACTGCAGGGTGCAAGCCGATACACTGGACTTCGGGACCCATGGGATGCTGAGCGGGCCTGTCGATGCGACCAGCCAGATCAGGGCGACTTGCACTCAGGGAACGCCTTACAGCATCGGGATCGGCTATGGCTTGTCCGGCACGAGTGCAGGCACGCGGGCCATGCGCAACCTTGGAGGAGGCAGGATCGGCTACAACCTCTTCAGGGACGCAGCCCGGTCGCAAACATGGGGTCTCGCTTCGGAAGGGCTTGCTGCCCTTTCGTCAGGATCGGGGTCGAGCCAGAGCGCCTTTGTCTATGGCCGGGTTCCGGCACAGAATACGCCCGCCCCAGGGCTCTATTCCGACACGGTCAACGTGGTATTGACCTATTGAGGTTGACCAAAGGCCAGTGCGCCTCCCAAGGCCCTGTGCGTCGGATGGGCTTGTCCAAACAGCCGTGCGTCTGCTGACGTAGCTCTGTTCCCCGAATACCGCAGAGACGACGCCCCTTCCTCTCACCGTTTCCCCCAAATCTTCCTTGGCGCAACTCGTGGTCCTAAATTATTGATCTGGGCACGCAGGAACCTGTGACCGTAAGTTGTCATGAGCCGTGCCGCAATGACAGGGCCGAGGTGACCGGGGTTCAGGCCATTTCGGTGCGGGACTTCGTTCGGCGCGGGGGAGATGACGTCATAGCCGGGGGCGCTCGAGATCAACGGAAGCCGGACGACCTGCGTCGCCTTAGATACACATGCAGGCGATCATTTGCTGGTACCAGCGCCCCGCCGGCAGTTTCCGCACCGGGCAAGGTGCGCCAGCAGAAAACGGGCTTAAGCCGGTTGGCAAGCTTTCGGCGGATGAGGGGCCTCGCAGCATCTCGCGGTCGTGAATCAAGCGAGCAGCCCTCTTCTTCAACCTGTTGGTCTTGTCCTAAAGCGCAACGGCCCAAGCATCTTAGCCGGCAAGAGCCCGCCATTGCGGTCACTGAGGCTTCTTCGGATGGAACCGCAGGCGCGATGGCTCATTGAACCAGCACGAAAGCAGATCGGGAGAGAGCAAGATGCATGCAAATGTCGGCACGATCCTGCTGTTCCTTCGGCCTGCCCGACGAATGGCATCGCCTGTCCGCACTGCCATTCTTCTCTCAACCTGAAAGGAAATAACATGGCAGACTATCGCGATCCGAAAGTCACCAAGACGGAAGGCGGCAGCAGCATCGGCAAATGGATTGGCATCGCCGTGGCCGTTCTGGTGGCCCTCCTCCTGCTCGGTTGGCTGCTCGGTTGGTTCGCCGATGATGTCGAGGAAACAGAGGTGGCTGATCCAGTGGTGATCGAAGAGCCCGTTACGACAGATCCGGTCGCTACCGACACCGTGACGACTGAACCGGTGACCATCGAGCCTGCTGACACCGTCGGCACCGAAGCGCCCGCCGCAGTGGAATAACCGCCAAAGGGCGAAGAGCACGCCCGCAGGCCAGGTTGGTCTGCGGGTCCTCTGCCCTTAGGCCGGCCCTCATTTTCATCACGGTCAGATGAGACGGCCACGGTTGCGACCGCGTCTTGGGGGCTCCCAATACCCTTGATGATCTGCCGATCTACGGTCGCGGAATGGGCCCCCAAGTTTTGGTTATGGGACAATCTGATTACAACGGTGCTGTTGGGGAAGTTAACTGCTTCAAGGCCTCACGTTGCTGGGTTTTCACCCTGCTATTCCTTCCGACCTCATCGCGGCGCTCCTTGAGCTTGGGCCGTCGCCAGTCTTGTTCTTACGGTGATACCTGCCATCGCACTCAGGTTGACCGAGGCTACAAGAGCCGCCGCGAGGATCGCGCGGGCGGGGCTTGCACGCTCTTCAGGTTCCAGAGCTTGGGGACCAGCAACCTTGGAACAAAATGGGCCCCAAATGCTTGAGGACCACGTCAGAGCGAACCAAGGGCCGCCGTGCGCCACTGTCAGATGCGGCGACATTTCCGCGGCCGTCGATTTGGGGCCCGACGCAAGAGAGAGAGTTACCGTGCGCGACAAGAACATCGACAGCCAGACGCCTGGTGGGCCCGACGCAGATAGCAATGATAGCGGACGGAATGTGGAGCTGCGGCTTCCTCTTGCCGAGGAACGTGTCGTCATCGACAAGCGCGAGGTCGAGAAACTGGCCGCTCACATTTCTCTGCGCACGCGGAGCGAGGATGTGACGGTGACCGAACCGCTTCGGACGGAGCGTGTCGAGGTCAGACGCGTTCCGGTCGATCGCCTTGTCGCGAATGCCCCCGAAACCCGCGTGGAGGGCGATATGACGATCATCCCTGTCGTCGAGGAGGTGCTGGTTGTCCAGTATCGCATCGTCGAAGAGGTACAGATCA